>NZ_CP110678.1:2717500-3046856 GCF_026167545.1 Sphingomonas sp. S1-29 | reverse complement strand
CAACGCCTGACAAATGGCCGGCAGCGGTGCTCGCGCTCTTGCTCGTCGTTTATCCGGGGGTTCTGATTGCGCAGCGCCGCATCGATGCGGGTGCCCGCTTGGCGGTAAGCATTACCGTGGCCGCCCTACCCGCGCTTCTGCTGTTCATCAGCGAGGGGTATGGCTGGCAGACCGACCTGCACATGCTGTTCTTTGCGCTGCTCGCAGCAGCGTCGATCCTTTGCGACTGGAAGGCACTCGCCGCAGCAACGGGCGTCGTTGCCGTCCACCATCTCGGGCTTGGCATGATTATGCCACAATGGTTGTTTGCCGGTGACGGCTCGTTGGCGCGGGTCGCCTTTCATGCGATCGTCCTTGTTGTCGAGGCAGCCACGCTCATCTGGGTGGCGCAGCGTATCGTTGCGTTGGTTAACGCCAATGACCGGCAAACCATAGATCGAGAACATTCGGCGGAGGCACTTGCCACCGAACGTGCCGAGCAGGCGCGTATCCTTCAAACAGTCACGACTTGTTTGGGCGAGAGCTTAACAGCGCTTGCAGCCGGCAATTTGACCGAAACAATCGAAGTGGATTTCCCTGGTGACTATGCTCTGCTCAAGCGGGACTATAACGCCGCGGTGTCGTCGCTACGGACGACGATCGCCGCGGTGAGCGACAGCGCGATCAACATCCGTACCGGCTCGAGCGAAATCGCGCAGGCGTCCGAGGATCTTGCTCGCCGTACCGAAAGCAACGCCGCTAGCCTCGAAGAGACCAGCGCAGCGCTAGTACAGATTGAGCGCCGCCTCAGGGCCACCTCGTGAACTACGCGGTCAACGCGCCCTATGCGTCGCTGAACTACCACATCGGCAAGATCGCGATCGGCGGCAGCGTCCGCTATGATTTCGGCAAGGTCGCCGGCACGTTGTTCGGTCTCGAGCTCGGCGGCGGTCGGGTCGGCGTGCTGCCGTTCGACGTCAACCGCAATGGCCAGATTTCGCAGGCCGAGCGTCAGGCCAACGTCCTGCCGCTCGACCGCCCGGGTCGCATCGATTACAACTATGGCTACCTTAGCTATTCGGGCGGCATCAACTTCCGCATTGCCGAGCCGCTGGCGATGTTCGCGCGCTACAGCCGCGGTGGCCGCGCCGCCGCCGACAAGATCCTGTTCACGCCGGCGGTCAATTACGGCAGCGGTTCGCTGTTCGATGACGACAGCGGTTTCGACACGATCAAGCAGGCCGAAATCGGCGTCAAGTTCCGCCAGCGCGGCTTTACCGCCAACGTCACCGCCTTCCAGGCCAAGACCAGCGAGCGCAATTCGCAGGTCACCAGCCTTCCCGATGGTTCGTCGACGATCGTCGACATCGTCCGATCGTACAGCGCGAAGGGCGTCGAGTTCGAAGGCGGCGTACAATATGGTGTCTTCAACCTGACCGCGGGTGGCACCTATACCGAAGCCGAGATCGCCGCCGACGCGACCAACGCCGCGATCGTCGGCAACACCCCGCGCCGGCAGCCCAGCCTGATCTTCCAGGCGACGCCGCAGATCGACCTGAAGCATGTGACCTTCGGCGCGAACGTGATCGGCACGACGAGCAGCTTCGCGCAGGACGTCAACAGCCTGAAGCTGCCCGGCTACACGCTGGTCAACGCCTTCGTGCAGGTCCGCCCGACCGATCGGGTGCAGTTGATGCTAAACGTCAACAACCTGCTCGACACGCTCGCCTTCGCCGATGTTACGCAGGGCGCGATCCCGGCCAGCGGCGTCGTGCTCGGCCGCGCCTACACCGGCCGGACCCTCTCGGCGACAATGCGTTACGCGTTCTGATCGCGGCCCGGCCGGTGCGCCATCGCGCCCCGGCCGGGAGGATCGCCCGCCCGCCGATCACCGCCGCCACCTATCCGCCTTGTCCCAGTTCCTGAACAACATGGCACGGATCAGTGTCGGTGATCGAATGATTGCGCGCCAAAACGCTCGCCGGTGATCAGCCGTCTATAATGGAGATATGCCAGCCTCGGGCAAGCTGAGGCTTCGCATTAAGTTAAAATTTCGTTTCAACCATCTGTCAACGCAAGCTGCACCTGATTTCGATCCGTTCCCGCTTGGTTGATCTTTAATTGGATAGTCAGTGAACCGCCTTCGCCTCTTGCTTACGGTCGCGCCAATGGCGCTGTTGGTCCCGGGCCTCGCCCATGCGCAGTCTGCCACAAACAAACAGGCAGCCGAGCGATCCGATCCCCAAGCGGAACAAGCCGCAAAGGAAGCGCCTGCCGAGGAGGCTTTTACCACCGGCGTCGCCAAGGGCCGCGACCGGCTGGACAGCGCGACCTCGACCAGTGCGCTGAAGGCGACCGAGATCGAGAAGTTCAGCGCGCGCTCGCTCGGTGAAGCGCTGCGCAACATCCCGGGCATGCGCGTCGAATATGCGATCGGCGAGGGCAACGCCAATTTCACGATCCGCGGCCTGCCGATGTCGGGCACCGGTTCCAAATATCTGCAGCTGCAGGAAGACGGCCTGCCGGTGTTCGAATTCGGCGACATGCAGGGCTTTGGCGCCGACATGTTCATGCGCTTCGACCTCAACGTGGCGCAGGTCGAGGCGATCCGCGGTGGGTCGGCATCGACCTTTGCGTCGAACTCGCCGGGCGGCGTGCTCAATCTGATCTCCAAGACCGGCGACGTCGAGGGCGGCGCGGTCCAGACGACGGTAGGCCTCAACTACGGCGAATATCGCGTCGATGGCGATTATGGGCACAAGATCAGCGACACGCTGCGCTTCCACGTCGGCGGCTTCTTCCGCCAGGGTGAAGGCCCGCGCAGCCAGGGCTTCGACGCCTTCCGCGGCGGCCAGGTCAAGGCCAACATCACCAAGACATTCTCGAACGGCTATGTCCGTGTGTACGGCAAGTATCTGAATGACATCACCCCCCCCTACCAGGCGATTCCGCTGCGCGTGACCGGCACCAATGCGGCGCCGGTCTATGCCAGTGTGCCAGGCCTCGACATCAAGTCCGATACGCTGATGTCGCCCAACACCGCCGGCATCCTGGGGCTCGATGCCGACAATAATCCGACACGCAGCGATTTGCGCGACGGCCAGCACGCGATCGTCAAGTCGATCGGCTTCGATGGGCAGTTCGATTTCGGCGCGTGGACCGTCAGCAACAAGTTCCGCTTTGCCGACATGTCCGGAAAGTCGCTTCAGAACTTCCCGCGCTCGGTCGGATCGGCAGCGGCGCTGGCCGCCGCCAGCGGCGGCGCGGGTGCGCGGCTATCCTACGCCACCGGCCCGTTGACCGGGCAGGCGATCACCGACCCGGCAGCGCTGAACGGCAACGGCCTGCTGGTGCAGACGCTGTTCATCGATCGCACCGCGAACAGCCTCAACAATGCCACCAACGATTTGCGTATCAGCCGCGTCTGGCAGGTTGGCAACGGCAACCTGACGACCACCGCCGGCTTCTACAAGTCGTCGCAGGACTATAAGACCGACTGGCACTACGCTACCATCCTGTCCGACGTGCGCGGCGGCGGTAATGCGGCGCTGGTCAACATCACGACAGCAGCGGGCGTACCCGTGACGCAGGAGGGTTACCTCACCTACTCTGTCAGCGGCGGCTTTGGTCATCGCAGCTACGACGTGAACTACGCGATCAACGCGCCCTATGCCTCGCTCAACTATCACATTGGCAAGATCGCCATTGGCGGCAGCGTCCGCTATGATTTCGGCAAGGTCGCCGGCACGCTGTTCGGTGCCGAGCTCCTTGGCCGTGGCCCCGGCGCGCAACCGTTCGACGTCAACGGCAATGGGCAGATTTCGCAGGCCGAACGACTGACTGGCGTGCTACCGCTCGACCGCCCGGGTCGCGTCGATTACAACTATGGCTATCTCAGCTATTCGGGCGGCATCAACTTCCGTATTGCCGAGCCGCTGGCGATGTTCGCGCGCTACAGCCGCGGTGGCCGCGCTGCCGCCGACAAGATCCTGTTCACGCCGGCGGTTGGTTACAGCAGCGGTGGGCTGTTCAATGACGACAGCGGCTTCGACACGATCAAGCAGGCCGAAATCGGCGTCAAGTTCCGCCAGCGCGGCTTGACGGTCAACGTCACCGCCTTCCAGGCCAAGACCAGCGAACGCAATTCGCAGGTCGTCAGCAATGCCGATGGTTCAAGTCAGTCGGTCAACATCGTCCGGTCTTACAGCGCCAAGGGCGTCGAGTTCGAAGGCGGCGTACAATATGGTGTCTTCAACCTGACCGCGGGCGGTACCTACACCGACGCCGAGATCACGGCCGATGCAACCAGCGCCGCGATCATCGGCAACACCCCGCGCCGGCAGCCCAGCCTGATCTTCCAGGCGACGCCGCAGATCGACCTGAAGCATGTCACCTTCGGCGCGAACGTGATCGGCACGACGAGCAGCTTCGCGCAGGACGTCAACCAGCTGAAAATGCCTGGCTACACGCTAGTCAATGCCTTTGTGCAGGTCCGTCCGATCGAGCGGGTGCAGTTGATGCTGAACGTCAACAATTTGTTCGACACGCTCGCCTTGGCCGATGTCACGCAAGGCACGATTCCGGCCAGCGGCATCGCGCTCGGCCGCGCCTACACCGGCCGGACCATCTCGGGAACGCTGCGCTACGCCTTCTGACGCGGCGCACCGACCGGGGCGCCTGCGCGCTCCGGTCGGGCATTCCCACGGACCTCAGCTACCGACCGAAAGATCCCGTCATGTTCAAATCCATGAAGATCCCGCGCAAACTCGCGCTGTCGTTCCTCATCATCTGCGTCTCGGCAGCGGCGATGATGGCGGTGTTCTTCGCGAACATCACGTCGATCCGCAACGCGTCGGACGGCAACAACCTCAGCCAGACGATCCATTCCAAGGCGTTGACGCTGGAAACCTCTTTGCTGCGGCAAAACAGCCAGATGCGCGGGTTCCTGGTCACGGCTGATCCGAGCTACCTCAAGTCCTACGACGAGGCGCGCGACGAATATGATGCCGCGTCGCGCGAGCTCGAGACGCTGCTGACCGACGCGCCGTTGCGAGCCGCGCTGCTGCAGTCGCGCACCGCGACGCTCGACTGGCGCAAGACCTGGGGCGACCGGCTGATCGCGCGCGTCAAGGCCGGCGAGCGCGAAGGCGCGGAGGCCGAAGTCCGCGCCGCCGGCAAGGCGGTGCTGACCAGCGCCGCGGTACTGCCGCTGCGTGAGATCCGCGACGCCGAAGAGGCGTTGATCAAGACCAATTCGGAAAGCCAGCAAAGCGCGATCAATTCGGCCGTCACGGTGCTGATCATCGGCGGCATCGCGATGATCGGCATTGCGATTGGGCTCGCCTTCATGCTCAGCCAGCTGATCGCCCGCCCGGTCTCGCGACTGACCGGCACCATGGCCGATCTTGCCGCCGGCAAGCACGACATCACCGTCCCCGACCTCGATCGCCACGACGAGCTGGGCGACATGGCACGCGCAGTGCTGGTATTCCGCGACGCCGCGGTGGCCAAGGACCAAGCCGACGCCGCCGCCGCCCGCGCCGAAGCCGAGCAGAAGCTGGTCGTCGACACGCTGTCGCAGCATCTGTCGGACGTCGCCGAGGGCGACCTCACGGCCGAGATCACGCGCGACTTCCCGGCGAGCTATGCCGCGGTGAAGTCCAACTTCAACGACGCGATCGGCTCGCTGCGCGAACTGATCGGCTCGGTCGGCGAGTCGACCGCATCGATCCGCACCGGATCGAGCGAGATCGCGCAGGCATCGGAAGACCTCGCACGCCGAACCGAGAGCAATGCGGCGAACCTCGAGGAGACGTCGGCTGCGGTGATCCAGATGGACACCCGCCTCAAGACCACCGCCGAAGCCGCGACGCGCACCGTGCACCGCGCCAATGGCACGATGACGACCGTCGCCGACGGCCGTGCAACCGCCGAGGAAGCGGTCGCCGCGATGAGCCGGGTGTCGGACAGCGCCAAGGGAATCGACAGCGTGATCGAGGGGCTCGACAAGATCGCGTTCCAGACCCGCGTGCTGGCGATGAACGCCGCGGTCGAGGCAGGCCGAGCGGGCGATGCCGGGCGCGGCTTCGCGGTGGTCGCCGATCTCGTCTCGGCGCTGGCGATGCGCGCCGAGGAAGAGGCCGGCCGTGCCCGCGACCAGCTCAGCGCGACCCAAACCGACATCATCACCGCGGTCGAGGCGGTGCGCCGCGTCGATGGCTCGCTGGCCGACATCTCGACCGGGGTCGTCGAAGTGAACAGCCTGCTAGGCGACATCGCCACCGACAACCAGGCGCAGTCGACCGCGATCACGCAGATCAGCGCCGCGATCGCGACGATGGACCAGGCTACCCAGCAAAATGCCGCGATGGTCGAAGAGACCTCGGCGGCTGCGCGCAACCTTGCAACCGAAGTGCGCGGCCTTTCGGAACATGCCGGTCGCTTCAATGTGGGGACCGCCGCGGTGGTCGATGGATATGCGACGCAGGTCCGCTTTTCGGGACCGGTCAAGCAACTGCCCAAGGCTGCGGTGGCGGCGCTCGTCCGTCCGGCAGCGACCGAATCGGACGATTGGCAATCCTTCTAAAGGCTTCCCACCGCTCGCGGTCCCTTCCGAACGAACCAACGCCCGCACCCCGGGCAAGGAACCACAATGAACATGTACGCGCCAATACCCGAACGGGGGGAGCTATGGCGTCACGCCGAGGTTGCACGCGATCTGGGCTCGCCGTTCGTCGCGGCGGTCCTTGAGGCAGGCCAGCGCCAGTTGCACCGCGCGCCGCGCACCGCCGCGCTGATCCGCGACTGGCCGGGCGATCCGCTGCGCGATGCGGTAGCGGTGCGCTTCAATGCCGGGCTGCATGCGATCGCCCGGCGGGGCAGCTCGCCGGCATTGAGCGCGCTGTACGCCGGCCAGCATGACGATTTCGACGGCGCGATCGGCGAAGCGCTGGCGGCGCATGACCAGTTGATGGCGACATCGATGCACGATACGCCGCAAACCAACGAAGTAGGTCGGTCGGGGGCGATCGCGGCGGCGCTGATGGAAGCCAGCCGTGAGTTCGGATTGCCCTTCGAGCTGCTTGAGATTGGTTCGAGTTGCGGCCTCAACCTCAATCTGGGGCTGTATGCCTTCGAACTGGGCGGCATCGTTGCCGGCGATGCCGGTTCGCCGGTCCGCGTCGCCCCTTCATGGCGCGGCGAAGCGCTGGTGCGCGCGCCGCTGACGATTGCCAGCGCGCGCGGCACCGATCTCAATCCCTTGCGCGCCGACGACATGGCAACCCGCGACCGGCTGTTGTCCTACATCTGGGCCGATCAGCCGCAGCGCGCCGACCGGCTCGAACAGGCTTTGGCGCTGGCGCAGCGCCATCCGCCCCAGGTCGATCGCGGCGATGCCTGCACATGGCTGGCCGCGCGGCTGGACGAGCCCCAACGCGCCGGAATCTGCCGGGTGGTGGTGCATTCGATGGTATTGCAATATCTGCCCCAGGCACAGCGCGATGCCATTGCGGCGATGCTGGCGCAGGCCGGCAGCGACGCCACCATCGATCGCCCACTGGCGCGGATCAGCTTCGAATGGAACACGATGCGCCGCCAAGTCCAGTTGCTGCTGACGTGCTGGCCCAGCGGGCAGGAACGACTGCTGGCCACCTGCCACGCTTATGGCGACTGGCTCGACTGGTCGCCCGGCGCACATGCTTGAGCGAGAAGGCGTTCGCCGACGCCATCCGCAACTTTCCCGAATCGAGCAGGTCGAGCATCCCGTCCTGGATTACCTCGGTGTACGACGTCATGTCGCCGAACGGCCCGGTCACCAGCCCGCTCAACACCGCATTGGCGATATTGCCCACCCCCGATTGCAGCGGCAGCAACGACGCCGGCAGCCGCCCGCGCGCGACTTCGTGCGCGAAGAACTCGATCAGATGCCCGGCGATCGCATGCGCGGCAGCATCGGGCGCGGCGGCATCGGGCGCGGCAAAGGGCAGGTTGCAGTCGGGGCTTCGGTCTCGACGATCGCGACGATCTTTTCAGGATCGACGCGGAAACAGGCCTCGCCGATCCGGTCGTCGGGGCGGATCAATGGGATCGGCACGCGATGCGGCGGCAGCGCGGTGCCGTAATAGATGTCGTGCATCCCCTCGAGCGCGGGGGCCGAACGTACGATCGCGGCACCGGAACTCGCTCGGCTTCTCAACGTCCCGACGAACCCGCTCGTCAAGATGATGGCAAAGCAACACGACCTGAGGAAGGCCAGCATCGATTGGGTGAGAAGCGAAGTCGAAACCAATCTGCAAGCTCTACATCGCGCCGCGGCGGTGCAGCCTTGGTGCGGTCAGGACTGCGATAACGATCATCCTTGACGATTGGTCAGCTTCAGAACGGTGACTATGCCATTTGGGCGTGTTCAGGTCGTCCCGGTAAGGTTGTCTGACGCTATCTGTTCTCCCATTCACCGGCCCCAACGAGTGATTGCGTTCAGCCTTTCCCAGCCATCCGCGCGAGCCGAGCGCCGCTAGCGTGTTCTGGGCCAGTTCGGCGGCCAAGATGTGTCGCCTCCGCGTCGAACCGAGGCTCGGTTGCGGCAAGGCTGGCGGTGTGCGAAAGCCCCCCGCGATACGCCAGCAAAGGTATGACATGCGCCAAGCGCGTGCGGAGAAGCAATGACCAGTACCGCCGAAACGCTCAAGCCGCTGTTGTGGGAACCGAAGAATCTGGTGAGGGCGATCGAAGCAGCCGGGGTCACGCTCTGGTCTTGGAACGTCGATACCGATGCGCTGGCGATGGACGATCACGCCTATGATCTCTGGGGTATTCCCCGCGCCACCGATGTGAGTTTCGAGGATTTATCGGCGCACATCCACCCCGCCGATCGCGACCGGGTCCGCGCGGCGTTCAATGCGACGCGCGCGATCATCGGCCCCTATGAGATCGATTTTCGGATCATGATCGGCGACGAGCTCAAATGGATATCGGCGCGCGGCAAGGGCGATGATGCCGGCATGGTAAGCCGAATCATGTTCGGAATCTTCATCGACGTAACCGGGCGCAAACAGGCCGAGGAAGGCCGCGAACTGCTGGCTGGGGAGATGAGTCATCGCGTGCAGAACCTGCTCGTGATCGCCTCGGGGCTTGCCGCGATATCGTCGCGATTGACCTCGACCACCACCGAAATGGCCGAGGAACTGACGCTTCGGCTTACCGCGCTGGGGCGTGCGCATGATCTGGTTCGTCCGGTCCCGGGGCAGACGAAGGCCGCGTCGGCATTGCTGGGCGATCTGTTGACCGTCTTGCTTGCGCCGTATGACGATCTGGGCGCCTTCAGCGGGCGCATCCGCGTGTCGGTGCCGCGAATGAGCGTAGGCGATTCGGCGACAACGATCCTGGCCCTCGTGATTCACGAGCTGGCCACCAACTCGCTCAAATACGGCGCACTGTCGGTCGACGACGGCACGCTAGACGTTTCGTGTTCGGCGCAGGACGAAGCCGTCACGATCGTATGGACCGAAAGCGGCGGCCCCAAGGTCGAACCGCCATCGGGAAAGGCAGGCTATGGCAGCAAGCTGGTCGAGCGGAGCGTAACCGGACACTTGCGCGGCGCGATCGATTACGACTGGGCCGAGAGCGGGCTTATCGTGACACTGAAAGTGGCACCGGGACGCCTGGCCGCCTGAAGCCGCTCTCGCCGCCCTTTCGGCGGATTGCAAATAGTCTTCAGCACAGGTTCGCGCTGGCACCTTTCGCGAGCAAGAACGCGGGTCAAAGGAGCGGTCGCTCGCCATGTTCGAGCAATGCGGGGACGACAATTTCCTCCTCGTCGGCAAGATGCCGCAGCATCAGCGCCAGGAAGCGGTCGGCGCGCTGGGCATAGCCATCGGCCGCGCGCAGGCCGGCGTCGCCGGGGAGCGCCAGCGCCGTGAGCAGCGCGCGCGCATCGTCGACGGTCTTGAGCAGAAGTTCGTGGATCAGCGCGTGATCGGCCTCGAGCAGGTCGAAGCCGGCGACCATCCGCGGATCGATCGTCTTGAACCTGGGGAAATACGCCGCATCCTCGATCTGGTGATGCTGTTCGAGATGCCCGAGAAAGCCGTTGAGCCGCGGCACGAAGGCGCGCTGGAAGGCATGAGGATCGAGCTGGCGGACGCGAAACCGATCGACGACGCTGGCCACCTCGGCGCCCTCGCTACGCAGCGATTCGTGGACGTGCAGCCAGAAATCGGCGAGCTGCCCGAAATTGGCATGCGTGCGCCATCCAGCTTGCGGATACGCACCGCGCAGATAAGCGATCGAATCGTCGATCCCCGAACGCTCGGCCAGCGCCAGATCGGTGTTGTCCTCAGCGATGCCGCAATCCTCCTCGTCGCCCCGCGCGGTCCAAAGCGCGCGCTCGGAACGCACATACAAAAAACCCCGCCAGCTCGTCGAGCCGGCGGGGTTTTTGATGGTGGGCGCGGCAAGGATTGAACTTGCGACCCCTGCGATGTCAACACAGTGCTCTACCACTGAGCTACGCGCCCCCAGTGGGAGCGACGCCATTAGCGAGGGTCGCCGCCGGGTGCAAGCGGGTAAACGCCTGCGCGGCCCCCGCGGCGCATCAATTATGGGTGGGAACGGTTTCGCTCTCGAACAACCGGTCGATCTCGAGCACCAGATCGCGCAGGTGGAACGGCTTCGACAGCACGCGCGCATGCGGCACCGCCTTGCCCGCCTTCAGCGTCACCGCGGCGAAGCCGGTGATGAACATCACCCGCATGTCGGGCGCCATCTCGCCCGCGCGCTGCGCGAGTTCGATCCCGTCCATCTCGGGCATCACGATGTCGGTCAGCAGCAGGTCGAACGATTCGGCCTCGAGCAACGGGATCGCCGCGGTCCCGCGATCGACCGCGCTGACGACATACCCCGACCGTTCGAGCGCGCGCGTCAGATATTCGCGCATGACGTTGTCGTCTTCGGCCAGCAAAATCCTGTACATCACGTCCCCGTCTCTCGCCGGCCCCGGCGCCCTCGCCATCCTATGGGACAAGCCCTTAATATTTTCCAGCCGACGCCGCGGCGAAACCGGCGCGAATGCGGCCCCGATACTGCATTGTCGGCGCCATCGGCAGCGTTTAGCAACGAAGCGGTGACCAGCAGCGCAGCATCGCCGAGCTTCGATCGGTTCGGCCCTGCCGAGCCCGCATCGCCGGTGGTCCTGTCGGTGCCGCATGCCGGACGCGAATATCCCGCGGCGATGCTGGCGGCGATCCGGCTCCCTCTCGCGGCATTGCTGCCGCTTGAGGACCGCCATGTCGATTCGATCGCGCATGCCGCGCGCCGCGACGAAACGATGCTGGTCGCGCGCCGCGCCCGCGCCTGGATCGACCTCAACCGCGGCGAGGACGAGCGCGATCCACGGATCGACGAAGGCGTCTCGGCCAGCGCGATGCCGTTCGAATCGGCCAAGCTCAAGGGCGGGCTCGGGCTCGTCCCGCGGCGCGCCGGGGTCTCGGGCGACGTGTGGCGGCGGCGGCTGCGCGGCGACGAGGTGATGGCGCGGATCGTCGAGGATCATCGGCCCTATCACGCAGCGCTCGCTGCCGCGCTGGCGGCGGCGCGGCGGCGCTTCGGCGTCGCGGTGCTGCTCGACATCCATTCGATGCCGACGCTGGCGGGCGAGGCGCCGGCGCGGATCGTGCTGGGCGATCGCTTCGGCCAGAGCGCCGCAGCGCCGTACCTCGCGCGGATCGAGGGCGCCGCCACCGCCAGCGGGCTGCGGATCGCGACCAACGCACCCTATGCCGGCGGGCATATCCTCGACGCGCATGGCGCGCCCGCAGCGGGCATCCACGCGGTGCAGATCGAATTCGATCGCACGCTGTATCTCGATCCCATGACGCTGACCCCCAACGCGGGCGCGCAGCGGCTGGGACATATCCTGCGCACGATGATCGATGCGCTGCTCGACGAGATCACCCCGATCGCTGCCGCCGCCGAATGACCACGACCGCGAGCACCGCATAAAAAAACCACCCCGTACGTAACCGTACGAGGTGGCCAAGGTTCAGGGAGGAGACACGCCTGAAAGGCGTGTCGCACGATCCCGCGAAAGGGGGGACACGAGATCGCGTAAGGCCGATATAGGCGATGGGTTTTGGCGCTTCAAGGCTTTCGGGCGACATTCGCCCAAGCGTTGCAAAGCATCGACAAATCGGCGCCGCGACCGTCGTTGGGACGGCCGCGGCGGGTGTGCGTCAGTTGAGTGGCTGGGCGTTCAGCGGCTGCGCCTGCTGCGGCATTTTGCCCTGCTGCATTTGCTTCGAGAACAGGTCGCGCATCAGGCTGAGCGAGAACAGGTGCGCATAGACGAGCGGCAGGATGCCGTTCTGCGTCAGCTTGCGCAGCTGGTCGCCGCGCAGATCGTTCAGCTTCTTCTCGTCGACCATCTGGAAACCACGATAGACGAAGGGCTGCGCGCCCTCGGGCTGGATCGAGATTTCGCCGTCCATCAGGATGCCCAATTCCTTGAGCTCGCGCATGAACTGGCCGGTGCGCTGGCCTGCCTGCTCGAACTGCTCGGCGAAGTTCAGGATGCCCTTGGTCAGCTCGGTCGGCTCGCCGTTCTCGAACAGGCGTTCGCCATCCTCGAACGCGCCGATCGTTTCCGACGTCGGATCGAAGCACAGCGACAATTCGTCGGTGTCGGGACGCAGCTTGGCGAGCAGATAGGGATAGCGGCGGATATAGGCGGGGACATACACCTCGTTGTCGACCAGCGCGCCAGCATCGTCGATGAAGGTGTTCACGCCCTCATTGAGGCCCATCAGCGCCAGCGGCACCGGATCGTCACCGATCGAAAAGACGATCGGCATCCGGCGCTGGACCAGCGGGAATTCCTCGACGGTCAGCGGCACCGCGTGATGCTTGGCGAGGAACGGCGCCACATTGGCCGGGCGCACGCGGAAGTCGGCATGGGTCTGGCTCGAAAGCGGCTCGAGGTTGTTGTAGAAAAGGGGCAGCGATTGCGACTGCGGCACGGTGGCCATCTTACTCTCCCGGACGAATAAAGTCCGCCGCGCTCTAGGTGGCGGGCAGGTCGCGCGCAAGGGACACGAGTTTGCCCGGGTTGAAAAGCCCCTGCGGGTCGAACGCGGTCTTGATCGCGCGCAGCGCCGCCAGCCGCGACGGTGGCCCCAGCCGCGCCAGTTCGTCGCGCTTCATCTGCCCGATACCGTGCTCGGCCGAGATCGACCCGCCCGCGGCAACGACCAGATCGTGGACGAAGCGCGTGGCGATCGGCGCATCCTGCGAATACCAGCGCGCGGGATCGGCGCCCGCTGGCGCGCGGACGTGGAAATGGACGTTGCCGTCGCCGAGATGGCCGAACGCGGTGGCGTGGGTGCCGGGGAAGCGCGCCTCGACCGCCGCCGCCGCCTCGATCATGAAGCGCGGCATCGCGGGCACGGGTACCGAGATGTCGTGCTGCGCCGCCGGCCCGGTCGCGCGTTCGGCCGCCGACAGCGAATCGCGCAACGTCCAGAATGCCGCGGCCTGCGCCTCGCTCGCGGCGATCGTCGCATCGGCGACCAGCCCGTCGGCGATCGCATCGCCAAGCAGCGTTTCGAGCGTCGCGGCGGGATCGGCCTGCGGATCGCCGCTCGCCGCCTCGATCAGCACGTGCCAGCGATGCGACCCCGCCACGGGCGACCGGCCGCCGGGAACATGCGCGATCGCCAGCGCCAGCGTGTCGCCGGGAATGATCTCGAAGCTTTCGACCAGCTCGGTGCGCGCCTCGATCCGGCGCAGCAGCGCCAGCGCGTCCTCGGGCGAGCGCAATCCCGCCCAGGCGACCGCGCGCACCGCGATTCCGGGCACCAAGGTCAGCGCGGCGGCGGTGACGATCCCCAGCGTCCCCTCGGCGCCGATCAGCAGCTGGTCGAGATCATAGCCGCGATTGTCCTTCTTCAGCGACGACAGCCCGTCATGCACCGATCCGTCGGGCAGCACCGCCTCGATACCCGTCACCAGCCGCCGCATCGTGCCGAAACGCAGCACCTGGGTGCCGCCGGCATTGGTCGATACCAGCCCGCCGATCGTCGCCGATCCGCGCGACCCCAATGTCAGCGGAAAGCGCATCCCCTCGGCATCGGCGGCGGCTTGCAGATCGGCGAGGATCACCCCCGCCTCGGCCACCGCGAGGCCTTCGCTCGGCGATACCGATCGCACCGCGTTCAGCCGGCGCAGCGACAGGATCAGCGCGCTGCCATCGGCGGGCGGCGTCGCCCCGCCGACCATCGAAGTGTTCCCCCCCTGCGGCACCAACGCGACGCGATGCTCGGCGGCCAGCGCGACGATCGCGGCGACGCCCGCGGTATCGGCGGGCTGGAGGATCGCCGGCGCCTGCCCATGATAGCGGCCGCGCCAATCGACCAGCCAGGGCGCGATCAGCTCGGAATCGTCGATCACCGCGCGTTCGCCCAGGCGCGCGCGCGCCGCCGCGATCATCAGGGTCTGGGCTGGCGTCATGGTCACGCAAGGCGTAGCATAGCCGCCGAGGCGCGAGCAATTCATCGGACGTTCAACCCAGTTTCCGCAGTTTCGCGCACGATGGTGCATGTATTGGCGATACCGTTTCCTTTTTTGACGGCGATGCTCCTTTGGATCGGGGCGGCGCCCGCGCAGCAAGCGCAGGTTCGCCCCGCCGAACCCGCCCAGCCGGCCACGCTTCGTGTCCGCCAGCGGATCCTGATCCGCGTCACGCGCCTATCGATACCGCGCACCCCGATCGCCTCGGCAGCGCCGCTGCCGCCGATCAGCTGGGTCGAACAGCGCAGCGAACAATGCGTGCCGATGGAGTCGCTCGCAGGCGCAGCGATCACGCGGCCCGACAGCGTCGACCTGGTATTGGCCGGCGGCAAGCGGATGCGCGCCAAGCTGGACGGCGATTGCCCCGCGCTCGGCTTCTATCAGGGCTTCACCGTCGCACGCACCAGCGACGGGCGGTTGTGCGCGCAGCGCGACACGATCCGCTCGGCATCGGGGGGCACGTGCCGGATCGAGGGTTTCCGGTCGCTGGTGCCCGCGCGCTGACGCGCGAACCTTGACAATCCGGCGCAAATCCGCGACCCGATTTGAACCTGCGGGTGCATCGCGCGCCCGCGATTTCCGGACATTCGCATGAGCTTTGCCGATCTCGGCCTGTCTGACGAACTACTGCGTGCCGTCAATGAATCGGGTTATACCGAGCCGACGCCGATTCAGGCGAGCGCGATCCCCTCGGTCCTGATGATGCGCGACCTGATCGGCATCGCCCAGACCGGCACCGGCAAGACCGCGTCGTTCGTGCTGCCGATGATCGACATCCTGGCGCAGGGGCGCAGCCGCGCACGGATGCCGCGCTCGCTGATCCTCGAGCCAACCCGCGAACTCGCCGCGCAGGTCGCTGAGAATTTCGAGAAATACGGCAAATATTCGGGCCTTTCGATGGCGCTGCTGATCGGCGGCGTGTCGATGGGCGACCAGATGGCGGCGCTCGAAAAGGGCGTCGACGTGCTGATCGCGACGCCGGGCCGGCTGATGGACCTGTTCGGGCGCGGCAAGATCCTGCTCACCGGCTGTTCGCTGCTGGTGATCGACGAGGCCGATCGGATGCTCGACATGGGGTTCATCCCCGATATCGAGGAAATCTGCACCAAGCTGCCCAAGGCGCGCCAGACGCTGTTGTTCTCGGCGACGATGCCGCCACCGATCAAGAAGCTGGCCGACAAGTTTCTCGACAATCCCAAGATGATCGAGGTGTCGCGCCCGGCATCGAGCAATCTCAGCATCGCCCAATATCTGGTGCCGCTGAAGTCCGACGCCAAGCGATCGACGCTCCTGGCGCTGCTGCAGCAGGAAGAGGTGCGCACCGCGATCATCTTCTGCAACCGCAAGACGACGGTGCGCGAGCTGAACAAGAGCCTGCGCCGCTCGGGGCTGGCGTCGAGCGAGATCCATGGCGACATGGACCAGTCGGCACGGCTGGCCGAGCTCGATCGCTTCAAGCGCGGCGAGGTCAATATCCTGGTCGCGTCGGACGTCGCCGCGCGCGGGCTCGACATCAAGGGGGTCAGCCACGTCGTCAATTTCGACGCGCCCTGGCATCCCGACGATTATGTCCACCGCATCGGCCGCACCGGCCGCGCGGGCGCGACGGGGGTCGCCTATACCTTCGTGACCCCCGAGGACGCCGAGAACGTCGCGAATATCGAGAAGCTGCAGGGGCAGAAGATCGAGCGCCTGGCGGCCCCCGCCGCCGCAACGGTCGAAACGCCCGCCGCGCGGGAGCCCGTCGCCGACAGCCCGCGCCGCGAGCGCTCGCCGCGCCGCGGTGCCAAGCCGCGGACGAACGCGCCGAGCTTCGAACCCGAGATCGCCGAAATCCTCCCCGAGCCGATCCTCGACGATCCGCTGCCCGCCGAGATCGTCCGCCCGGTGCGCGAAGAGCGCCGTCCGCGCGACGATGCACGGCCGCAGGAAGCCAGCCGCTCGCGCGACGAAGGCCGTTCACGCGACGAGGGGCGCTCGCGCCGTGGCGACCGTCCGGCGCGCCACGAACGCCAGGCCGACGATCAGCCCGACGATGGCTGGAACGGCCCGTTCCCGGCGTTCCTGGAAGTCACGCTGAACCGCTGAAGCACGCAATGGCCGCCGCCGACTTCATCGCCTTCCCTTCCCCGCCCAAGGTAGCGAGCCCGTGCAACCTGGTCTGCACGCTCGACAAGGCGACCGGCTGGTGCCTGGGGTGCGGGCGCAGCGGTAGCGAGATCGCCACATGGTCGGCGGGCGACGACGCCGCGCGGCAGGCGATCCTCGATCAGCTGCCCGCCCGGATCCGGCTGCTGGGCGACCGCGCCGTCTCCACCGACGACGCGGTCAGGGGAGTCCCGACCCCTCGCTGACCGTCGTCGTCGCGGGCTGGCCGTAGGTGATCGTCGTCGTCATCACCGGCGGGTAATAATAGCCATTGGCGACATAGCCTGCGGTGGTCATCACCGTGCGCTGCGAGGTAATCACCCCCGGCTGATAGGTGCGGGTCGTCACCGTTCCCGCGGCATAGTCGCGCGGCATCGCGTTCGCACCGGGCCGGCTATCGACATTGGCGACCATCGTTCCGGGCAGCGGCTGGACGACCTCGCCGCGCTCGCCATAGCGGACGCCCGCGCGCGGCGGCGCTAGCGGCGCCACGACCGGTACCGAAGCCGCGGCATAATCGACGCCGCGGCGCTGGCTGGGCGGCGGGGGTGGCGCTTGCGGTCCGCGATCGTTGGCGCGATTGATCGCGGCGCCGGCGACGGTGCCCATCATCGGGGCATCGTCGGTCGCCCGGGCAGCATAGGCCGTATCGCGATACGGCTCGGCGCGATCGACATAGCCGCGTCCGTCGCGGTTCCAATCGACCCCAGCGACCGAATCATGGACATAGCCCGCCTGGTCGATCAGCACCGCGTCGTCATAATAGCGATACCAGCTATAGCCCTGCGGCGGCGCGCCGAGCCCATAGCCCGCGAAATCGGCGATGTAGAAGCTCGGCTGGATCCAGTAGCGCGGCACGCCAAAGCCGCGCACCGGGCGGCGATAGGCGGTCCAGCCGCCCGGCGCGCGGTATCCGGCATGCCAGCGGCCCTGATAGCGCTCGCCCCAACGCGCCGGCTGGATCGCGGGGCGCGGCATCGACACCGGCTGGGCTACCGGGGCGGGCGCGATCGCGGGGCGGGCCTGCTGCCGCGCCTGCACGGCGGTTCCGATCGGCAGCGCCGCCAACAGCACCGCGGTCTTCATCAAGCTTCGCATCGGTCCACTCCCTGCCAGCCATCGCCAACGCGATCGCGAAGGTAGCGATCACGTTCACGATTTCTTAACAGTTTGCGCGCGCGCCCGCGAATCGAGTCACGATACGCCGGCGTCCCTTATCGGGGCAGGTCGAGCCGGTCGGCGAGCATCGCCACCAGCGCCTCGCACCCCTTGGCGTCTTCGCCATCGAAGCGCCCGGGCAGCGGACTGTCGAGGTCGAGCACCCCGAGCAACACCCCGTCGCGAACGATCGGCACCACCAGCTCGGAGCGGCTGGCGGCGTCGCACGCGATGTGGCCGGGGAAGGCGTGGACGTCGGCGACCACCTGCGTCTCGAACGTCGCGGCGGCGGCGCCGCAAACGCCCTTGCCGAACGCGATCCGGATGCACGCAGCCTTCCCCTGGAACGGTCCGAGCACCAGTTCGCCCTCGACGACGCGGTAGAATCCCGCCCAGTTGAGGTCGGGCAGATATTGCCACAGCAACGCCGCGGCATTGGCCATGTTCGCGATCCCGTCGCGCTCGTCGGCGGTCAGCGCGTCGAGCGCTTGCGCGAGATCGCGATAGAGGTCGGATTTCTGGGTCGCGGTGATGGCGAAGTCGTACATGGCGGGCTTTCGGATGCGTTGGTTTGCTCCCCCCTACTCCGTTCGCCCTGAGCTTGTCGAAGGGCGGCCCGCAATCTCGAATGGCGCGCGGGTTGATGGTTCGGGCCGACCCTTCGACAAGCTCAGGGCGAACGGCAGGGAGATGGGCTGCTCTGCTCCCCTCCCCCCTTCTCCTCAATCCATCGACACCTTGCCGCGCCCCGCCTTCACATTCGCGCGGCTTTTCTTCGCATCGACCCGCTTGGCCTTGGCATTGCGGCTCGGCTTGGTCGCGATCCGCCGCGCCTGGCGCACCATCGCCTGGCCGACCAGTTCAGACAGCCGCGCGCGGGCATCCTCGCGATTCGCTTCCTGCGTGCGAAATCGCCGCGCGGTGATCAGCAATTCGCCGCCCGCGGTCATCCGGCTGCCCGCCAGCGTCTTGAGTTGTGCATAGGCCCAGGGCGCGAGCCCCAGCCGGTAAACATCGACGCGCAGTTGCACCGCGGTCGCCACTTTGTTGACATTCTGCCCCCCCGGCCCGGTCGCGGCGAGGAAACGTTCCTCGACGATCGCTTCGTCGGGGATGCGATAGTCAGACACCCGCCGGGTCGCTCGGCTGATCGCTCGGCTCGGCAACGGCAACCGGCACCGGCCCGAACCCCGCCAGCGCAAAACGCTCGGGTAGCTCCGACGTCGCGGCGACCGGCGGCTTGCCCTCGCGCGGCACCGACAGCTCGACCGCGTGCAACAGCATCACCAGCCGCTGGTCGGCCCGGCCATAGACCGGGTCGCCGACGATCGGGATTCCCATGCCGTGCGAGGCGTGGACGCGGATCTGGTGCGTCCGCCCCGTCTCGGGCGTGAAGGCCACCAATGCGCGGCCCTGATGCTCGCGCAGCACTTCCCAATGCGTCACCGCGCGCTTGCCCTGCGGATCGCCGACCATCCGCCAGCCGGTTTCGGCGGTGCTGACCTTCGCCAGCGCCATGTCGACGGTGCCGGTCGCCTCGTCGGGCACGCCGTCGATCACCGCGAGATATTTCTTGGTCACCAGCCCTTGTTCGAACGCCTGCTGGAACCGCTTGTGCGCCTTGGGGTTGCGCGCCAGTAGCAGGCAGCCGCTGGTGTCGCGGTCGAGCCGATGGACGGGCAAAGGAACGCGCTTGAAACCGAAAGTCAGCTCATCGAGCATCGATTCGACACTCGGGCTGCGGTCGCGCGGCGAATCCACCGGCAGGCCGGCGGGTTTGTCGAGAATCAGTGCCTCGCCATCGATGAACAGGATGCGGTCGCTTAACATGGCATTGCCCTTAGCGCTGTTTGGCCAAAGCGCGAACCTGTCATCGCACATTCGACGAATGCCCCCCCTCCCGTTCGTTTCGAGCGAAGTCGAGAAACGGGTACGTGGCGCGTTGCGCGGTTTCTCGACTGTGCTCGAAACGAACGGGCGGAGCGTACTGGGGATTACGGCAGCGCTCACCCTCGCCGCCTGCGCCGCGCCGCCGGCGGAGGTCGCCGCGCCTGCCCCACCCCCGCCGGTCGCGGCACCCACGGTCGCTATCGCCCCGCCACCGATCGTCGCACGCACGCCGGTCGCGCTGTGCGGTCGCGGCAGCGTCGCCCTCACCAGCGACGGGCGGCTGCTCAACCATTTCCCCTATCCCGGCGTGTCCGAAAGCGTGCTGCTGCCCGCCCCGCCCCCGCTCGACGACGGCGGCGCGTGCCGGGTCCATCCGGCGATGCTGGGTGATCTCAACCGGCTGATCGCCGCTTCGAACGCCGATCCCGCGGTCGCGGGCAAGCTTCGCTCGGTATCGTGCCATCGCGGCGTCGCCTTCCAGGCGCAGACCTTTTGCGCGGGCATATTGTCGGGCCGAAGCATGGGCTTTCGCGACCGCGCCTGGGCATCGGCGCCGCCGGGCTATAGCGAACACGCCACCGGCTATGTGGTCGATTTCGGCACCACCGATCGCGGCGGCTGCCCCGATGCCGATGCGTGCTTCGCCGCGACGCCGGTCGGCAAATGGCTGATTGCCAACGCCGCGCGCTACGGCTTCGAAATGTCGTTCCCCGCGGGCAACAAGCAGCAGATGAAGTGGGAGCCGTGGCATTGGCGCTGGGTGGGCACCAGCGCTGCGGTGCCGGGGGCTACGGCGGCGCGGGCTACCTTCTCGCAGGCGCGCAAGGCATTCCCGGCGAGGCCGAGGCCGGAGTGACTTCTGACGTACCGTTCGTCCTGAGTAGCCGCTGAGTAGCTGCGCAGCAGCGTATCGAAGCGGCGTATCGAAGGACCCGCCCGCTTGGGGCAATGTCCTTCGATACGGGTCTTCGCCTTCGCTCAGCCCCTACTCAGGACGAACGGTGGGGGTTGACCCTACCCGAACAGCTTCGCCGCGACCTCGGCGATCCGCCGCCCCTGATAGCGCGCGCCGTCGAGCTCGACCGCGCTCGGCTGGCGGCTGCCGTCGCCATCGGCGATCGTCGTCGCGCCATAAGGCGATCCGCCCTTGACCTCGTCGAGGCCCATCTGCCCCTGGAAACCATAGTCCAGCCCGACCACCGTCATGCCGAAGTGCAGCAGGTTGGTGATGATCGAAAACAGCGTGGTCTCCTGCCCGCCATGCTGGCTCGCGGTCGAGGTGAACGCGCCGCCCACCTTGCCGTTGAGCGCGCCGCGCGCCCACAGGCCGCCGGTGGTGTCGAGGAACGCCGCCATCTGGCTGCTCATCCGGCCAAAGCGCGTGCCGGTGCCGATGATGATCGCGTCATAGTCGGCCAGCGCGTCGGGGCCTTCGATCACCGGATGCGAGCTGTCGGTCTTGAAATGCGCGGCTTCGACCACCGCCTGCGGCGCGGTTTCGGGAACGCGGCGGATATCGACGCTCGCGCCGGCACCGCGTGCGCCCTCGGCGATCGCCTCGGCCATCGTCTCGATATGGCCGTAGGACGAATAATAAAGCACCAGAACTTTTGCCATCTTCAATCTCCATTCCAAACCATGATCGTCACCCAGCGAAAGCTGGGGTCTCCCGCGGCCAGAGACCCCAGCTTTCGCTGGGGTGACGCGCGGGCAGCCGCAGGGGGCTATTCCGAATCGACCAATACGATCTCGGCTTCCGCGGTCGCGCGGATCGACACGGTCTGGCCGCCCTTCAGCGCAGCACCGTCGCGGGCGTTCACCGCCTCGCCATTGACCTCGATCGCGCCGGTCGCCGGCACCAGATACACGTGCCGCCCCTCGCCGATCACATAGTCAATTGTTTCTCCGGCCTTCACCGTCGCCCCCAGCACGCGCGCCTCGGCGCGGATCGGCAGCGCGTCGCTATCCTCGGCAAAGCCGCTGGCGAGCACCGCGAACTGGCCTGAACGCTGCTCCTTGGGAAAGGGCTTGGCACCCCAGGAAGGCGCGCCACCGCGCCGGCTCGGCTCGATCCAGATCTGGAAGATCCGCGTCGTCTCGGGCTCGAGATTATATTCGGCGTGGCGAACCCCGGTGCCTGCCGACATCACCTGGACATCGCCCGCCACGGTGCGGCCTTCATTGCCCATCGAATCCTTGTGGGTGATCGCACCCGAGCGGACATAGGTGATGATTTCCATGTCGCTGTGCGGATGCGGCGGGAAGCCCGAATTGGCGGCGATCTCGTCGTCGTTCCAGACGCGAATCTTGCCCCAGCCCATCCGCGCTGGATCGTAATAATTGGCGAACGAGAAATGATGGCGCGCCTTGAGCCAACCATGGTCGGCATGGCCCAGGCTTTCGAACGAACGTTTGTCGATCATCGCTGAGTTCCTTTCGTGTTGAAGGGAACATAAGTGCGATCGATGGTCACGAAAATCGAAACGATGGAAACACTTCGTTTCGCTGCCAGCTATTGGCGATAGCGTATTTCGCAAAGCCCCTGCTGGCCCTGCGTCGTGCGCCACTGGCCGGTCCATTCGCCGCGTTCGCGGATCGCTACCCCCTGGCACTTCACCTGCGCATCGACCTGGTTGAAGATCACCCCGGCAGCGACTTCGCGCACCAGGTCGCGCGAGCGCATGTCGTCGCGGTCGTCGTAGCGGCGGTCGTCGTAGCGGCGGTCGTGGTAGCGGCGATCATCATAGCGACGGT
The DNA here is from genome assembly GCF_026167545.1 of Sphingomonas sp. S1-29. NCBI lineage: Bacteria > Pseudomonadati > Pseudomonadota > Alphaproteobacteria > Sphingomonadales > Sphingomonadaceae > Sphingomonas > Sphingomonas sp. S1-29. The sequence continues at coordinate 3,024,365 of NZ_CP110678.1, read as the reverse complement.
CGTAGCGGTCGCGGCGCCGGTCGTAGCGACCGCGCCCCACCCGGTCGCCGGCGCCGGTCCGCGTGCCGTTGATCGCGTACAACCGCCGCCACGCGCCGCGCCGCTCGGTGATCTCGATCACCCGGCCGCGAATATTCAGGCGAATCTGCAGGTCGCGGGTGGCATCGTCGAGGTCGATATGGCCATCGGTGCGCCCGGTCTCAACGAACCGCGCCTTCACCCGCCCGTCGCTCGCATATTCGACCCACTCGCCGCGCCGACCTTCGACGAAATAGCCGCCCGAATACTCGACGCGACCGACATCGAGCGCGACATCGCCGCGCCGATCCCAACGCTGCACCACCGCCTCTGGCCGCGCCGCCGCTCCGCCGATCCCCACCAGCACCGCCAACCCAAGAGCAACGCTACCCAGCATCGTCCCCTCCGCCGAAGTCGTTTCGATCGCACAACCATATCGCGGCCACGGGGCGAGGGGAACATGGTAAACACCCGCGCAATTGCCGATCGGCTTCGGTTGGCTTATCCCACCGACACGATGCAGCTCCCCGACCTAGAAGCATGGGCGATCTTCGCCGCGGTGGTCGAACAGCGATCGTTCAGCGGCGCCGCCACCGCGATCGGCGTCAGCAAGGCGACGGTGTCGAAGGCGATCACCCGGCTCGAGGCGCGGCTTGGCACCTCGCTGTTCCACCGCAGCTCGCGCAAGCTGACGCTCACCGACAGCGGCAAGGCGCTCGCCGAACGCGCGCAGCGAATCGTCGAGGAGGGCCATGCCGCCGAGGAAGCCGCGCGCGAGGCCGCGACCGCGCCCGCCGGGCTGGTCCGCGTCGCCGCGCCGATGACCTTCGGCGTCCGCCACGTCGCCCCCGCGATCGCCGATTTCCTGCTCGCCAATCCGGCGATCCAGATCGACCTCACCTTGTCCGACACGCGGATCGACATCATCGCCGCCGGCATCGATGTGGCGCTGCGGATCGCCGACCTGCCCGACAGTTCGCTGCGCGCGCGCCGGCTGGCGAGCGTGCGCGGGCATATCGTCGCCGCCCCCGCCTATCTGGCGCGCGCGGGCACCCCCGCGCATCCCGCACAGCTCGCCGAACATGCCTGCTTCACCTATACCAACCGCCCCAACCCGACCTGGCAGTTCGAGGGGCCGAATGGCGAAGTCGCGGCGATCCGCCCGAGCGGACCGCTCGCCGCCGACAGCGGCGATGCGATGCTGCCGGCATTGCGCGCCGGGCTCGGCATCGCGCGGCTGCCCGATTTCATCGTCGACGACGACCTGGCTGCGGGATCGCTCGTCACCATTCTTCCCGAATGGGCGGGACAGCCGATCGGGCTGCATTTACTTACCCCGCCAGGTGCAAGGCGCCCCGCGCGCGTCGAGACCTTGATCGCCTTCTTCGCCGATCGCTTCCGTAACTTGGCCGCCAACCCCTAACAATTCGCTGCGACTCGCGGGAATAGGCCGGTTAGGGACAAATTAACCTTTTGCCTTCAGATGTGTTTAGGTTAATCGAATGCTCAGGGGTGGGCTGTCCGCAGGGGGGGCAGGTTCGCTCTACACGAGTACAGGGGGACGAACCGATGCGCGTATTGCTGATCGAGGACGAGCCGACGACCGCCAAGGCGATCGATCTCATGCTGACGACCGAAGGTTTCAACATCTATACGACCGATCTGGGCGAAGAAGGCCTCGATCTGGGCAAGCTGTACGATTACGATATCATCCTGCTCGACCTGAACCTGCCCGACATGCACGGCTATGAAGTGCTCAAGCGGCTCCGCGTCGCACGGGTTTCGACGCCGGTGCTGATCCTGTCGGGCAACAACGAAATGGACAGCAAGGTGCGCTCGTTCGGCTTCGGTGCCGACGATTACGTCACCAAGCCGTTCCACCGCGACGAGCTGGTCGCGCGCATCCACGCCGTCGTCCGCCGCTCGAAGGGGCATAGCCAGTCGGTGATTCGCACCGGCAAGCTGGCGGTCAATCTCGATGCCAAGACGGTCGAGGTCGACAATGCGCGGGTGCATCTGACCGGCAAGGAATATGCGATGCTCGAGCTGCTCTCGCTGCGCAAGGGCACGACGCTGACCAAGGAAATGTTCCTCAACCACCTCTATGGCGGGATGGACGAACCCGAGCTCAAGATCATCGACGTCTTCATCTGCAAGCTTCGCAAGAAGCTGAGCATGGCGACCGACGGCGACAATTATATCGAGACCGTATGGGGGCGCGGCTATGTGCTGCGCGATCCCGACGGGATCGGGCTGAGCCTGGTCGAGGCGCAGGTCGCCTGACCCGAATGCTTTACCAGCGGGGGCTGTGAAGCGTAGCGGCCGCGGTTTCCGACAGGGAGCCGCGGCCGTTTCTTCGTGATGCGGCGCGCCGAAGCGTCTTTCGCTCGTCACGCTTCGGTGGCAGTGCCCGGCCATGCACCTCATCACCCGCCTCACCGCCGTCGCGCTCGCCGCTGCGCTCCAGGCCTGCGCCGCCGGCCCCGCCATCGCCCCCGAACCACGGCTTGCGGCCGCCTCCGCCGAACAGCGCGAACCGGTGACGATCCTGCTGTCGATCGACGGCTTCCACCCCGATTACCTCCAGCGCGGGCTCACCCCCAATTTGTCGCGGCTGGCGGCGCAGGGCGTCCAGGCGCCGATGCGCCCGTCCTTCCCGACCAAGACCTTTCCCAACCATTATGCGATCGTCACCGGGCTGCATCCCGACCGCAACGGCATCGTCGCCAACCGCTTCGAAGACCCGACGCGCCCCGATGAAGTCTTCACCATGGCCAATCTCGAACCCTATTGGTGGGACCAGGCCGAGCCGATCTGGGTAACCGCCGAAAAGGCGGGCATCCGCACCGCGACGATGTTCTGGCCGGGATCGAACAGCAAGGTGCGCGACACCTATCCCAGCGACTGGCAGCAATTCGCGCAGGCGCTGCCCGAGCGCAATCGCGTCGCCGCGGTGGTCGACTGGCTGCGACGCCCCGCCGCGACCCGCCCCAAGCTGGTGACGCTGTATTTCGACACCGTCGATACCGCGGGCCATCGCTTCGGCCCCCAATCGCCCGAGGCGAACAAGGCGATCGGCGAGGCTGATGCGCAGATCGGCGATCTGATGCGCGAGTTGGACACGCTTGGTCAGCCCGCGAACCTGATCGTGGTGTCCGATCATGGCATGGCCGAGGTGTCGGCCGATCGGACGATCGACCTGCTCGCCGCCTTCCCCGCGAGCGACATCCGGCTGGCCGAGGACGGCCCCTACGCGTCGTTCCACGCGCAGCCGGGACGCGAGGCTGCGGTGCGCGCCGCGCTCGCCAAGCCACACCCGCACATGCGCTGCTGGGAAAAGGGCGAACTGCCCGCGCGGCTCGCTTACGGCCGCAACCCGCGCGTCCCGCCCTATATCTGCATCGCCGACAGCGGCTGGACGATCCTGGGGCAACCGCCCAAATATCCGGTCAAGGGCGGCGCGCACGGCTATGACAATGCCGATCCCGCGATGCACTCGATCCTGGTGGCCAACGGCCCGGCGTTTCGCCGCGGCGTCACGCTGCCGATCGCCGACAATGTCGATGTGTACGCCCTCCTCCGGCACCTGGCGGGACTCCCCGCCGCGACCGACGTCGATGCCCGGATCGAGCCACTGCGCGCGGCGCTCGCCGAATAGGGCTTGCGGGAGACGCGTTTCGCATCGAAACTGACCGCATGCGTTATTTCGAAGACCTGCAAGTCGGCGACAAGGCCGCGTTCGGCAGCCACCTCGTTACCCGCGACGAGGTGCTGGCGTTCGCGACGCGCTACGACCCGCAGCCCTTCCACCTGTCCGACGCGGCGGCAGCCGAGACCTATTTCGGCCGGCTGTCGGCGAGCGGCTGGCACACCTGCGCGATGACGATGGCGATGTTCGTCGCGCACCTGAAGGAACACCCCCAGGCCGCGCTCGGCGCCGCGGGCGTCGACGAGCTGCGATGGCTCAAACCCGTCTATCCCGGCGATACGCTGCGCTGTGAGAACGAGCTCATCGAAAAGCGCGCATCGCGTAGCCGCCCCGAGATGGGCAGCACGCGTGCGCGCATGACGACGTTCAACCAGCATGACGAGCCGGTGCTGACCTTCGTCGCGATCGGGCTGATCGCGACGAGGCCAGCCTCTGCGCCGTAAGCCTTATTGCGGGCGGACTGCGCCGCGGTTCATCGCCCGCGTCGCTTGACGATTGGCGCGATTGACCTGGCGGGTGGCGCGGTTCTGCTGGCGATTGACGCCGGTGGGACGGTTCGGCCGCGTGATTTGACGGTTTTCACGACGCAGTTGGCGCGCATCGCCACGACGTTCTTGGCGAAACTCGCGCCGGTCGTCGCGTCGCTCGGCGCGGAATTCTGGCCGGGTTACTTCACCCTGGCGGAAGTCACGGCGGTCACCACGGCGATCCTGCCGGAAATCGCGCGTGTCCTGGCGGCGATCCTGGCGGAAGCCCTGCCAATTGGCGCGCAGATCGCGGCGCTGCGCAGGGGCAAGATTGCCGCGGCGGCCTTCCCAATAACGCTGTTGCGCGCCGTTCCAACGGACCGGGCGCCGATCGCGGCCATACACATAATAACCGGTGCCGGGATAATAGAAGCCGTTGTTCCAGCCGAAATAGGAACCGCCGATGCCACCGCCATACAGCCCGCCGAAGCCGGCACCATAATAGCCGTCGTCATAATAACCATCGTCGTAATAGCCGGTACCGACCCCGACCCCCAGACCGCCATAGCCATAGCCCTGGTTATAACCACAGGCCGACAGGCCGATAGCGGCGACGATGGCAAAACCTGCCGTGCGAATGCGTGACGTGAACATCTGGGAGCCCTCCAGGGTACGCGGAAGTATGGTCCGCCTATACATTAGCGCGTTGAACCGAGTGTGAACCGGTGATGCGTGCTGAACGGGGGACGAGTGGTGAAGGTTCCCGCGCCGCCCGCTGGCTAGGCCGCCTCGGGCACCCGTCACGTCCTCCCCCGCCAGGGGGAGGGGGACCGCCGCGCAGCGGTGGTGGAGGGGGCGTACACGAACGCGCCGTTGGGCAAACCGCCCCCTCCGTCAGCCCTCCGGGCTGCCACCTCCCCCTGGCGGGGGAGGATGTTGCGCATCGCGCGCCTGCATGGGCCGTTGAAGCTAAGGCACCCCACATCCTCCCCCGCCAGGGGGAGGGGGACCGCCGCGCAGCGGTGGTGGAGGGGGCGGACACGAGCGCGCCGTTGGGCAATCCGCCCCCTCCGTCAGCCCTTCGGGCTGCCACCTCCCCCTGGCGGGGGAGGATGTTGCGCATCGCGCGCCTGCATGGGCCGTTGAAGGCTAAGGGCACCCCCACATCTCCCCCGCCAGGGGGAGGGGGACCGCCGCGCAGCGGTGGTGGAGGGGGCGGACACGAGCGCGCCGTTGGGCAATCCGCCCCCTCCGTCAGCCCTACGGGCTGCCACCTCGCCCTGGCGGGGGAGGATCAAGTGCGGCGCGTCAGTGGCCCTCGAACGCCACCAGCGTATGCACTTCGATATCGTCGCCGCGCAGCGCTCCGGCGCCGCCGAGTTCAGGCAGGTCGATCACGAACGCCGCCTGCGTCACCACCCCGCCCGCCTTGCGGATCAGCCGCACCGCGGCGCGCGCGGTGCCCCCGGTGGCGATTAGGTCGTCGACCAGCAGCACGCGCGCGCCGGGCGTCAGCGCGTCGGCATGCATCATGATCCGATCGGTGCCATATTCGAGCGCATAGTCCTCGGCGATCGTCGCGCCGGGCAGCTTGCCGTCCTTGCGGATCAACAGCACCCCGGCGTTCAGCGCCAACGCGAGCGTCGGCGCGAACACGAATCCGCGCGCCTCGATCCCCGCCACCAGATCGACCGGGCCGGTGATCGCCGCCGCCATGCTGTCGGTCGCCAGCCGCAGTCCCGCGGGGTCGAGCAGCAGCGTGGTGATGTCGCGGAACTGGATCCCGGGCTTGGGGAAATCGGGGATCGTGCGGATGAGCGAGCGAAGCTGGTCGGCAACGGTCATGTCGGTCTCCAATAGGGCGTCCTGCGCGGGTCGCATGAAAAAGGCCCCGAACTCCTGGCCGGAGTTCGGGGCCTTTCGTCGAACCGTCAACCGACGATCAATGCTTCAGGTCGCGCCAGATGTTGCGATAGGCGCCATAAGCGAGGCCCGTGAAGACCAGGATGAACAGGAATGCCGCAAGGCCCGCCTGGTGGCGCACTTCGAGCTTGGGCTCGGCGGTCCAGGTGAGGAATGCCGAGACGTCCTTGGCCATCTGGTCGACCGTTGCCGGCGTGCCGTCGGCATAGGTGACCTGGTTGTCGGCCACCAGCGGCGGTGCCATCGCCAGGTTCAGCGTCGGGAAATAGGGGTTGTAGTGCAGCCCCGGCGGGGTCGCGGCGGTCGGGTGCTCGGCCACCAGTTCGGCGGGCTGCGGCTGATAGCCGGTCAGCAGCGAATAGACGTAATTCGCGCCATCGCCGCGGGCCTTGGTCATCAGCGACAGGTCGGGCGGGATCGCGTTGTTGTTCGCGGCGCGCGCGGCGACTTCGTTGGCATAGACCTTGGGCAGCCGATCGGCCGGCGTGTTCTTGCGCGTCGCGACTTCGCCGGTGTCGGGGTTCACGCTGGGCGCCTCGACCGTCCACTGGTTGGCGATCGCCTTCACTTCGCCTTCGCTATAGCCGAGCGAGGCGAGGTCGCGGAACGACACCAGGTTGACCGAATGGCACGCCGAACAGACTTCCTTGTACACCTGGAAGCCGCGCTGCAGCTGGCGGTTGTCGAACTTGCCGAAGATACCTGCCGAAGGCAGGCCGGCGTCGCGCGGGCTCTGGTGGAACTCGTGCGACACGTCTTCGGGCTGGGCTTCGGCGGTGAGCGTGCCGAACAGGCCCAGCACCAGGACGAAGGCGAAGCCCAGGCCGATAAGTGGTGCGATGATACGGATCATGTGGGTCGTCTCGTCCTTGGTTCGACTGGCTTATTCGGCAGGCTGCGGCTGCGCGCCGTGCGCCTCGGGAATCGCCGTCTGCGCCGGGCTGGTACCGCCCTTCCCCTTCAGCACTGCTTCGGTGATCGAATTGGGCAGCGGGCGCGGACGCTCGGCAGCCGACACGATCGGCAGGATGACCAGGAAGTGGAGGAAATAATAGGCGGTCGCAATCTGGCCGATCATGACGTTGAAGTTGGTCGCGGCGGCGCCACCGACATAGCCGAGGACCAGGACGTCGACCAGCAGCACGATCAGGAACATCCGGTTCTTCGGGCGATAGTTCGACGAACGCACCGGCGAACGATCGAGCCATGGCAGGAAGAACAGCAGGAGGATCGAGCCGAACATCGCCAGCACGCCCCACAGCTTCGCGTCGAGGATGAAGTCGGCGGTGAAGCTCTTGAGGATCGCGTAGAAGGGCAGGAAATACCATTCGGGCACGATGTGCGCAGGCGTCGAAAGCGGGTTCGCCTGGATGTAGTTATCCGGGTGGCCCAGGAAGTTGGGCGCGAAGAACAGGAAGCCCGCGAACACCAGCAGGAACACGCCCAGGCCGAAGCCGTCCTTGGCGGTGTAATAGGGGTGGAACGGCACGGTGTCCTGTTCGCCCTTCACCTGGACGCCAGTGGGATTGTTCGATCCCGGAATGTGCAGCGCCCAGATGTGCAGGATGATGACGCCGGCGATGACGAACGGCATCAGATAGTGGAGCGAGAAGAAGCGGTTCAGCGTCGCGGCATCGGGGGCATAGCCACCCAGCAGCCAGATGCGGATCGGCTCGCCCACCAGCGGTATCGCCGAGAAGAAGCCGGTGATCACCTGCGCGCCCCAGAAGCTCATCTGGCCCCATGGCAGCACATAGCCCATGAACGCGGTCGCCATCATCAACAGGAAGATGACGACGCCCAGCAGCCACACCATCTCGCGCGGCGCCTTGTACGAGCCGTAATACAGCCCGCGGCAGATATGGATGTACACCACGATGAAGAACATCGACGCGCCGTTGGCGTGTGCATAGCGCAGGAACCAGCCGGCGGGGACGTCGCGCATGATGCGCTCGACCGAGAAGAACGCGGTGTTCGCGTCGGTCGAGAAATGCATCGCCAGGAAGATCCCGGTGATGATCTGGATACCGAGCGCCGCGCCCGCGAGCACGCCGAAGTTCCAGAAATAATTCAGGTTGCGCGGGACCGGATAGCCGGCGCCGACGGCGTTGTAGGCCAGACGCGGCACGGGCAGCCGTTCGTCGATCCACTTGGTGAGCGGCGAGGCCGGCTCATATTGCTTTGCCCAGGGGAAGCTCATCTGCTCGCTCCTCAGCCGACCGTGATCATGGTGTCGGTGGTGAATGCATATTCGGGAACCGCGAGGTTCGTCGGTGCGGGGCCGGACCGGATCCGGCCGGCGGTATCATAGGCCGAACCATGGCACGGGCAGAAATAGCCGCCAAACGCGCCCTTGTTCTCGCCCTCGGCAGCGCCCAGCGGCACGCAACCCAGATGGGTGCAGACGCCCAGCGTCACCAGCCAGTTCGACTTGCCCGCCTTGGTCCGCTCGGCCAGCGTCTGCGGATCGCGCAGGTCGCTCAGCGACACCTTCTCGGCGTCGGCGATTTCCTGCGGGGTCAGGTTACGGACGAACAAGGGCTGTTTGCGGAAGCTCGACTTGATCGCCTGGCCCGGCTGGATCGCCGAAATGTCGATCTCGGTGCTCGATGCCGCCAGCGTGTCGGCGGCGGGGCTCATCGAATTGATCAGCGGCAGCGCGATCACGCCGGCGCCGACGCCGGCAAAGGCGACCGCACCGATGGCCATATAGTCGCGGCGACGCGGATCGGCAGGGCCTTCGCCATGCGTCTCGTTGTGCGGGATAGTCGTATCAACCGTAGCCATGCGTCAGCCCTTGAAAACCAATGCCTTGGGCGGATAATCGCACGGATGTCGCCTGCATGCGAGGCGAATCCCGTGCGGTCGCGCCGGACCCACCGGACAAGCGGTGGCTGCGGCCTGATAGACGCGCATGTGGCCTTTTGCCAACACCCCATTTCGACGGTAGCTGCAGCGGCCCCCTTCCGAACGGATTTCTTATCATGCGCATTGCCCTGTTCGAACCCGATATCGCCGGCAATGTCGGCGCGATCCTGCGCACCGCCGCCTGCCTGAACGTCGCGGTCGATCTGATCGAGCCGATGGGGTTCACCTTCAGCGACCGGGCGCTCGCGCGCGCCGGCATGGACTATGCGCGGTCGGCACAGGTGACCCGCCATGCCGACTTCGCGGCGTTCGCGGCGGCGTTGCAGGGGCGACTGGTGCTGGCGACGACCAAGGGCGCGACGCGGCTCGACGCCGCGGCGTTCAAGGCCGGCGACACGCTGTTGTTCGGGTCCGAAGGAACCGGGGTGCCCGATCATGTCCATGACCGCGCCGAGGCGCGCGTCGTGGTGCCGATGATGCCCGGCATGCGCTCGCTCAACGTCGGGGTCAGCGTCGCGCTGGTGCTCGGCGCGGCGCTGCAGCAGACGGGGGGCTGGCCGGCACCCCCGCCCGCCTGAGCCTTACGCCTTGGGCTTGAGCATGCCGTGCATGTCGAGCCAGCGGGTGAAGGCGTCGAACCAGCCCGTGCTCGTCGTCGCCTTTTGATACATGCCGAAGCCGTGGCCACCCTGTTCGTACAGGTGGAACTCGACCGGGCGCTTGGCGGTCTTCCAGCTCTCGATCAGCCCGAACCCGCCATTGGCGAAGAAGGGATCGTCGGCGGCGAGCGCGACGAACATCGGCGGCGCGTCGGCCGGCGCGGGCATCGCGCTGAGCGGACCATAGATGTTGCCGATAAAGGCAGGCTTGGCGTCCTGCCCCGCCACGGTGGTCGCCAGCGTCAGCATCGCGCCCGCCGAAAAGCCGACCATGCCGATCCGGTCGGTATCGACCTTCCATTCGCCCGCGCGCTTGCGAATCAGCGCGAAGGCAGCGCGCGAATCGGCGATCTGCGGCGCGAGCGCCGCCATCGCATCGGCGGGTGCCGGGCGCGGCGGGCGGGCAGCAACGCCTGAGAACATCTCGCGCATCGATCGTTCGAAGCCCGGCATGTCGGCGGGCGTCTGGTTCAGCCGATACTTCAGCACGAACGCCGCGACGCCCTTGGCGGCGAGCGCGCGCGCGACGTCCCAGCCTTCATTCTCCATCGACAGCGCCCGGAAGCCACCGCCGGGTGCGACGACGACCGCCGCACCCGTCGCCTTGGCGGGGTCGGGCAGGAACGGCGTCAGCGTCGCGACGGTGACGTTGCGCGCGAAAACGCTCTTATACTGGCTGTGCCATGATTCGGCGGCGGTGGCGCCGGGCAGCGGCCCGGTATCGAGCACGATCGCGTTCGGCTGCGCCGGGGTCGCGATCGGCGTCATCACATCGTCCTGCGCGTGCGCCGGGACGGCGACGGCGATCGCCAACGACATTGCGACCGCCATGCGTCGCTTGCGGATCGTCCGAATCATGGCATCTCTCCCCTCGGTGAAGTGCTTCGTGCTTCGAGCTCTATCTATTTGTCGTACATGAGCGTCGATCTGCTGTCATCCCGCGGCTTCCCCTGCCCCGCGCGGCGCGCTAGACCCTCGCGCATGTCACCGCTCGACCCGCAGCAAGCCGCCGCCCGTACCTGGTTCGAAAGCCTTCGCGACCGCATCTGCGCCGCCTTCGAGGCGATCGAGCGCGACGCCGGCTCCGACGCCAGCTTCGAATACACCCCGTGGGATCGCATCGATCCCTCGGGCGAACCCGGCGGCGGCGGGGTGCGCGGGGTGATGAAGGGCAAGGTCTTCGAAAAGGTCGGCGTCAACGTCTCGACCGTCGGCGGCACCTTCGAGGGCGATTTCGCCAAGTCGATCCACGGCGCAGGCAGCGATCCGCGCTTCTTCGCGACCGGAATCAGCCTGGTCGCGCACATGGTCAATCCGCACGTCCCCGCAGTCCACATGAACACCCGCTTCCTGGTGACCACCAAGCGCTGGTTCGGCGGCGGCGGCGACCTCAACCCGCCCCTGCCCTATGCCGAGGACACCGCCGATTTCCACGGCGAGATGCAGGCCGCCTGCGACGCGCACGACCCCAGCTATTACCCGCGCTTCAAGCAATGGGCCGAGGACTATTTCTGGATCCCGCATCGCGGCGTTGCGCGCGGCGTCGGCGGCATCTTCTACGATCACATGGACGGCGATTTCGACGCCGATTTCGCGCTCACGCGATCGGTGGGCGAAGCGTTCCTCGCCAGCTATCCGCGGATCGTGCGGCGGCGGATGGACATGGCCTGGACCCCCGAGGAAGAGGCGATCATGCTCGAATGGCGCGGCCGCTATGCCGAATTCAACCTGGTGCACGATCGCGGTACGTTGTTCGGGCTCAAGACCGGCGGCAATATCGACGCGATCCTGATGAGCCTGCCGCCGCGCGCCACCTGGAGCTGACGCGATGGGCCTGACGCCGGTGCCCGAGGGGCATCTCGCGACCGTGGTCACCACGCTCGAGATGCGCGAGCGCCCGCGCCTCGCGCCGATGCCGCCTTCCGAGCTTCGGCTGGTGCGCTGGGAACAACCGACATTGCCGCGCTATCGCACGCTGTTCGCGCGGATCGGCGCGCCATGGCTGTGGTATTCGCGGCTGGTGATGGCCGATGCCGCGCTCGCCAAGATCATCCACGACCCCAAGGTATCGGTCTATGCCGCGGTCGATCGCGCAGGGATCGAGGTCGGGTTTCTCGAGCTCGACCATCGCCACGACGGGATCTGCGAGCTCGCCTATTTCGGGCTGGTCCCCGAACGCGTCGGGCGCGGCGACGGACGCTGGCTGATGGCCAATGCGCTGATGCTCGGCTGGGGCCGAGAGGTCACGCGGCTGTGGGTGCATACCTGCACGCTCGACCATCACCGCGCGCTCGATTTCTATCGTCGCAGCGGCTTCACCGCGTTCCGCCGGACGATGGAGACCTTTCCCGATCCGCGGATCACCGGCATCCTGCCCCCCGAAACCGCGCCTCAGATCCCGTTGCTGGCGCCGGCCAGCCGGCGATAGGCAGCGACCTTCAGCAGCAGGCTGGCGAGCGCCGCCGCGGTCGATGCCAGCGCCGCCAGCGCGTTGAACAGGAATACCGTGACCGGCGACGCCATCGACCCCGCGATCATCGCGCGATCGATGCTGCCCGCGACCATCACCCCCACCTGCCCCGTCAGGAACACCGCCGCGACCAAAGTGAACAGCATCCACCCCCGCCCCTTGGTCAGCGCGAACGACCGCGCGATCGCCTGGACCGGGCTCTGCCCGCCCTCGCCGGCGATCACCGCGTTCACCAGGAAGCAGCGTCCGATCAGATAGAGCCCGGGCAGGATCAGCAATGCGCCCACAAACACCCCCGCCCATACCGAGATCGTCGCGATCAGGAAGATCGGCAACAAGCCGAGCGCGCGCTGCAGCGCCTGCGCGGCGGTGGGTCGCGAACGGTCGAGGAACAGCAGCAGCACCGCCGCCGCGCCGAACAGGTTGGCGAGATTGGCCGACAGGATCGCGCCGGCATTGTCGAGCGTATAGGCGATCAGCGCCTGGCTGGCCGCGTCGGTGCCGGGTTCGGCCACCTGCTCGGGCTGCGGCAACAGCAGCAGCAGCGCGAGCGATGGCAGGAAATAGAACAGCCCCATGATCGGCAGCAGCAGCGCGCGCTCGTCGCGCCACATGCGCCGGGCGTCGGCAATCAGTTGCCCCAGCGAAAAGGTCATGCGCGGTCGGTCATGCAAAATCGTTCACCAGGTCGCGTTGCGGCGCCAGCGCCAGGTACAGCTTGGCGACGAAGCCGGTCTGCAGCACCGAGATGATCGTCGTCACGACGCCGACCAGCAACGCGGTCATCACATCGTCGATGCCGAAATTGCCCGGCACCCCCAAGGTCAGCCCCAGGATCGTGCCGAACGCGGCCTGCGCCGCCAGCGTCGCGATCGCCGCGATCAGGCCATAGAGCAGGATGACGCCGATGATGCGCAGCGCATGGCCGCGCGTCAGCCGCCAGGCGCGCGCGATCGCGCCCAGCCCGCGCCGCTCGGCAACCACCACCGGGGTGACGACCACCAGCCGCGCCAGCAGCCAGATGATCACCACCAGCGCGACCAGGCCATAGATCAGCACCCCCAGCGCCGTGCCCGCGCTCAGATCGGGCATCGCCCCCGTCTGCGCATTGGCCAGCGCCGCGACGTCGATCCCCGCCGCCAGGATGATGCCGAGCATCGGCAGCAGCAGCACCAGCACCCCCAGCAGCAGCACGATCGTCACCGCAATCACCGGCAACAGCCGCCGATTGGCAACCGCCGCCGCGCTCGCCGCCCCCATCGGCTCGACCGCCAGCGCGGTGATCGCGGTCGTTCCCCACAACGTAACCACGGTCAGCACCAGCCCCGCGATGCTCACCGCCATCTGGCTTGCCGGGTCGAGCGTCAGCCGCCACGCATCGAGCGTTCCCGACGCCGCGGTCGGCAGCAAGATGGCAAGGATCGCGATCGGCGCGATCGCGCCGGCATGGCTGCCCACAAACTCGGTCGTCCGGTCCCAGACGGTGCTCATCTTGACCATGCGGCGTTCCCCGATCATTTGGGCTTGGTAGTGCAACCCCGTAGCCGAAGCCGATTGTTCTTGCCAACCTTGTCTCCTGCCCCTGCGACCGAGATCGACGGCGTCGAATGGTGCGTCGCGCCGGGGCAGATCGACTATCCCGCGGCGGTGGCGGACATGGAAGCGCGCGCCGCCGACATCCGCGCCGGCACCGCGCGCGAACGGATATGGCTGCTCGAACACCCGCCGCTCTACACCGGCGGCACCAGCGCCGACCCCGCAGAACTGCTCGACCCGCGCTTCCCGGTGTTCAAGAGTGGGCGCGGCGGGCGCTATACCTATCACGGGCCGGGCCAGCGGATCGGCTATGTCCAGCTCGACCTCGCCGCGCGCGGACGCGACGTGCGGCGCTATGTCCACGCGCTCGAGGCCTGGGTGATCGCGGCGCTCGGGGAAATCGGCGTCACCGCCTATGCGGTGCCCGACCGCGTCGGCATCTGGACCGCCGATGGCGGCACCGAGGCCAAGATCGGCGCGATCGGCGTCCGGGTGCGCCAATGGGTCACGTTACATGGATTTTCGGTCAATCTTGCCCCCGATTTGACGCATTTCGGCGGTATCGTGCCCTGCGGACTGCCCGAATTCCCTGTGACCAGCACACATTCCCTGGGAAAACGCGTGACCGAGGCAACTTTCGATGCTGCACTTGCGTTGTGCTGTTCTACGTTCCTGCGCGCCCTCGATGATCCGAACGATTCGAGGCTTGAGGGGCGTGCTGTAACCGTTTAATGCATATCGCGGTTTGGGTATTAACGGCCTTCGGCCAACCAAGTCCACTATCTAGGGAGCTCCACATGCGTTCATTCATTTCAAAGGTCGTCACCGGTTCGATGATCGCCAGCGCTGCGCTGCTGGTTTCGGCCTGCGGCGAGACCACTGAAACCACCACCGACAACACCGTCGTCACCGATCTGAACACCACCGATCCGATGATGGACGGCACGATGACCGACAACATGACCGCCGTCGACGGCGCCATGATGGGCAACGACGCCATGATGATGAACGACACCATGATGTCGAACGACATGATGATGTCGAACGATTCGATGATGTCGAACGACACCATGTCGAACGCCATGTAATCGTCTGGCCAGCGGCCTATGCCGCCGGCCACGATTGAAAGGCCGCCCGGGCAACCGGGCGGCCTTTTTCATGCCTATTCGACAGCCAGCAAGCTGAATCGGTAGCGTAACGGCCAAGCTCCGCGCTGGGGTTTCGGCCGTTTGCCGGCATATCTAGTGATGCCGCCCGTGCGGGCGGCGCAAAAAGCCTCTTGGGCCAATCCGCAAAAGCGCTTAACCCTTGCCGCGATGATCCGGCGGGCGGGGCTCGGGCGGTCAGAGCGAGAGGCTGCGATGAACGTGTTGCGTATTGGACTGGTGGTCGCCGGAGTTGCGGCCATGTTGGTATCCACCCCTGCCTCAGCGCAGTTTTATTTCCAATCCAAGGACTTGAGCGGCCCGCGTGTCACCGGCGCCGAACCCGGCATCGTCGGCCAGGACCTGCCGGGCGCGACCCCGGCCGAGTATCGCGCGGCATTGCTGTGGAACCTGCGCGCCGCGCTCAACGTGGCCGCGCTGCAATGCCAGTTCGAACCCACGCTGCTGACGCTGGGGAACTATAATGCGATGCTCCGCAACCATACCGACGAACTGAAGGACGATTTCGACGACCTGATGAAGTATTTTCGCCGGGTCAACAAAACCGCCAAGGAAGGCCAGACCGCGTTCGACCAGTTCGGCACCCGCGTCTATTCGGGCTTCTCGACGGTGGCCGCACAGCGCATCTTCTGCCAGACTGCGGGCCGGGTCGGTCGCGACGCGCTGTATGTGAAGCGCGGCGAGCTCGGCGAGTTCGCGGCGACGCGGATGCAGGAACTGCGCAATTCGCTGCGCCCCTGGGGTGAGCAGCAATTCCGTGCGGGCGGCTATGCGTACCTCGCGGCGTATCCGCCGGCATTCCCCGCCAACTTCGCCGACAAGAAGTGCTGGCGGCGTGACGTGTGGCAGGAAAGGCGTTGCGGACCGATCTATTATCGCACCGCCGCCACGCCTTCAGCCGCCGCGGTTGCGAACCGCTGAAATACCGGGTGCCGGGCGGCTGTCCCTCGCCCGGCGCCTCAGCGCAGGCCGAGCAGCTTGTGCGTCTGCAACGACAATCGCCAGCCCGGCCG
This sequence comes from Sphingomonas sp. S1-29, assembly GCF_026167545.1. Lineage (NCBI taxonomy): Bacteria > Pseudomonadati > Pseudomonadota > Alphaproteobacteria > Sphingomonadales > Sphingomonadaceae > Sphingomonas > Sphingomonas sp. S1-29. The sequence goes on along the minus strand of NZ_CP110678.1, from coordinate 3,008,536 downwards.
CGTCATCGCGAAAGCCACCGCCGCCGCGCGGTTTTCATCGGCCGCCAGATCGTCCATCGGCTGGATCAGGAAATGGCGGAAGTCCCAGCGCTCGATCTCGTCGACGTCGCTTCCCGCCTGCGGCCATACCAGCTTGAGCTCGTCGCCCGCGCGCTGGACCACCACGCTGCCCGCCTTGGGGCTGACGCAGACCCAATCGATGCCCGGATGCACCGCGATCGTGCCGTTGGTCTCGATCGCGATCTCGAAGCCCGCGGCGTGGAGCGCCTCGACCAGCGCATCGTCGATCTGCAGCATCGGCTCGCCGCCGGTCAGCACCACGAAGCGCGCCGCGGTCGATGGCCCCCAAGCCGCCGATACCGCCGCCGCCAGCGCGGTCGCATCGGCGAACCGTCCGCCGCCATCGCCATCGATGCCGACGAAATCGGTGTCGCAGAACTTGCACACCGCGGTCGCGCGATCCTGCTCGCGCCCGGTCCACAGATTGCACCCGGCGAAGCGCACGAACACCGCGCGGCGCCCGGCATGGAACCCCTCGCCCTGCAGCGTCAGGAACAGCTCCTTGACGGCATAGCTCATGGCCTGACGGCGTAGGCGGTCGGGTCGTCGATCCCGGCTTCGTCGAACCCCTTGGCGCGCAGCCGGCAGCTGTCGCACATCCCGCAATGCAGGTGGCCGGGGGCCGGGTCGTAGCACGACCAGCTCATCCCCGCGTCGAGCCCCAGCCGCGCCGCCTCGCGGACGATATCGGCCTTGGTGAGGTGCTGCAGCGGCGCGTGGATACGGAAGGGCTCGCCCTCGACGCCCGCCTTGGTCGCAAGCTCGGCCAGCCCTTCGAACGCGGCGATGAATTCGGGGCGGCAATCGGGATAGCCCGAATAATCGAGCGCGTTGACGCCGATATACAGATCGCGCGCACCCGCCGCCTCTGCCCAGCCGAGCGCTAGGCTCAGGAAGATCGTGTTGCGCGCGGGCACATAGGTGACCGGAATCCCGCCGCCTTCTGCCGTGCCGATGCCGTCCTTGGGCACGTCGATATCGGCGGTCAGCGCCGACCCGCCAAAGGCCGACAGATCGAGCGGCAGCACGACATGGCGCACCGCGCCGAGCGCGGTCGCGATCCGCCGCGCCGCGGCAAGCTCGACTTGGTGCCGTTGGTTATAGTCGACCGACAGCGCAAGGACGCGGAAGCCGTCCTCGCGCGCGCGGGCGGCAGCGACCATCGAATCGAGGCCGCCCGATACCAGGACGACGGCTAAAGGCTGTTCTTGCATGATGGCGCGCGCCCTAGGCTGATATTAGGACGCGCGCAACGTTGCGGGCGATGCGCTCAGCTGCATTCGCCCAACCGCCGCGCCTCGATCGCGGCTTCGAACGGCAGGCCGTCGACCACGCCTTGCGTCTTGATGTTCATCAGCCGCGGGGTTTCGATCTGGATCGTGGTGCGGCCATGGCCGGTGCCCGCGCAGGTGTAATGCACCGTGCCTTGCGACGGCTGGTTGTCGATCACGAAGCGCGAACATTGCGCGCCGCCGCCATGGCGCAGCTGGAGCAGCACGCGCGGATCGGAGACGCATACGCTGCGCGACACACCGCCGCCGGTTTCGCGCAGCTGCCACTGGCCGGGCTCGACCTGCGCCAAGGCGCGCAGCGACGGCGCCTGCGCGGGTGCCGCCCCGGCCGCCACACCCGTAATCGCCAGCGCGCCGACGATCGCCGGCCGCAGCATCCGCCGCACCTTCATCCCTGACATTGTCTCGATCCCCATTTCCGCCAGTCGACGCTGCAATAAGCCTACGCCAGCGTTCAGAATCGCCATGTGGGAGCGATCGGGAGAGTTGCAATACCTGCGTGGCAAAGCTTTTTTCAGGTCTCGACCGGGTCGAGCGCCACCGGAAACTTTCGCGCGCAAAAGGCGCAATCGATCGCGATCACGCCGTTTTCATCGGCCATTTCGGCGCGATCCTCGGGAGTGAACTTGGCGAGCACCGAGCTGATATAATCGGCATCGCAGCGGCAGCCGCGCGACAGCGCGATCCCGGTCAGCGTGCGCACCTCGCGCTCCTCGTTGAACAGCCGCCACACCAATGTCTCGAGCGACAGCAGCGGATCGGCGAGCTCGTCGGCGCCCATCGTCGCCGCCAGCGCCTCGACGCCATGCCATTCGGGATGGTCGAGCCGGGTGTGCAGCCGCTCGCGGCCCTCTTCACCCTCGGGCAAGTGCTGGAGGAACAGCCCGCCGGCGATCAGTTTGCCATCGTCGCCGCGCCCCAGCCCCAGCCGAACGAGGCTCGGAATCTGCTCGGACTGGAGGAAATAGGCCTCGATCACCTCGCCCAGCGTCTCGCCGTCGAGCGGGACGATGCCCTGATAGCGCTCGTTGGTCGTCACCTGGTCGAAGGTGACCGCCAGATAACCCTTGTTGAACAGCGCGAACAGCGACGGGCTCTTGCCCAGCATCGACAGCCGCGCGGCATCGAACTGGACATAGCCGCGAAGCTCGCCGCCCTTGTAGTCGCACACCAGCAGATTGACGACGCCGCCCTTGGTCTGCGCCTGGATCGTCAGCTGCCCGCCCGCGTCCTTGAGCGTCGAGCCGAGCAGCGCGGTCAGCGTCAGCGCCTCGGCCAGCAGCCGCTCGATCGGCGGCGGATAGGCGTGTGCCGACAGGATTTCGTCGAGCACCGGCCCAAGCCGGACGATCCGCCCGCGCGCATGGCGATCGGGCAAGGTGAAACCGATCGCGCGGTCGATATCGGTGGGGGTGGGCAGGTCGGGCATACGCATTCCTCGTCAAACTCCACAGGATCGTCATCCCAGCGCAAGCTGGGATCTCAGGCCGCGAGGGCGACGCAGATGGAGGGAGATTCCAGCCTTCGCTGGAAGGACGAAAATGGGGGGCGAGCGATTGCTTTCAAGCCACCTGCCCGAAGCACCAACGCAGGATCGACTTCTGCGCATGCAGCCGGTTCTCCGCCTCATGCCAGATCAGCGATTGCGGACCGTCGATCACCTCGGCGGTCACTTCCTCGCCGCGATGCGCGGGCAGGCAGTGGAGGAACTTGGCGTCGGGCTTGGCGCGCGCCATCAGCGCGGCATCGACCTGATAGGGCGCGAGCGCCGCCAGCTTGGTTTCGGCGTGGAGCTGGCCCATCGAAATCCAGGTGTCGGTGACGACGATGTCGGCCCCCTCGACCGCCTCGGCGGGGCTGGCGACGCAGCGCGCCCTGCCCTGTCCGCGCGCCATGTCTTCGTCGGAGGGCTGGAAGCCCTGCGCGCAGGCAGCGACAACGTCGAAATGCATCAGCCCGGCGGCCTCGACGATCGAGGCGAGGACGTTGTTGCCGTCGCCCAGCCACGCGACCTTCAGCCCGGGCAGCGCCTTGCCGCCTTCGAGGATCGTCAGCAGATCGGCCATGATCTGGCAGGGATGCGACTGGTCGGTCAGCCCGTTGATGACGGGGACGGTCGCGTGATGCGCCATTTCCTCGAGCTTGGCGTGATCGTCGGTGCGGATCATGATCGCATCGCAATAGCCCGACAGCACGCGCGCGGTGTCGGCGACGGTCTCGCCGCGGCCGAGCTGGGTGGTGCCGCTGTCGAGCACCAGCGCGCTGCCGCCCAATTGGCGCATCGCCATGTCGAACGACACGCGGGTGCGCGTCGAACTCTTCTCGAACACCATCGCGAGCGTATGGCCGGCGAGCGGCGCATCGGCATCGGCACGGCCCTTGGGCCAGCCCGCGCGTGCGGCCTTGCGATCGAGCGCATCGGCCAGGATCGCGGCGACCCCGTCGGGGCCGGCGGATGACAGGTCTAGGAAATGGCGCATGGTCATGGACAGGATCCTTGAAACCCGTTCGTCCTGAGTAGCCGCTGAGCTTGTCGAAGCGGCGTATCGAAGGATCCGCCCGCTTGGGGAGTGTCCTTCGATACGCGCCTTCGCCTTCGCTCAGTCCCTACTCAGGACGAGCGGCAGTTAATCGTCGCTCACCGGCACATATACCCGCGCGGCTTCGCTCAGCTTCTCGATCGCCTCGGCGATATGCGCCTCCTCGATCACCAACGGCGGCAGGATGCGGACGACATTCTCGCCCGCCGCCACCGTCAGCAGCCCATGGTTGTCGCGGCAATGCGCGACAAACCGCCGGCTGTCGCTCTTGAGCTTGAGCCCGAGCATCAGCCCCATGCCGCGCACGCTTTCGAACAGATGGTCGTGATTGGGGATCATCTGTTCGAGCCCCTGGCGCAGCCGGTCGCCCATCGCCTTCACATGATCGAAGAAGCCGTCCTCGAGCATCACGTCGAGGATCGCAGATCCCGCCGCCATGCCCAGCGGATTGCCGCCATAGGTGCTGCCATGCGTGCCGAACACCATGCCCTTGGCGGCTTCCTGCGTCGCCAGGCACGCGCCGAGCGGGAAGCCGCCGGCGATGCCCTTGGCCGCCGACACGATGTCGGGAACCACGCCATATTGCTCATGCGCGAACAGCGTGCCGGTGCGACCATAGCCGCACTGCACTTCGTCGAGCACCAGCAACAGGCCGTGCTCGTCGCATGCCCGGCGCAGCCCCTGCAGGAATTCGGGGCTGGCGACGCGGATGCCGCCCTCGCCCTGCACCGGCTCGACCAGGAAGCCCGCGGTGTTGTCGTCGATCAGCGCCAGCGCGCCCGCCAGGTCGTTGAACGTCGCATACGCGAAGCCCGGCAGCAGCGGTTCGAACCCGTCGCGCATCTTGGCCTGGTTGGTCGCCGAAATCGCGCCGAGCGTTCGCCCGTGAAACGCGGTGTCGAAGGTGATCAGCGTATGCCGCTGCGGATTGCCGTTGGCATAATGATAGCGGCGCGCGGTCTTGATCGCGCACTCGATCGCCTCGGCGCCCGAATTGGTGAAGAACACCGTATCGGCAAAGCTGTTGGCGACGATCCGCTCCGCCAGCGCTTCACCCTGCGGGCTGCCATACAGGTTGCTGACATGCATCAGCGTCGCGGCCTGCTCTTGGATCGCCTTGGTCAGATGCGGGTGGCCATGGCCGAGCGCGTTGACCGCGATGCCGCTGGCGAAATCGAGATACCGCTCGCCGCGTTCGCCGATCAGATAGCATCCCTCGCCTCGGACCGGACGCACGTCGCACCGCGGGTAAACGGGCATGAGCGCTGGCATCGACATCGGGACACTCCTTCTATTGGACTTCGGCAGATGAACTAAGGGGGTAGCAAAAGCTCCGGGGCAGAACGCGAAAAGGCGGCCACCGGGCCGCCTCGTCTTGTCCTTTAGAGGCGCGCGGCCCCGGGGGTCAATATGGGCGTCAGTTCTTGAGCTTCCAGCCGCGTCGCAGCAGCCAGTAGCAGAAGGCCGCCAGCGCGACGGTCAGCACGCCGAGCAGCACGCCGCCGAACATCACGTCCGAATCGGCGGTGCGCAGGAAACCGAAGCGGAAGCCGCTGATGATATAGAAGAACGGGTTGAACTGGCTGATCGCGCGGAAGGTGGGCGACAGCGACTCGACCGAATAGAAGGTGCCCGACAGCAAGGCGAGCGGCGCGATCACGAAATTGGTGACCGCGGCGGCATGATCGAACTTCTCGGCCCAGATCGAGGTCAGCACGCCGAGCAGCGCGACGAACGCCGATCCGACCACGCCGAACCAGAGCAGCGCCAGCGGATGCCGCGGGGTCACATCGACGCCCCACAGCGCCATCGCCAGCCACACCGCCCCGCCGACGCACAAAGCCCGCGTCACCGCGCCACCGGTCAGCCCCGCGAGCAGCTCGCCGGTCGACAACGGCGGCATCAGATAATCGACGATCGTCCCCTGGATCTTGCCCACCAGCAGCGAGAAGCTGGCATTGGCGAAGGCGTTCTGCAGCATCCCCATCACGATCAGCCCCGGCGCGATGAACTCGGCAAAGGGGACGCCCATCACCGATCGCCCGCCGCCGCCCAGCGCGACGGTGAAAATCACCAGGAACAGCAAGGTGGTGATCGCCGGCGCCCACACCGTTTGCAACTGGACCTTGAAGAAGCGGCGGACCTCCTTCACATACAAGGTCTTGAGCCCACCCCAATTGACGCCGCGAAAGACCGCGACGCCGGGGGCGGGCAATTTGGATATCATAGGGTCGGGCCGGTCTGCCATCTTCGATGCGCCTAGTCGACGCTGCCCGCCCCCGCAACCCGGCGCCGCCGGCATGGAAGAGAAGAACGCAATGAGCTGGACCGAGGAACGTATCTCGACGCTGACCAAGATGTGGGAGTCGGGCAGCACCGCCAGCCAGATCGCCGAAGAGCTTGGCGGGATCAGCCGCAACGCGGTGATCGGCAAGGCGCATCGGCTGGGGCTCAAGCCGCGCCCGTCGCCGGTAAAGAATGCCGAGCCCGCCGCTGCCAAGCCGGCACCGGTCGCCGCACCCGCCGCACCGCCGCCACCGCCCGCGCCCAAGCCCGCCGCGCCGGTCGTCGCCGCGCCCGTCGCGCCGCCGGTTGCGGTAAAGGCGCCGACGCCGCCCAAGCCGGTCGCCGCGCCCGCCGAGCCCGCCGAGCCCGAGGATGAAGTCGAGATCGACGAGGTCGAGGCCGACGATGAAGACGACGCGGTCGCACCGGTGAAGGCGCCGGTGATGCGCTCGGTCGGCCCCGGCGGCTTCCTGCGCCAGAACCCGGGTGAGAACAGCGCGCCGCTGACGCCCGCGCCGCCGCGCCGCTTGGTGCCTGCGCGCCCGTCGGATGCGGTCGCGGGCAAGACCTCGCTGCTCGATCTCAACGATCGAATCTGCAAATGGCCGATCGGTCATCCAGGCGAGCCCGACTTCCACTTTTGCGGCGACAAGGTGAACCCAGGCTTCCCCTATTGCGTCGATCATTGCGGCCATGCGTATCAGGCGCAGCTGCCGCGCCGCGATCGCCGCCCGCCGCCGCCGCTGCCCTATGGCGGTCCGCGCGTCCGCTGAGCCGAAAGCCGGTCGATCGGGCGATCGACCGGCGCCAGATACAAGAAACCCCGCCGGCCCTGAGGCCGACGGGGTTTTTTGTTACGCTACGCTACTAACGATTCGCGATCAGAAGCGGAATGCGCCCGTCATGCGAATGCTGTGGAAGCGGAAGTCGTTGCTGCTGCGCTGGAAGTCGGTGCTACCGGCGCCGAGCAGGAACGGGTTGGTGACCGGGGCATTGCCGCGGCTGGTGTTCACGCGGAAATCGTCGTCAACATAGTTGTTGAACATATATTCCATGCCGAACGAGAAATTGTCGCCGATCTTCTGCTCGAGACCGCCACCGACGGCATAGCCCCAGCTGTTCGACTTGCGATCTTCCAGCGTGAACGCGTTCGCCGTGTTGGTCGACGAGAAGCTGTTGTTGATCCGCGCATAGGTTGGGCCACCGGCTGCGTAAAACAACGAACGACCGCCCGCTGCATAGCCGACGCGGCCACGGACCGAAGCGTTCCAGTCGAAATCGCGCGTCATGACGTAGTTGGCAGGCGTCGTGCTGAACGCCGAAACGCTGTCGCTGACTTCCGACTTACCGAACTCGCCCATCACGCCGTAGACGAAGTTGCCGATCTGGTGATCGGCGCCGACGCGCACGAAATATTCCTTGCCGTCTTCGTCGTTGCGGCACGCACCCGCTGGGGTCGCGCCATTGGCTGCGCCGTTGCAGAAGCCCGGCGAGAAGGCGTTGGGGCCGGCTGCGGTGGTGACGACGTCACCGAAATTGCCGTCGAGGTTGCGATCGAACAGGATCGTTTCGTCGACGTCGTTGGGCTGCACGCTCATGCCGAACGAACCGCCGACATACAGGCCCTTGAAGTGGGTTTCGCCGTTTGCGTCCTGCGCGAAGGCGGGAGCCGAGGTGGCAAGCAGTGCGACGACGCCGAGGGCGGCGCCTGATAAAGTACGCTGACGCATACGAAACTTCCTTCTGTGGTTTATGGTAACAAATACGGGGCGCTAACGCGCACGGTTGCACTTGGGTGCATTGCAGCGCGAAAATGAGACCGGACTGTGGCATTGATGCCACAATCGCCTTTTGCGGATTCGGTTTCCGCCTTCGGCACAGCACGATATAGCCCGACCATGTCCAACGACCTGTTCGCCGCGCCCGTCACCGCCGGCACCGACTATAACGCCGCCTCGATCGAAGTGCTCGAGGGGCTCGAACCCGTTCGCCGCCGCCCGGGCATGTATATCGGCGGCACCGACGAACGCGCGCTGCACCACCTCGCCGCCGAAGTGCTCGACAATGCGATGGACGAAGCGGTCGCGGGCCATGCGACGCGGATCGAGGTGACGCTCGATGCGGGCAACCGGCTGACGATCGTCGACAATGGCCGCGGCATCCCGGTCGATCCGCATCCGCGCTTTCCCGACAAATCGGCGCTCGAGGTGATCCTCTCGACGCTCCATTCGGGCGGCAAGTTCAACGGCAAGGCCTATGCCACCTCGGGCGGGTTGCACGGCGTCGGCATCAGCGTGGTCAACGCGCTGTCGGTCGATACCGTGGTCGAGGTGGCGCGCGGGCGTGAGTTGTACCGGCAGCGCTTCAGCCAGGGGCAGACGCTGGGGGGCATCGAGCATCTGGGCGGCACCCCCAACCGGCGCGGCACCTCGGTCGCCTTCACCCCCGATCCCGAAATCTTCGGCGCGATGCAGTTCAAGCCCGCGCGGCTGCACAAGCTGGCGCGATCCAAGGCGTATCTGTTCGCGGGCGTCGAAATCCGCTGGAAATGCGCGCCCACGCTGATCTCGGACGATACCCCCGCCGAGGCAGTGTTCCAGTTCCCCGGCGGGCTGGCCGATCACCTCAAGGAACAAGTCGGCGGCCGCGAATGCGCGACGTCCGAGTTCTTCGCCGGACGCCAAGCCTTCCCCGACGAACAGGGCAGCGTCGAATGGGCGGTCGCCTGGCCGCTCTGGTCCGACGCGTCGTATAGCTGGTATTGCAACACCATCCCCACCCCCGATGGCGGCACGCACGAGGCGGGGCTTCGCGCCGCACTCACCAAGGGGCTGCGCGCGTTCGGCGATCTGGTCGGCCAGAAAAAGGCCAAGGACATCACCGCCGACGATCTGATGGTCGGCACCGAATTGATGCTGTCGGTCTTCATTCGCGAACCGCAATTCCAGAGCCAGACCAAGGACCGGCTCACCAGCCCCGAGGCGGCGGGCCTGGTCGAGCGCGCGGTGCGCGACCATTTCGACCAATATCTCTCTGACCGGATGGAGCGCGGCAAGGCGCTGCTCGGCTATGTCCTCGACCGGATGGACGAGCGATTGAAGCGCAAGGCCGAGCGCGAGGTGAAGCGCAAGACCGCGACCTCGGCGCGCAAGCTCCGCCTGCCCGGCAAGCTCACCGATTGCTCGGCCGACGATCCCAAGGGCACCGAATTGTTCATCGTCGAGGGCGACAGCGCCGGCGGCAGCGCCAAGCAGGCACGCGACCGCAAGACCCAGGCGATCCTGCCGATCCGCGGCAAGATTTTGAACGTCGCCAGCGCCACGAGTGCCAAGATCATGGCGAACCTCGAAATCGCCGATCTGACGCTGGCGATGGGTTGTGGCACCCGCAAGGACTGTATCCCCGACAATCTGCGCTATGAACGTATCATCATCATGACCGACGCCGATGTCGACGGCGCACACATCGCCACCTTGCTGATGACCTTCTTCTTTCAGGAAATGCCCGAACTGGTGAAGCGCGGGCATCTGTATCTGGCGCAGCCGCCGCTCTACCGCCTGACGGTGGGGGCCAAATCGCTCTACGCCCGCGACGACGCGCACCGCGCCGAGATCGAACGCACGGTGTTCAAGGGCAAGAAGGTTGAGGTTTCGCGCTTCAAGGGCCTTGGCGAGATGAACCCGATGCAATTGCGCGAAACGACGATGGACCCCAAGACACGGGGACTATTACGTATTACCCTGCCGCAGGAATATGAGGAGCGCGCCGAAGTAAAGGATCTGGTCGACCGGCTGATGGGCACCAACCCCGCCCACCGCTTCGCCTTCATCCAGCAAAACGCCGCGCGATTGGAGGAGGATGCGATCGATGCGTAGCGATGTATTTGCGCTGTTGCTGAGCACCGTCGCCTTGCCCGCTGCCGCGCAGGTTGCCGAGGAACCCGGCCAGCAAAGCGATACGATCGTCATCACCGGCCAGCGACTCGAAGACAGCCAGTCCGCGCTCGACGCCTGCATCGCGCGAAATTGTCCTCCCATCGAGGAAATCACCGCGACGGTACGGCACGCCGAAAACGCCTTCGTCGCCGGCGATTACAAGGTAGCAAACGAAACGCTGCGAAAAGGCTTGGCACGCAACCGGCAACATGAAGCGGTGGCGCCTATCGCGGTATCCGAGCTGATCCGTGCCCGGTCGCAAGTCGCCGCGCATCTGGGGCTCACCGATCTTTCGCGCGTAGCCGCCATCGACAATGCGCGGATGCTGCGCAAGCAAGTCGGCGAAACCCACCCCAACAGCCTAGTGGCGGCAGCCGAAGTCAGCGACGCGCTGGTCAGGTCCGGCAGGCCCGACGCGGCCCGCGAGCATTATGCGAAGCTTGCAAAAAAGGCTCGGCGCCAGAACGAGGTCGGCTTCGAAGGCTTCGTCCGGTTGCGGCTTGCGGCGCTCGAAATAGCGATCGCCGAGCGGACCGTCACCGGAGCGCCAACCCGCGCGATGGAAACGCTCGATACGTTGATCGCGAGCACCATTCCCGAACAACGAGTGTATGCCGACGCAGCGCGAATGCTGAAGGCTGGCTTTCTAGCCCGCAGGGGCGACGACGGCGCGCTCGAGGCGGCGATCACCCAGGTACGCACGTCGCCCGAAAGGCCGCCGCAATTGTTGTTCGCGCCGGCGATCGACGTCGACGACCGTCGTCTCCCAGGCATGAGCCCGCGACCGCAGCTGCATGCAGTCGACGACAATTGGGCGGATATCGGCTTCTTCGTAAGGCCCGACGGGCGAACCGGCGATGTCCAGATATTGCGCACCGGCAAGCAGTTCGAACGACCCTGGGCAGATCGTGTGATCGCGTCGATCGCGGGGCGGCGTTACGCCCCGCGATCGGTCGCTGCGACCGATCCCGGGTCGTTTCGCGTCGAACGGTTCACTTATACCGCCGACTATCGAACCAACACCGGCTCACGCATGGTGGTTCGATCGGACAGTCCAAAGATCCTCCGGCTTGATCTGACAGTCGAAAAAACCGCGGCGAAATGATGGGATTAGCCCTGGCGGCGGCAGTATTTGCATCGTCTGCGCCGCCGCGTTTGCCCCCGCCCCCCACCCCGTTCGTGCTGAGCTTGTCGAAGCACCGTTCTGCCTCGCCGTCGTCAATCCGAAAGCAGGACGGTGCTTCGACAAGCTCAGCACGAACGGAGGGAGGGCCGTCACTCCCCTCCCGCGGCGCCGAAGTCGTAACGATCCTCAACGGCGATGGCGATTACGACACCGCCTTCACCGCCACCTTCCGCGCGCAGATCAGCCGGGCGCAATTCAACGCGATCGCTGCCCGACTGCGCAGCCAATATGGCCAGGCCACCGGGGTCGAGCGGATCGATGTCACCAATCGGCTGCAGGCGGTGGTCATCATCGGCTACCAACGCGGCACCGCCACAGTGTCGCTGTCGCTCGACGCCGCCGCGCCGCATGCGATCGGCGGCCTGCTCATCACCAGTACTGCGCCGCGTGGCGACAGCCTCGAGCGCGTCACGGCCGAAATCGAGGCGCTGCCGGGCAGCACCGGGATCGGCATCTATGCACTCGGCACCGACGCACCGCGCGCGCTGGCGCAGCTGAACGCCGACGTCGCCGCGCCGATCGGCTCGGCGTTCAAGCTTTGGGTGCTCGCCGAACTCGCCGCACAGGTAAAGGCGGGCGAGCGCCGCTGGGCCGATGTCGTCCCACTCGGTGCGGCGTCGCTGCCTTCGGGGATTACCCAAGGCTGGCCGGCCGGCGCGCCGATGACGCTGCAGAGCCTGGCCACGCTGATGCTGTCGATCAGCGACAACACCGCCACCGACACACTGATGAGCGCACTCGGGCGCGAGCGGATCGACGCGCGCGCGGTGGCGCTGGGCGCGCCGCGCACCTCGCTGCCGGTGCTCGCGACGCGCGAGGCGTTCGCGCTCAAGAGCGCCGACGCGGCCGCGGTCGCCGGCTGGGCGACGCTGACGCCCGCCGACCGCCGCGCGCGGATCGCCGCGCTACCCGTCAAGCCGCTCGACCCGGCGATGTTCTCGGGCACGCCGCTTCGTCCCGAAATCGAATGGTTCGCCTCGCCCGCCGCGATGGCCGCGACGCTCGACTGGCTGCGGCGCGAGGGCGATCCGACGGCGCTGGCGATGCTTGCGGTACACCAGCCCTCGCCCGCGACGCGGCGCTTTGCCTATGCCGGCTATAAGGGCGGGTCCGAGCCCGGGGTGCTCAGCCTCAACCATCTCGTGCGCGACAAGCAGGGCCGATGGTATGCCGTCGCCGCGGCCTGGCACCGCAGCGATGCGCTGGTCGAGGAACCGACGCTGGCGGGGATCGTCGATCGCGCGCTGACGGTCATCGCCACCCCGTTCGTTTCGAGCGAAGTCGAGAAAACCGACTAGGCGCGCGAGCCCCGTTTCTCGACTTCGCTCGAAACGAACGGGGTGGCGGCCGCGCCGAACAGCCACCGCTGGTGGAAAAGCGTAAATCCCGCTACCTAGCGGCGATGCATGTAACCAAGCGTTTCCCCTTCACCGCGATCGGCGCCGCCCTGCTGCTCGTCGCGATCCCCGCCGCGAGCCAGCAGCAGCCGGCCCCCGCGCTCCAAACCGCGCCCCCAACCGCTCCAGCGGCACCCGCCCCCGCGCCGATGGTCGAAGGGCGGATCCAGACCGCCGCCGAACCCTGGCTCTACAAGGGCAGCGACATCACCCCCGATCCGGGCTGGCGCTTCGGCACGCTGCCCAACGGCGTGCGCTATGCCGTCCGCCGCAACGGCGTGCCGCCGGGCCAGGTCGCGGTGCGCGTGCGGATCGATGCCGGGTCGCTGATGGAGCAGGATAGCGAGCGCGGCTATGCGCATCTGCTCGAGCATCTGGCGTTCCGCGGCTCCGAGCACGTGCCCGACGGCGAATCGAAGCGGCTCTGGCAGCGGCTGGGCGTCACCTTCGGGTCCGACAGCAACGCCAGCACCACGCCGACGCAGACGGTGTACAAGCTCGACCTTCCCTCGGCGACGCCGCAGGGGCTCGACGAGAGCATGAAGGTGCTCGCGGGCATGATGGCGAACCCGACGATCGACGAGGCGGCGATCACCGCCGAGCGCCCCGTGGTGCTCGCCGAACAGCGCGAGCGGCTGAGCCCGCAATCGCGGCTGGGCGACAAGTCGCGCGAATTGTTCTTCGCCGGCCAGTTGCTCGCCGATCGCTCGCCGATCGGCACCACCCAGACGTTGCAAGCGGCCAACGCCGCCGCGGTCAACGCCTTCCACAAGCGCTGGTATCGCCCCGAGCGCACCGTGATCGTGATCGCGGGTGACGTCGATCCGGCGGTGTTCGAACAGCAGATCGCGAAGCATTTCGGCAGCTGGCAGGGCGTCGGCCCCGCCCCCAAAAACCCCGATTTCGGCAAGCCGACCGGCGAGCAGGGCCTCAGCGCCGCCGCGGTCGAACCCTCGCTGCCGCCGGTTGTCAGCCTGGCGATCCTGCGGCCGTGGAGCATCACCCAGGACACGATCCTGTTCAACCAGGAGCGGATGATCGACCAGATCGCGATCCGCATCATCAATCGCCGCCTCGAATCGCGCGCGCGCAGCGGCGGCAGCTTCATCACCGCGGGCGCCAATCTCGAGGATATCTCGCGTTCGGCCAACGCCACCTTGGTCCAGATCCTGCCGGTCGGCGACGATTGGGAAGCCGCGGTGCGCGACGTTCGCGCGACGATCGCCGATGCCGCAATGACCCCGCCGACCCAGGCCGAGATCGACCGCGAAGTCGCCGAGATCGACGCGATCATGAAGAACGCGGTCGATACCTCGCGGGTCGAGGCGGGCGCCATCCAGGCCGACGAGATCGTCCAAGCGGTCGACATCGCCGAGACGGTGGCGTCGAGCGAAGGCTCGCTCGCGATCTTCCGCGGCGCGGTCGAGAAGAAGTTCTTCACCCCCGCTCGCGTCCAGGCTTCGTCGAAGAAGATCTTCGCCGACGGGCTTCGCCGCGCAGTGGTCAACACCCGTGCCCCCGACGCTACGGTGCAGGCGCGGCTGGCCGCGGTGCTCGACGAGGATGTGAGCAAGCTCGCCGCGGCGCGTTCGACCGGCCCGGCGATCACCTTTAATCAGCTGCCCAAGCTCGGCCGCCCCGGCAAGGTCGCCACGCGCGCGCCGGTGCTGAACGATCCCGACATCGAAAAGGTGACCTTCACCAACGGGGTCAATCTGCTGCTGTTCCCCAACGATGCCGAGACCAACAAGATCTATGTCCGTGTCCGCTTCGGCGGCGGGCTGCGCGCCTTGCCCGCCGATCGCGTGACGCCCGCCTGGGCCGCCGATCTGGCGCTGGTGTCGTCGGGAATCGGCAAGTTCGGCCAGGAAGAGATCGACCGGCTCACCAGCGGTCGGCAGATCGGGCTGAGCTTCGCGATCGACGACGATGCCTTCATGTACGGCGCGGTGACCAGCCCCGCCGATCTCGCCGACCAGCTCAAGCTGATCGCGACCAAGATGGCGGCGCCCGGTTGGGATCCCAATCCGGTGGCGCGCGCGCGCGCGGTGATGCTGGCGGGCTATGCCGGCCTCGAATCCTCGCCCGACGGCGTGCTGAGCCGCGACCTCGAAAACCTGCTCCACGCCAAGGACCCGCGCTGGGGCGTGCCGCCGCGCGAGGCGGTCGAGCAGCTGACCCCCAAGGCCTTCCGCGCGTTCTGGGAGCCGCTGCTGGCGACCGGGCCGATCGAGGTGCAGGTCTATGGCGACGTCACCGCCGAGGCCGCGGTCACCGCGGTCGCCAATTCCTTCGGTGCGCTCAAGGCCCGCAAGCCCGCAGCGCTCGCCGGCCCGACGCCGCAATTCCCCGCGCACGATGCCAAGCCGGTGGTGCGCTATCACGAAGGCCAGCCCAACCAGGCAGCCGCAGTGATCGCATGGCCGACCGCGGGGGGCAGCGAAGCGATCACCGAGAATCGCCGCCTCGAAATCCTGGTCGCGATCTTCCGCGACCGGCTGTTCGACCAGCTGCGCAGCCAGGCGGGTGCGAGCTACACCCCCAATGTCGTCAACGACTGGCCGGTGGGGCTGCCCGGCGGCGGGCGGCTCTTCGCAATCGGCCAGATCCCGCCCGAGCAGGCCGATTTCTTCTTCAAGCTGGCGCGCGAAATCGCCGCCGACCTGGTGGCGACCCCGATCGCCGAGGACGAGCTGCGCCGCGCGGCGGTGCCGCTGGCGCAGCAGATGATCCGCATGTCGAGCGGCAACACCTTCTGGCTGCAGCAGACCGGCGGCGGCAGCTTTGATCCGCGCCGGATCGATTCGATCCGCTCGCTGCCGCAGGATCTGGGCAAGGTAACCCCCGCCGACATCCAGGCGCTGGCGGCCAAGTATCTGGTGCCGACGCGCGACTGGACGATGCTGGTGCTGCCGAGCGAGAAGGTGGTGGCAGCGGGCAAGGCCGCGGCGCCGGCAGCGGCGGCGGGCGGGCGGTAAGCCCTCTTAATCCTCCCCATTCGCAGAATGGGGAGGGGGACCAGCCAAAGGCTGGTGGAGGGGAAAGGCGCAACGCTCGCAGATGAAACGAACCACCGCGTCGAGATCGCCCATCACCTCGCGCGCAGGGATCCGCAGCGTGGCGATCCCCTGCCCCATCAGCCAGCCATCTCGGACCGCATCACGCGCCGGGTTGTCGCCCATATCGTGCGCCATCCCATCGACCTCGATCGCGAGCCTCGCGGCGGGACAGTAAAAATCGAGCACATACGCCCCGATCGGATGCTGGCGGCGAAACTTGCGCCCGGCAGGCGAAGTTCGCAGCACCGCCCATAGACGGACTTCGGGGGCGGTCATCTGCCGCCGCAGCCGCCTCGCGCGTTCCACCGTTGCCCGCGCTACCATTTCCCCTCCACCAGCCTTTGGCTGGTCCCCCTCCCCATCTTCGATGGGGAGGATAGAACTCACCCCTTGTACAGCGCGTCCAACCTCGCCCCATATACCCCGCGCAACACATGCCGGCGGATCTTCAAGCTCGGCGTCAGCTGCTCGTTCTCGATCGTGAAGGGTTCGTCGGCGATGATGAAGCGGCGGACGCGTTCGATCTGCGACAAATCCTTGTTCACCCGCTCGACCGCGGCGCCAAGCGCAGTGCGAAAGGCGTGGTTCTCGCCCAGCGCCTTGAAATTGCACCCCGCCGCCGACCTGGCGCAATAGGACTGCACCCAGTCGGGATCGGGCACCAGCACCGCGACCATATAGGGCCGGCGATCGCCCGCGATCATCGCCTGGACGATCTCGGGCTGGAGCGTCAGCATCCCCTCGACCTTTTGCGGGGCGATATTGTCGCCCTTGTCGTTGACGATGATGTCCTTCTTGCGGTCGGTGATCCGGATCCGCCCGGCTTCGTCGATCAGCCCGATATCGCCGGTATGCAGCCAGCCGTCCTTGAGCACGCGCGCGGTTTCGGCGTCGTTGCGCCAATAGCCGTGCATCACCAGCTCGCCGCGCACCAGTATCTCGCCATCCTCGGCGATCCGCACCTCGACCCCCAGCATCGGCGGCCCGACGCTGTCCATCCGGATCCCCGCCGACGGACGGTTGCACGCGATCACCGGCCCCGCCTCGGTCTGGCCATAGCCCTGCAGGAACGACAGCCCGAGCGATTCGAAGAACAACCCCACCTCGGGGGTCAACGGCGCGCCGCCACTCACCATCGCCTTGATCCGCCCGCCAAAGCGCTTGGCGATCTTGGGCTTCAGCAGCGCGCCGACCAGCGCATTCATCGGCTGGTCGAGCAGCCCGATCCGCCCGGCGGCGGCGCGCTTGGCACCCAGCGCCACCGCGCGATCGAGCAGATAGGTCGAGACCTTGCCCTGTTTCTCGACCGTCTTGGTGATCCGCGCGCGCAACACTTCGAACAATCGCGGCACCACCACCATGATCGTCGGGCGCGTCTCCTCGATGTTCGAGGCGAGCTTGTCGAGCCCTTCGGAATAATAGATCTGCCCGCCCAGCGCGATCGGGAAATGCTGGCCGGCGGTGTGCTCATAGGCGTGGCTGAGCGGCAGGAACGACAGGAACACCTCGTCCCCCCAGCCGAAATCGCTGCTGATGATATCGGTGGTGCCGGCGATATTGTGGAGGATCGCGCCGTGATGCTGCATCACCCCACGCGGGCTGCCGCCGGTGCCGCTGGTGTAGATGATGCAGGCCAGATCGGCACGCGCGAAGGTCGCCTGCGCCTCGGCGGTCGCGGGGTCGGTCGGATGGTCGGCGATCAAGCGATGCCAGCTATGAAAGTCGATCGCGCCGGGCTGGCTGGCGCGCACGTCCTCGATGCCGATGACGAATTCGGCGCCCCCCGCCTGCAGCGCGGCGGGCAGCAGTGTCCGGGCGAGCTTCGCGCTCGACACGATGATCGCGCGCGCGCCCGAATTGTCGATGATGTGCTGGTGGTCGCGCTCGGTGTTGGTGATGTAGGTCGGCACCGTCACGCAGCCCGCCGCCATGATCGCCAGGTCGCTGATGCACCATTCGGGGCGGTTTTCGCTGACCAGCATCACCCGGTCGCCCGGCACCAGCCCGATCGCCCTGAGCCCCGCCGCCAGGCTCGCCACCTGCCGCGCCGCCTCGGCCCAGCTGGTCGATACCCAGCTGCCGCGCTGCTTGGCCCATAGGAACGGCTTGTCGCCCTGCTCGCGCGCGCGCGTGAAGAACATCGCGACGAGGTTCGGAAAATGTTCGAGTTGCCGTGCCATGCGCTCTCCTCGCCGCAGGGTGTAGATTGCGCCGCGCGCAAGCGCCAGCATGGACGCGCTGCCGATCGCTGGTTAAGCCGTGTTTCCATGACATCGCCCCTCCGGTCGCCGGCCCGCTCGCTCACCCTTTCGCTGCTGGCGCTCGCCGCGCTTGCTTCCTGCGCCAGGCCCGCTCCCGCGCCGCCCGCGGCAGCGCCCGCCCCGCCGCCCGCCGCGGCTGCGGCAGCGCCCGCCGCCTCGCAAATGTTCGTCGTCGCGGCGAACCCGCTGGCGAGCGAAGCCGGGATGGCGGTGCTGCGGCGCGGCGGCAGCGCGGTCGATGCGGCGATCGCGGTCCAGGCGATGCTGTCGCTGGTCGAGCCGCAAAGCTCAGGCATCGGCGGCGGCGCGTTCCTGAACTATTTCAACGCCGCGACGGGCAAGGCCGAAATTTACGACGGCCGCGAAACCGCGCCGGCGGGGGCGAGCCCCGACATGTTCATCGGCGATACCGGCAAGCCACTGGGCTATCCCGCAGCCGTCACGAGCGGCCGCGCGACCGGCGTTCCCGGCGTCGTGCGGATGCTCAAGCTCGCGCACGAAGAACATGGCAGCCTCGAATGGCGAACCCTGTTCGGCGATGCCGAACGGACCGCGCGCGACGGCTTCATCGTCAGCCCGCGGCTGGGCCGCTTCCTCACGCGCAGCTTCCCCCAGCTCGCCAGCCCCGACGCGCAGGCCTATTTCGCCGAGGCCGACGGCAGCCTGGTCGATGTCGGTGACCGGCTGAAGAACCCCGCTTATTCCGCCTTCCTCGCGCGCCTCGCCGCCCAGGGGCCCGACGCGCTCTATGCCGGCCCGACCGCGCAGGCGATCGTCGCGCGCACCAACGCCGCGCCGCTCGGCGGCACGATGACGCTCGCCGATCTCACCGCCTATCGCCCGGTCAAGCGCGAGCCCTTGTGCCGCGATTGGCGCGTCTATCTGGTCTGCGTGCCGCCGCCGCCGTCGAGCGGCGTGGGCATGCTGCAATTGCTGCTGATGCTCGAGCGCACCGACATCGCCAGCCGCAATGCGCAGGATCCACAGGCGTGGTTCCTCTTCGCCGAGGCGAGCCGGATCATGTACGCCGATCGCGACCGCTATGTCGGCGATCCGTTGACGGGAACCGTCCCGGTCGAAGGGCTGCTCGCCCCCGACTATATCGCACGCCGCGCGGCGTTGATCGGCACGGTCGCGGGCGCGCCGCCGGCTGCCGGCACCCCGGCAGGCGCGGTGGTCGCCGCCGCCGACACCACCGCCGAGCCCGCGGGCACGTCGCACTTCATCGTCGGCGATTCGAAGGGCAATGTCGTGTCGATGACCACCACGGTCGAATCGATCTTCGGCACCGGGCGGATGGTCGATGGCTTTTTCCTCAACAACCAGATGACCGACTTCGCCTTCTCGCCGCGCGACGCGCAGGGCCGCGCGGCGGTGAACGCCGTCGCGCCGGGCAAGCGCCCGCGCTCGTCGATGACGCCGCTGGTGATGATCGACCGGCAGGGCCGCTTCGCCGGCGCGCTCGGCTCGGCGGGCGGCAATGCGATCTTGGCTTATGTCGGCAAATCGATGATCGGCGCGGTCGATTGGGGCCTGCCGATGCAGCAGGCGCTGGCACTCCCCAACGTCGTCGCGCGCGGCGACAATTTCGGCGGCGAAGTCACCCGCTTCTCGCCGCAAATCCTCGAAGCGCTGGCGGCGCGCGGCATGAAGATCGAGCCCGGCCAGGGCGAGGATTCGGGGCTGCACGGCGTCATCGTGCGCGATGGCCGGATCGACGGCGGCTACGACCCCCGCCGCGAAGGGCGGGTGCTGGTGGAAGCTGGGCGGCGGTAGGGGGCGGCACACAACACTATGAAGGCGGCTAACGGGCCAGCATTTCCTCGTCACCCCGGACTTGTTCCGGGGTCTGCCGTGCCACGGATGATGCCGCCGATGAATGAGCGCGACCCTGCGTCTTCGGTCCTCCATCGATATCTGTAGCACCCGGCGGCTCGGTGGACCCCGGATCAAGTCCGAGGTGACGATCGGGGACCGTCCGCTTTCCGCCACTTCCCGCGGTTCTCTCGACCAGCCGGGCACGATCACGACGCCGCCTACCAAACCCCGCTGTCCTACAAGCCCCCGCTTTGATACCCATGCCGCATGAACACGCTTCCCTCATCCTCGCCCGCATGGCGTTTCATGCCGCGGAAAGGGCGAATCTGGGGGGGACGTAGTGTAGCTTTTGTAGCTTTCCGAGCCCCGGAAGCCACCAAGCCAGCCATGCACGACACCAATCCCCGGCTTCCTACCCAGCCAACCCGCGCACGATTCGCGCCGCCAGCCCCGGCCCTTCATAGACCAGCGCCGAATACAGCTGCACCAAGCTCGCCCCCGCCGCCAGCCGCAGCGCGGCTTCCTCGGGCGAATCGATGCCGCCGACCGAGATCAGCGGCAGCTGCCCGCCGGTGGCCTCGCGCACCTCGGCCAGCTTGGCGCGCGCCAGATCGCGCAAGGGCGCACCCGACAGGCCACCCGCCTCCCCCGCATTCGCCGAGCGCAGCGAAGCCGGCCGGCTGATCGTCGTGTTCGACACGATCAGCGCGTCGACCCCGTGATCGATCGCCGCGCGCGCCACCACGTCGAGCGCGGCGCGGTCGAGGTCGGGGGCGATCTTCAGGAACAGCGGTACGCGCTTGCCCCCGGTCACCCGCGCCGCGTTGCTCGCCGCGAGCAATTCGCCGAGCGCGGGCTGCGATTGCAGGTCGCGGAGCCCCGGCGTGTTGGGCGAGCTGATATTGATCGTCACATAATCGGCGAGCGTTGCCGCCTTGGCCACGCCGATCGCGTAATCGCCCACGCGATCGACCGACTCCTTGTTCGCACCGACATTGATCCCGAGCACGCCGCGCCGCCTTGCCTTGGCGATCCGCGCCAGTGCCGCGTCGATCCCGCCATTGTTGAAGCCCATGCGGTTCACCACCGCACGATCCTCGACCAGCCGGAACAGGCGCGGCTTGGGGTTGCCCGGCTGCGCGACCGGGGTGAGCGTCCCCACCTCGACCGCGCCGAAGCCCAATGCGAAGAAGCCGTCGATCGCCTCGGCATTCTTGTCGACCCCCGCCGCCAGTCCCACCGGGTTGGCGAAGCGCAGCCCCGCGACGGTCACCGGCGCCGTCGGCAGCCGCGGGGCGAGCGGCGTTCCTGCCCTCCCCCAGGCCGCAAGCGCGTCGATCGTCAGGCCATGCGCGCGTTCGGCGTCGAGCGCGAACAGCGCGGCGCGGGGGAAGGGAATTGCCATGCCAAGCGCTTTGGCAGCGCGCACCTGCCGCGTCAAAGCGGGGGCCGCCGCCGATCCCTCGAACCGAACAAAGTTGCGCCATGTTGCCGGATGTCGATTCCATCCAAGACCCCGGCATCGCTCGCGGGTAACGAAACAACGCGACCCAAGGGGCTCCTTCGAACAGGGGGAGCTTTATCTCGGCGGCCCGGATGCGAAAGCGTTCGGGCCGTCTTTTTTGGTGGGCGCGGGCGGCAATGCGGGGAGCTTCCCACGGAGTAACGAACGGTTTACCGTGTGTGCGGGGCTCTTCGGCGGAAAACGGCCGGGTTGCGCATGGGGGAATAGGGTCGTGGAATTGCGTTTCGCATCGCCGTCGCCCGATTTGTCGGCGCTCGTGACGACCTATTATCTCTACCGCAGCGACGATCGGCTGATCGAGGGGATCGAGCGTGCCGATGTCGGCCAGATCCGCTTCATGCTTCGGGGAACCGGTGCGCTGCGCTTCGCCGATGGGCATCAGGATGCCGCGCCGCCGATCATGATCAACGGCCCCGGCACCGGCGCCGCCGCCTATCGCGTCGACGGGCCGTTCCACTGTTTCGGCATCGCGCTGCGCCCGGTGGGCTGGTGCGCGATCATCCAGCAGCCGGCGCATCATTGCGCCGACCGCGTCACCGATGGCGGCGCGATCTTCGGCGAGGAAGGGCTGACGCTGCTCGAATCGCTGCGGCGGATGGACAGCATCGAAGCGATGACCGCGCATGTCGAACCGTTCCTGCGCGACCGCGCGCGCCCCGTCCCCGCCGAGCACCAGCAGGTGTGCGAGGCGGTGCGCGCCTGGCTTGCCGCCACCGACGCCTCGCCGCAGGTGGCGACGCTGTTCGACGCGATCCCGCTGTCGTCGCGCCATGTAATCCGGCTGGTGAACCAATATTTCGGCGCGCCGCCCAAACTGCTCGAGCGCAAGTTCCGCGCACTGCGCGCCGCGACCGCTTTGGTCGAGGGCGGCGACCCGCGCGACGTCGCCGCGCCCTTCTACGACCAGTCGCACATGATCCGCGAGATTCGGCACTTCACCGGGCACACCCCGGGGACGATCGCGACGCGGATGGACCCGGTGCTCGCGTTGACGCTGCAAGCGACCGCCTATGGCGAGCTCGACCAACCCGATACCGCCGAAAAGTCGCGCAACGTCGCGTGAAGCCGGGTTGACCCGCCGCGCAGGCACCCCCAAATAGCAATCGGACCAAAAGGGTCCGATTAGGAAATTCATGCGTCTTTCTGCCCAAGCCGACTATGCCGTCGTGATGATGAGCGCCGCTGCGCGCCATTGCGGTGCTGCAGGACGGCTGAACGCCACGCTACTCGCGAGCGAGACCGGGCTGCCGCTGCCGACGGTGCAAAAGCTCGTCAGCCGGCTGTCGGCAGCGGGGCTGATCGAGAGCACGCGCGGCACCGGCGGCGGCTTTCGCCTGTCGCGTCCGCCCGCCGCGATCACGCTCGCCGACATCGTCGAGGCGATCGAGGGGCCGATCACCCTCACCTCGTGCGTCGACCACGGCGCGCATGATTGCGCCGCCGAAGCCAGCTGCAACGTCAAGCCGCACTGGAACGCGGTCAACGGTGCGGTCCGCGGCGCGCTGGCGGGGGTCACGCTCTCGAGCCTGTCGTCGCCACCCCTCCTAGCGCGCGAGCTTGCCGCCGCGATCCCCGATATTTCCTCCCCTAGCCCTTCCCCTGCGCGGGAAGGGGACAAGGTGCTTATCTAATGGCTACCAAGAACGCCGAAGCCCATGCAGCGGTGAACCGCGAATATGAATGGGGCTTCCATTCGGACATCGAACAGGAATTCGCGCCCAAGGGGCTGACCGAGGATACGGTCCGCTTCATCAGCGCCAAGAAAGGCGAGCCGCAATGGATGCTCGACTGGCGGCTGAAGGCGTTTGCGATGTGGCAGACGATGGAGGCACCCGATTGGGCCAAGCTGGAAATCGACCCGATCGATTATCAGGACGCCTATTATTACGCCGAGCCCAAGGCCAAGCCGAAGCTGGGTTCGCTCGACGAGGTCGATCCCGAAATCCTGCGCGTCTATGAAAAGCTGGGCATTCCGATCGAGGAGCAAAAGCTGCTCGCGGGCGTAGAGGGTGCCGAAATGCCGCGCCGCGTCGCGGTCGATGCGGTGTTCGACAGTGTCTCGGTCGCCACCACCTTCCGCAAGGAGCTCGAAGCCGCCGGCGTCATCTTCCGGTCGATCAGCGAAGCGATCAAAGAATATCCCGATCTCGTCCGCAAATGGATGGGCAAGGTCGTGCCGATGCGCGACAATTATTTCGCGACGCTCAACTGCGCGGTCTTTTCCGACGGTACCTTCGTTTACATTCCTGAAGGCGTTCGCTGCCCGATGGAATTGAGCACCTATTTCCGCATCAACGCCGAAAATACCGGCCAGTTCGAACGCACGCTGATCATCGCCGACAAGGGCAGCTATGTCAGCTATCTCGAAGGTTGCACCGCGCCGATGCGCGATGAAAATCAGCTTCACGCCGCGGTGGTCGAACTGGTGATCCTCGACGACGCCGAGATCAAATATTCGACCGTCCAGAACTGGTATCCCGGCGACGAGAACGGCAAGGGCGGCATCTACAATTTCGTCACCAAGCGCGCGCTGTGCCAGGGCAAGAACAGCAAGGTGTCGTGGACCCAGGTCGAAACCGGCAGCGCCGTGACCTGGAAATACCCGTC
The DNA here is from genome assembly GCF_026167545.1 of Sphingomonas sp. S1-29. Lineage (NCBI taxonomy): Bacteria > Pseudomonadati > Pseudomonadota > Alphaproteobacteria > Sphingomonadales > Sphingomonadaceae > Sphingomonas > Sphingomonas sp. S1-29. Next base: position 2,984,570 of record NZ_CP110678.1, on the reverse strand, counting down.
CTGCGTGCTCAACGGCGAGAACAGCGTCGGCGAATTCTATTCGGTCGCGGTCACCAACAACCGCCAGCAGGCCGATACCGGCACCAAGATGATCCACAACGGCAAGGGCAGCCGATCGACGATCGTGTCGAAGGGCATTTCGGCAGGCCGCAGCGACAACACCTATCGCGGGCTGGTGCGCGTCGCGCCGAATGCTGAAGGCGTGCGCAACTTCACCCAGTGCGATTCGCTGCTGCTGGGCGACCAGTGCGGCGCGCATACCGTGCCGTATATCGAGGTGCGAAACCCGTCGGCGCAGATCGAGCATGAGGCCACGACCTCGAAGATCTCCGAGGACCAGATGTTCTACGCGATGCAGCGCGGGCTTGATGCCGAGAGCGCGGTGGCGTTGATCGTCAACGGCTTCGCCAAGGAAGTCCTTCAGCAACTGCCGATGGAATTCGCGGTCGAGGCGCAGAAGCTGCTGGGGATCAGCCTTGAGGGTTCGGTCGGATGATCACCCTCCCCCGCCGTCACCCCGGCCTTGTGCCGGGGTCCACCGCGCCCCGAACGTCAGCGCCGGTGGAGCCGTGGACCCCGGCACAAGGCCGGGGTGACGACGTCTCGACTATCGCCACCCGCGCCCCCTGCCCGCTGCAAACCGAGTTTATCTAATGCTGCAAATCACCAACCTTCACGCCGAAATCGACGGCAAGCCGATCCTCAAGGGTCTGTCGCTCAGCATCAATGCGGGCGAAGTCCATGCGATCATGGGCCCCAACGGCGCGGGCAAATCGACGCTCGGCTACGTCCTTGGCGGTCGCCCCGGCTATGACGTCACCGAAGGGTCGGTCAGCTTCGACGGTACCGACCTGCTCGAACTCGAACCGCATGAGCGCGCCGCCGCCGGGCTGTTCCTGGGCTTCCAATATCCGGTCGAAATCCCCGGCATCTCGAACGTCCAATTCCTGCGCGAAAGCCTCAATGCGCAGCGCAAGGGCCGCGGCGAGCCGCCACTGTCGGGGGCTGAGTTCCTGAAGGTCGCCCGCGCGCAGGCCGATGCGCTCGGCATGGACTACGACATGCTCAAGCGGCCGGTGAATGTCGGCTTTTCGGGCGGCGAGAAGAAGCGCAACGAGATGGTGCAGATGGGGATCATCAACCCCAAGCTCGCGATCCTCGACGAGACCGACAGCGGGCTCGACATCGACGCGCTGCGCATCGTCGGCGACGGCATCAACCGCATCATGCGCGCCCCCGACAAGGCGGTGATCCTGATCACCCACTACCAGCGCCTGCTCGAATATGTGGAGCCCGATTTCGTCCACGTCCTCGCCGACGGGCGGATCACCCGCACCGGCGGCCCCGAGCTTGCGATCGAGCTCGAGCGCGAAGGCTATGGGGCGATCGCCGCGTGAGCCTCACCCTTCCCTCTCGCCGTGACGAAGCGTGGCGCTGGGCCGATCTCGACGCGCTCCAGGCGGCGCGTTCGGCACCGGCCACGCCCGTACCGACTCCGCCGTTCCTCGATCTCGATGGCGCGCGGCTGGTGTTCGTCGATGGCGTGTTCGATGTCGCCGCCAGCGACACGCGCGGCGTCGTGGTCGAGCCGATCGCACCGGTCACCGAACACCCCTTGGGCAAGCACACCGCCGGCACCGGCTGGTCGCTGACGCTGGGGCCGCAACAGGCCGAAACCTGCGTCCAGATCGTCCATGTCGGCACCGGCGGCGAAAGCCATGTGCCCGGGCGGATCATCCTGGCCGCCGATGCCGTCGCCAGCATCGTCGAAACCTATGTCGGCACCGGCTGGGCCAACCGGCTGACCACGATCGGTCTCGCCGAAGGCGCGCGGCTGATGCGATCGGTGCGGATCCTGCAAAGCGCGGGCTTCGTGTCGCTGCGCGAGGAAGCGACGATCGGCAAGGCCGCGAGCCTGGTCAGCGTGTTCCTGGGTGCCGGCGGGATGGCCAGCCGGGTCGACGGCACATTGCGCGTCGTCGGCGATGGCGGCTTCGCCGAAATGGGCGGCGCATTGCTGACCCGCGGCGAGCAGCGGCAGGAATGCGCGGTCACCGTCCGGCACGAGGCGCTGCACGGCACCAGCAACCAGACCTGGCGCGCGGTCGCCGCCGATCGCTCGGCCGCCAGCCTTGCCGCGCGCGTCGACGTCGCGCGCGGCGCGCAGAAGACCGATGGCGTCCAGTCGCTGCGCGGGTTGCTGCTCGATCGCACCGCGACGATCAACCTGAAGCCCGAACTCGAAATCTTCGCCGACGATGTGAAGTGCGCGCACGGCGCGACGGTGGGCGAGCTCGACCGCAACGCGATGTTCTACCTGCAATCGCGCGGGATACCGTTGCTGCGCGCAAGGGCATTGATGACCCGCGCCTTCGTCGCCGATGCGATCGACCGGATCGGCGAAGACGCGGTGCGCGATGCCTTCGCGGCGGACGCCGATGCGTGGCTGGAGGGGGCGGCGTGAAGATAGACATCGCCAATCCCCCTCTCCCGCCTGCGGGAGAGGGCCGGGGTGAGGGTCTGTCCGCCAGCGCCGCCCCAGCCAATCCAGTCCCTCACCCTTCCGCCGCTTCGCGGCTCCCTCCCTCTCCCGCAAGCGGGAGAGGGGATCCGCTCGACCACGTCGCCGACTTCCCCGCCATCCCCGCCGGCTGGGCGTATCTCGACACCGCCGCGACCGCGCAAAAGCCGCAGGTCGTGATCGACGCGATCACCCGCGGCTACGACACGACCTACGCCACCGTCCATCGCGGCGTGTACCAGCGCTCGGCCGACATGACGCTCGCCTACGAAGCCGCGCGCGAACGCGTCGCGCGCTTCATCGGCGCCGCCAGCCCCAACGAATGCGTCTTCGTGCGCGGCGCGACCGAGGGGATCAACCTGGTCGCGCAATGCTGGGCCGCGACTCAGCTCAAGGCCGGCGATCGCATCCTGTTGTCGCTGCTCGAGCATCATTCCAACATCGTGCCGTGGCAGATGGTCGCCGAGCGGATGGGCGTCGGCATCGACGTCATCCCGCTCACCGCCGATCACGCGATCGACCTCGACGCGATGGCGGCGATGATCCGGCCCGAGCACAAACTGGTCGCGCTCGCACATGTCTCGAACGTCACCGGCGCGGTGCTCGATGCGCGCCGCGCCGCCGACATCGCCCACCGCAACGGCGCGCGGCTGCTGCTCGACGGTTGCCAGGCGGTGGCGCGGATCGCGGTCGACGTCGAGGCGCTCGGTTGCGACTTCTACGTCTTCTCGGGCCACAAGCTCTACGGCCCGACCGGCATCGGCGTGCTGTGGGGGCGCGCCGAATTGCTCGAGGCGATGCCCCCCTATCAGGGCGGCGGCGCGATGATCGACAAGGTGTCGTTCGAACGCACCACCTATGCCCCCCCGCCCGCGCGGTTCGAGGCGGGGACGCCGCACATCGTCGGCGTGCTCGGGCTGCGCACCGCGATCGACTATGTCGACGGCATCGGGCTCGGCGCGATCCACGCGCACGAAACCGCATTGGTGCACGCCGCGCGCGAGGCGCTGCGCGGCTTCAATTCGGTCACCTTGTACGGGCCCGAGGAATCGGCAGGGATCGTCAGCTTCGCGATCGAAGGGGTACACCCGCACGACATCGGCACCATATTGGACGAGGGTCACGTGGCGATCCGCGCCGGCCATCACTGCGCGCAGCCGCTGATGGATGCGCTGGGAATCCCCGCTACCGCCCGCGCCAGCTTCGGCGTGTATAACAGCCCGGGGGACGTCGAGGCGTTCGCCCGCGGCATCGAACGAGTGACGAGGATTTTCGGATGAGCGATCGGATTGCGATCGAGGAAGTCGATGCGGTGCAACCGCCGGCGCGCGCGCGGGTCGATATCGACGCGCCTGCTGCACCCACCCCGCGCGAGGCCACCCCACGCGAGGAGCGCTCGCGCGACTATCTCGACGGGTTCCTGGCGCAAAAGCCCGTCGAGGCGGGCGCGGGCGAGCCCGGCGGCGACGTCTATGAGGCGATCATCGCCGCGCTGAAGGACATTTTCGACCCCGAGATCCCGGTCAACATCTATGATCTCGGGCTGATCTACGGCGTCGAGGTGACCGACGACGGCCATGCGGTGGTGACGATGACGCTCACCACCCCGCATTGCCCGGTCGCCGAATCGATGCCGATGGAAGTCGAATTGCGCGTCGGCGCGGTGCCCGGGGTTGGCCATGCAGAGGTCAATCTGATCTGGGATCCGCCTTGGGACCCGCAGAAGATGAGCGACGACGCGAAGCTAGAATTGGGAATGCTGTAACGAGTCCCCCTCCCGCTTGCGGGAGGGGTTAGGGGTGGGCCGAGTCTCACCGAGTACGCGATATGTGGATAGCCCCACCCCCGGCCCCTCCCGCAAGCGGGAGGGGGGAGAGTTCGAAATGACCACCACCACCCGCCAACGCCCGCAAGCGATCCTGCTCACCCCCGCCGCCGAAGCGCGCGTCGCCGCGCTGATGGCGCGCGCCCCCGCCGACGCGATCGGGGTGAAGCTTTCGACCCCGCGCCGCGGTTGCTCGGGGCTCGCCTATTCGGTCGACTATGTCACCGCCGCCAACCCGATGGACGAGCGGATCGAGACCGCTGGCGGCAGCTTCTTCGTCGACGGCGGATCGGTGCTGTACCTGATCGGCAGCACGATGGACTGGGTCGAGGACGACTTCACCGCCGGCTTCGTGTTCACCAACCCCAACGCCAAGGGCGCCTGCGGCTGCGGCGAGAGCTTTACGGTTTAACTTCTACTCCCCTCCCTGAACGAGCATCGGGTCGGTCATGCCCCCGGCATGACCTAAACAGCGCGGGGCGCTGTTCACCCGATGCTGGGTTGGGGGTGGGTCGAGTGCTCGCGGTACGGCGGCCCGCAGCTCAGGCGGGTCCGTACCACCAAGACCCTACCCACCCCTAGCCCCTCCCTTCCAGGGAGGGGGACCCCCTTGCATCGCGCGGCGACCTCTGTTCCTAAGCCCCAAAGCCAAGAAACGGGGAGCAACATGCACGGTATCTTCAGGCGCAAGGCGATCGACGCCAGCGATCGCGGCGCGGGACAGACGCTGACGCCGACGCTGTCGTGGCCGCATCTGATGGCGCTGGGCGTCGGCGCGATCGTCGGCACCGGCATCCTGACGCTGATCGGCGTCGGCGCCGATCGCGCCGGCCCCGCGGTGATCCTGTCCTTCGTAATCGCCGGCGGAATCTGTGCCTGCGCCGCGCTCGCCTATGCCGAGATGGCGACGATGATGCCCGCATCGGGCGCCGCCTATTCGTACAGCTACGCCGTGCTCGGCGAGATCATCGCCTGGGTCGTCGGCTGGAGCCTGATCCTCGAATATTCGCTGGTCGTCTCGACCGTCGCGGTCGGCTGGTCGGGCTATGCCGCGCCCTTGCTCACCAGCATCGGCTTTCCTGCGATGCTGACGCAAGGCCCCGAGCTGGGCGGCTTGGTCAACGTGCCCGCGATCGGCATCATCGGCATCGTCGCGGCGCTGCTGATCTTCGGCACGCGCGAATCGGCGACGCTCAACGCGGTACTCGTCGCGGTGAAGCTGATCGCGCTCACCGTGTTCGTCGTCGTCACGCTGCCCTATTTCAACGCCGCCAATCTCGAACCCTTCATGCCCTATGGCTTCCCCAAATCGGTCGACGCCGCGGGTGCCGAGCGCGGGGTGATGGCGGCGGCGGCGATCATCTTCTTCGCCTTCTACGGCTTCGACGCGATCTCGACCGCGGCCGAGGAAACCAAGAACCCCGCGCGCGATCTGGCGATCGGCATCGTCGGGTCGATGGTCGCGTGCATCATCATCTACATGCTCGTCGCGGTCGCCGCGGTGGGAGCGGTTTCCTATACCGCCTTCGCCAATTCGGCCGAGCCGCTCGCGCTGGTGCTGCGCGAACTCGATCAGCCCGCAGCAGCGACCTTCCTCGCGGTGTCGGCGGTGATCGCGCTGCCGACGGTGCTGCTGGCGTTCCTGTTCGGCCAGAGCCGGATCTTCTTCACGATGGCGCGCGACGGACTGCTGCCGCGCAGCCTCGCCAAGATCTCGTCGCGCGGATCGCCGGTGCGGATCACGATCTTCACCGCGATCATCGTCGCGATCATCGCCGGTGTGCTGCCGATCGACCAGATCGCCGCGCTCGCCAATGCCGGCACGCTGGCGGCCTTTATCGCGGTATCGGTGTGCATGCTGGTACTCCGCCGCCGCGCACCCAACGCCGAACGCCGCTTCCGCGCGCCGCTGGCGTGGGTGGTCGGGCCCGCAGCGATCCTGGGCTGCCTGTATCTGTTCTTCAGCCTGCCCAGCCAGACCCAATTCTGGTTCCTGCTGTGGAATATCGGCGGGCTGGCGGTGTATTTCGGCTATGCGCGCAAGAACGCGGCGGATTGAGCGAGAGAGGGCGCGTGCACCGGCCCCCTCCCCCGTTCGTTTCGAGCGAAGTCGAGAAACGATACCAGGCGCTGCGCTGCGGTTTCTCGACTACGCTCGGAACGAACGGAGGCCGTGATCTACCGCAACCGCGTCCATTCCTGGGTGCGACAGAAAACCGCGATACATCCCTTTACCGCCAGCTTGTCGCCGCTCGCGCGCACCGTCGATCGATAGCTTCGCCCCGATTTGGGGTCGTAGATCGTCCCGCGCCATTCCTTGCCGCCGTCGATAAAGCCGCTCAGAATCGTCGTGCCCAGCAGCGGCCGGTTGCGCAGCGCTTCGTCCGGATTGTTGACGTCGGTAGTCGGCGCGCCCGGCGTCGGCTTCACGATCCGCGCCAGCTTGCCGCAAATCGCGCCACCGCAGCGTTCGATCGCCACCACGCCTTCGCCGCCCTGCGTCACCCAGCGCCCGGTGATAGGGTCGGCGGCGAGCGCCGGGGCGGAGATCGCGATGCACGCGATGAACAGGGCTTTGCGGATCATGGCGCCTATCCGTAAGGCGCAGACACGCGACCGACAATGGGCGCGCGCAGGAGGACGCATATGGCGGGCTGGACGATCGGGATCATCGGCGGGTCGGGGCTGTACGATGTCGAGGGGGTCGAGGACGGTCGCTGGGTCGAGGTCGACACGCCTTGGGGCCGCCCTTCGGACGCGCTGTACCAGGGGCGGATGGGCGAGGTAGGCGTCGTCTTCCTCCCCCGCCACGGACGCGGCCACCGGATCGCGCCGTCGGACCTCAACGCGCGCGCCAATATCGACGCGCTCAAGCGGCTGGGCGTCACCGACGTGCTCGCGATCTCGTCGGTCGGCAGCCTGGCCGAGGAACGCGCGCCGGGCACCTTCACCATCGTCGACCAGTTCGTCGATCGCACCAAGGGGCGCCCGTCGAGCTTCTTCGGCACCGGCATGGTCGCGCATGTCTCGATGGCCGACCCCGTGTGCCCGCGCCTGTCGGCGCTCGCCGCCGACGCCGCGCGCGCGGGCGGCGCGGTGACGCATGCCGGCGGCACCTACCTCGCGATGGAAGGCCCGCAATTCTCGACCCGCGCCGAGAGCAACCTGTATCGCTTATGGGGCTGCGACGTCATCGGCATGACCGCGATGCCCGAAGCCAAGCTCGCGCGCGAGGCCGAGCTTCCCTATGCGCTGGTCGGCATGGTCACCGATTATGATTGCTGGCGCGAGGGCGAGGAAGCCGTCGATGTCGCGCAGGTGATCGCCCAGCTGACCGACAACGCCGCCAAGGCGCGGGCGTTGGTGGTGGCGTTGCTCAAGGGCTTGCCGGCGCAGCGGCCCGCGTCGCCGATCGATACCTGCCTCGACGCCGCGCTGATCACCGCGCCCCACGCGCGCGATCCGGCGCTGCTGGCGAAGCTCGATGCGGTGGCGGGCCGGGTGCTCTTCTCTCCTCCCTGAAAGGGAGGGGTCGGGGGTGGGTCGAGTGCTCGCGATACGGATGCCTAAAATGGCCGGGCTACCGTACCGCCAAGCCCCTACCCACCCCCAGCCCCTCCCTTCCAGGGAGGGGAGTTGGCGCGTCCTACCCCCGCTCCGCCAACTTCCGCTCCCACGCCAGCGCATCGCGCACGATCCCGTCGAGATCGTCATGCTTGGGCCGCCACGGCAGCGCCGCCAGGATCGCGGCATTGTCCGCCACCAGCGCGTCGGGATCGCCCGCGCGCCGCCCCTCGAGCCGCCGCTCGATCGTCACATTGGTCACCCGGTCAACCGCATTGAGCACCTCGAGCACCGAATAACCGCGCCCATAACCCGCGTTCAGCGTGTGGCTCTCGGCGGGCTTGGCCACCAGCAGCGCCAGCGCCTCGACATGCGCGGCGGCCAGGTCGGTTACATGGATATAGTCGCGCACCCCGGTGCCGTCGGGGGTCGCGAAATCGGTGCCGAACACCGACACATGCCCGCGCTTACCCGTCGCCGCCTCGACCGCGACCTTGATCAGGTGCGTCGCACCCGCGGTCGACTGGCCCGAGCGCCCCTGCGGATCGGCACCCGCGACATTGAAATAGCGCAGCGCCGCATAGTTCATCGGATGCGCGGCAGCGACGTCGGCGAGCATCGCCTCGGTCATCAGCTTCGACATGCCATAGGGGTTGATCGGCAGCTTGGGGCTGTCCTCGCGCACCGGCACGACTTCAGGAATGCCATAGGTCGCCGCGGTCGACGAGAAGATGAAATGCTTCACCCCCGACACGACCGCGCTCTCGATCAGGCTGCGCGAGGCGGCAGTGTTGTTGCGATAATATTTGAGCGGGTCGGTCACCGATTCGGGCACCACCACCGATCCGGCGAAGTGCATGATCGCGCCGACGCCGTGCTCGGCGATCGCGCCGCGCACCGCGGCCTCGTCCTCGATATTGGCGCGCACCAAGGTCGCGCGCGGATCGACCGCCCAGTCGAACCCGGTCACCAGATTGTCGACCACCACCACGCGCCAGCCGGCATCGAGCAACGCCAGCACCGCATGGCTGCCGATATAGCCCGCCCCGCCCGTCACCAGCACGCTGAAATCGCTCATTGTATACTCTCCGCCATCGAACACGCTTGGCCCCATGCCACGCCATTCCTATCTAAACCCCCAACAAGGAGATCGACGCATGACAATCGAAACCGCAACGCTGGCCGGCGGCTGCTTCTGGTGCACCGAGGCGGTGTATAACGACGTCATCGGCGTCCAGAAGGTCGAAAGCGGCTATATCGGCGGCAAGGTTCCCGATCCGACCTACAAGCAAGTCTGCGGCGGCGATACCGGCCATGCCGAGGCGATCCGCGTGACCTTCGACCGCGACCAGATCAGCTATGGCGAGCTGCTCGACATTTTCTTCGCGACGCACGACCCGACGACGCTCAACCGCCAGGGCAACGACGTCGGCACGCAATATCGCTCGGCGATCTTCCCGCACGACGAAGCGCAGGAAGCCGAAGCGCGCGCCGCGATCGAGCGCAACGCCGGCGGCTGGCCCAATCCGATCGTCACGACGATCGAACCGCTTTCGACCTGGTACCCCGCCGAAGACTATCACCAGGAATATTGGAACGGCGACGGGCAGCGTAATCCCTATTGCCTCAGCGTCATTCCGCCCAAGCTGCAGAAGCTGCGCAAGAGCTTCGCCGCGCGATCGAAGGCGCAGACCGCGGCCGCCTGAACGCAGGGGGGATGGAACCTGCCTCCTCCATCGTGCATTTGTGCGCGGCTGGGGGGCGTTCCCCCCGACAGAGGGAGCAACGATATGAAGAAATTTTTCGCACCGGCACTGATGGCGCTGATGGCGGTTCCGCTCGCAGCTTGCGGCGGCGACGGTGACGACGCGCTGGCCGAGCGCGCCGAAGAGCAGGGCGAGGCCAATGCCGAAGCCGCCGAAGCGATGGGCGCCAACGAAGCCGTCGTCGAAGGCATCGAGGACAATGCCGAAGACCGCGCCGACGCGATCGACGATTCGGACGTCGACACCGACGACCTGACCGAGGCGCAGCAGAACGCGATGGTCAACGGTAATTGATCTTTCCTCCCTCTCCCGCAGGCGGGAGAGGGGGCGAGACTTGGGGTCGCACTTGCGGCCCCTAGTCGCAGCGGTGAGGGTCTGTTTTCGGGCCATCGATCTAGAAGAAGGCCCTCACCCAACCCTCTCCCGCAAGCGGGAGAGGGCTTTTTGAAGTCCCCTAGCGCACCGCCGCCCTTCCCAACCGGTCGTTGATCGCGACGCCTACCCCTTCATCCGGCACCGGTGCCACCGCGATCCCAGCCGCATCACTCGCATCGGCGCGGTGCAGCGCCTCGAACAACCCCGCCGCCGCTTCCACCACATCCCCGGTCGCCGACAGCGTATCGTCCCCGGCCACCGGCCCGAAGCCAATCAGCCATTCCCCCGCACGCGCCTCGCTCGCCCCCAGCCGCACCGGCTTCGAAGGAGCGTAGTGGCTCGAAAGCTGTCCCGGCGCGGTGATCGCGTCGCCGGCATAGGCCGCATAGCCCTCGCCCAGCATCGCCGCCGTCACCGGCCCCGGCCGCAGGATCGATCGCGCGCCCGGCGCGACGATCGTCGATTCGAGCCCCGCCTGCGTCGCGCCGTCGTCGATCACCAGCGCCACCCGCCCGCCGAGCGATGCCACCACATGCGCCGCGCGCGTCGGACTGATGCCGCCGCTCGCATTCGCCGAGGGCGCCGCCAGCGGCCGCCCGCACGCCGCCAGCAGCGCGCGCATCGCGCGGTGCGCGGGCACGCGGATCGCGATCGTGGGCAGCCCCGCGGTCACCAGCCCCGCGACCCCGCTCCCCTCGCGCACCGGCAACACCATCGTCAGCGGCCCGGGCCAGAACGCCGCCGCCAGCCGCTCGGCCTCATCGTCGAACGCCGCCAGCGCGCGCGCGCCTGCGACATCGGCGACATGGACGATCAGCGGGTTGAAGCTGGGCCGCCCCTTCGCCGCATAAATCCCGGCAACCGCCAGCGAATCGGTCGCGTCGGCGGCGAGGCCATAGACCGTCTCGGTCGGCACCGCGACGCACCCGCCGCCAGCGATCAGCGCCGCGGCTTCGGCGATCGCGGCGGTGCCGTAGGGTAAGGTCCGGGTGACGAAGGGCGGGTTTGGTGATGGCACGAAACCGGCGCTATATCGCCGCGACAGAGCCGACAAGATGGCCGCGCGAGAGAGGATCGATGAGCTTCACCCCACCGCAAGCCGAACAGCGTTTCGTGCTCGACCATATCGTCCGGCTCGACGAGCTTGCGGCGAGCGAACGCTTCGCCGACGCCACGCCCGACATGGTCGATGCGGTGCTCGAAGGCGTGGGGCAGTTCGCCGCGGGCGAATGGGCACCGCTCGACCGGGTGGGCGACACCGTCGGCGCGAGATGGACCGCCGATGGCGTGGTAATGCCCGACGGATTCGTCGCCGCCTACCAGGCCTATGTCGAGGGCGGCTGGGGCACGATCGGATCGCCCACCGACCATGGCGGCCAGGGGATGCCCTTCGCAATCTCGACCGCGGTGCTCGACACGCTCGGCGCGGCGAACATGGGGCTGGCCTTGTGCCCGACGCTCACCGTCGGCGCGATCGAGGCGCTGATGCATCACGGCAGCCCGCAGCAGCAGGCGGCGTATCTCGCCAAGCTGTCGAGCGGCGAATGGACCGGCACGATGAACCTGACCGAGCCGCAGGCGGGAAGCGACGTCGGTGCGCTTCGCACCCGCGCCGATCCGCTCGGCGACGGCAAATGGTCGATCACGGGCACCAAGATCTACATTTCCTATGGCGACCACGACATGGCGGCGAACATCGTCCATCTCGTGCTCGCGCGCACCCCCGATGCGCCGCCGGGCACCAAGGGGCTGAGCCTGTTCCTCGTCCCCAAATATCGCCTCGACGCCGCCGGCGCGCCCGGCGACTTCAACGACGTCCGCGTCGTGTCGATCGAGCACAAGATGGGGCTCCACGCCTCGCCCACCTGCGTCCTGTCATTCGGCGACAATGCCGATTGTATCGGCGAGCTGATCGGCCATGAAGGCGGCGGGATCGCGGCGATGTTCACGATGATGAACAATGCGCGGCTCAACGTCGGGCTGCAGGGCGTCCAGGTCGCCGAGCGCGCGACGCAAAAGGCGGTGGCCTATGCGCGCGACCGCATCCAGTCGGCGCGCGCGGGCAGCGCCAGCCGCGAGCCCGTCGCGATCATCGAGCATCCCGATGTCCGCCGGATGCTGCTGCGGATGAAGGCGCAAACGCAGGCGGCGCGCGCGCTGGTCTATTACGCCGCAGGCCAGGTCGATCGCGCCAATCTGGGTGGTGTCGATGCGCGCAAGCGGCTCGACCTGCTCACCCCGCTCGCCAAGGCGCACGGCACCGACATCGGCAACGAAGTCGCCAGCATCGGCATCCAGGTGCACGGCGGGATGGGCTATGTCGAGGAGACCGGCGCGGCACAGCAGTTCCGCGATGCGCGCATCACCCCGATCTACGAAGGCACCAACGGCATCCAGGCCGCCGACCTGGTCGGGCGCAAGCTCGGCATGGACAATGGCGGCGTGTTCCTGGCGCACATCGCCGACATGCGCGCCGAGGCGAAGGACACCGGGCTGATCGCGCTGATCGACGCCTGCGAGGAGGTCGGGCGGCATCTGCTCACCGCCGACACCGACGACAAATTGGCCGCGAGCTATCCGTTCCTGACGATGCTGTCGGTCGCGACCTGCGGCTGGCTGATGGAGCGATCGGGGATGATCGCGGCAGGGGCCGAGGGCGACCCCGCCTTCCTGTCGCTCAAGCGCGCGGCGGCACGCTTCTATGTCGAGCAGGTCGTGCCCGAAGCGCAGGGACTGAAGGCTGCGGCGATGGCGAAAGCCGAGGTGCTGTATGCGCTGACCCCCGAGGCGTTCGCCGCCTGAGAGGGCGGGGACTACCTATTCCCGTTCGCACTGAGCTTGTCGAAGTGCCGTCCTTCTCCGCCAGCGTGGAAGGAAGAAGAACGGTGCTTCGACAAGCTCAGCACGAACGGGGTGAGGGCTGTGCGAAGTAACCTTTAAGCCCTCTCCCGCCTGCGGGCGCATCGGGTCGATCATGCCCCCGGCATGATCTGAACAGCGCGGGGCGCTGTTCACCCGATGCGGGTTGGGTGAGGGCCTTCTTCTTCTGCTCGCCCCGAGAAACCAGCCTACGCCGTCTCGCGCTCGAACAGCACATCCCGATCCAGCCCCAGCAGCGCGATATGCTCGCGCACCTTGGGCCAATAGCTCGTCAGGAACCGGTCGCGCTCGGCGGCGCGCAGCGCTTCGGCAGCGCCGGGGAGCACGAACATGCCCACGCCGCGGCGAACCTCGACATAGCCGTCGTCCTGGAAGGTCTGGTACGCCTTGGCGACGGTCAGCGGATTGGCGCCGACTTCGGCGGCAAAGGCGCGGACCGAGGGGAGCTGGTCGCCGGCGCGATATTCCCCGCGCAGGATCGCGGTCGCGATCGTCGCGCGTAGCCGCATGTACACCGGTGCGTCGTCATGTTCGAGTGCTGTCATGCTCGACTAATACGCCAAAGCGCGCGTACGATCTAGCCTTCATTCGGCCCAATAACGTACGATTGTTTCAAGATCGGGACGCGGACGCTCGTCCAGATCGCGTGACGGCGTGCCGATGAAGACGAACCCCGCGATCGTCGCTCCCTCGCCCGCCAGCGAGTCGCGCACCGCCGCCGAATAGGTCGCCCAACCGGTGAGCCATCCCCCGACGAAGCCATGCGCATGCGCCGCGTGGAGCAGGTTCATGCACGCCGCGCCGGCGGACAATTGCTGTTCCCACAGCGGAATGTGGCTGGCGGCATTGGGGGCCGAAACGACGACCACCAGCGTCGGCGCCTGGTGCGCGAACTGCTCGATCGCCTCGATTTCGAGCCGCCCCGCCTCGGGCTTGTCGGCGCGATAGGCGGCGACCAGCATCGCCGCGAACGCCGTCCGCTGCTCGGCGGGCACGATCACGAAGCGCCACGGCGCCAGCTTGCCGTGATCGGGCGTCCGCGCCGCCATGCCGATCATCGTGCGCAGCGTCGCATCACCGGGCCCGGGCGCCACCATGTCGCGCGGCTTGCCCGAACGGCGGCTGGCCAAATAGGTGGGTAGCGAACTGAGATCGTTGAACATGGCACGTCCTAGGCGGTGCGCGACGGGGCGGAAATGCCGCGGACCAGCGCTCTAACAGCGCCGCTAGATATTTACACCCGGCGCTTTGCCGCTAGTCTCGCTTGCAACTATCCCGCGGGGGTTCACCGCGGCGAGTATCAGGGAGCGTAAATTTTGCCCATCATCCCGACGATCGCGCTGGGATTCCTCGCGATCCTCCTGGCCGGCGGCGTGTATGTCGCGACGACCAAATCGCCCGAGGTGGCGGGTCACCCCAAGGGGCTGTACGTCCTGTTCTTCGCCGAAATGTGGGAGCGCTTCTCCTTCTACGGCATGCGCGCGCTGCTGATCTTCTACCTCACCAAGCATTGGCTGTTCGACGATTCGCAGGGCAACCTAATCTATGGTGCCTATCTGTCGCTGGTCTACATCACCCCCGTGCTCGGCGGCTATCTCGCCGATCGCTATCTCGGCCAGCGCAAGGCGGTGCAGTTCGGCGCGGTCCTGCTTACCATCGGCCACGCGCTGATGGCGTTCGAAGGAACCGGCGGCCAGGCCGACCCGATCATCAACATCTTCTGGCTGGCGCTCGCCTTCATCATCGTCGGCAGCGGCTTTCTGAAGGCCAACATCTCGGTCATCGTCGGCCAGCTCTATCCGCTCACCGACGTTCGCCGCGATGGCGCGTACACGATCTTCTATATCGGCATTAACGTCGGCGCCGCGCTAGGCGTGATCATGGCGGGCTGGCTCGGCGAGACCTATGGCTGGGCCTATGGCTTCGGCGCGGCGGGCATCGGCATGCTGCTCGGGCTGATCGTTTTCATCCTCGGCCGGCCGTTCCTGCTCGGCCGCGGCGAGGCCCCCCGCCCGCTGACCAAGCGCACCGAATGGTCGCTCTACGGCGTCGGGCTGGTTGCGATCGCGGTGATGTGGGCGCTGATCCAGTATCAGGACGTGATCCAGAACCTGCTGATCTTCTCCGGCATCGCGCTGCTCGGCTATGTGCTGTTCGAAAGCTTCAAGCTCGAACCGCATGCGCGCGACCGGATGTTCGTGGTGCTGTTCCTGATCGCGCTGAACCCGGTGTTCTGGGGGCTGTTCGAGCAGGCGGGCGGCTCGCTCAACCTCTATACCGATCGCTATGTCAGCCGCGGCGACGTGCCGGCATCGCTGTTCCAGTCGATCAACGCCATCTACATCATCCTGCTCGGCCCGATCTTCGCGACCTTGTGGGTGCTGCTCGGCCGGCGCGGGTTCGAACCTTCGACGCCCGCCAAGTTCGGGCTGGCGCTGGTCCAGGTGGGGCTTGGCTTCCTGGTGTTCGTCTGGGGCGCGCAATCGGTGGGCCCGGGCGTCGCGACGCCGGTATTGTTCGTGTTCCTGATCTACCTCCTCCACACCACCGGCGAGCTTTGCCTGTCGCCGGTCGGGCTGTCGGCGATGAACCGGCTCGCGCCGCGCCATCTCGCCAGCCTGATCATGGGTGCCTGGTTCTACATGACCGCGGTCGGCAATTTCGTCGCGGGCAAGATCGGTGAGGCGACCGGCGGCGAAGGCGGCGAGATGACGCAGGAAGGCACGCTTGCGGTCTATTCGACGATCGGCTGGTGGACGATCGGCATCGCCGCGGTGGTGCTCGCGCTATCGCCGCTGGTGAAGCGCTGGATGCACCTCGACACGCTCGCCGACGAAGACCGTGCGATGCTGGGCCAGGCCGAGTTGGCCGAGCCGGCTGCGGCGGGGGTGAATACGAAGGGCGAGACGAAGCGCTGACCACCCATCCGTTCGTTTCGAGCGAAGTCGAGAAACGCTGGCGGGGCGCTGGGCTTCTCGACTCCGCTCGAAGCGAACGGTAATTTGGCGCCGATATAGGCCGAAGGATCGCCGCCATGACGCTGCTCGTCGCCACCGTCTTCGCCTTCGTCGGCAGCCACTTCCTCCTCTCGCACCCGCTGCGCGCGCCATTGGTGTCGCGGATCGGCGAGCGGGGGTTCCTGCTGGTCTATTCGCTGGTCGCGTTCGCCACGCTTGGCGGCGTCGCGCATGCCTATAAGACGATGCCCGCGCAGCCGATGCTGTGGGAAGTCGGCGACGGGCTGTGGATTGTCGCGACGATCGTCATGCTGGTCGCGAGCATCCTGCTGATCGGATCGCTGATCGGCAATCCGGCGCTGCCCGATCCGACCGCGGGGTCGAAGCCCGTCCCCCAGCCGCGCGGCGTGTTCGCGATCACCCGCCACCCGATGATGTGGGCGTTCGCGCTGTGGGCGGCTGCGCATATCCTGGTGTTCCCGATCGGCGCGCAGATCGTGCTGTCGCTTGGCATCGCGATCCTCGCGCTGGTCGGCGCGGCGCTGCAGGATGCCAAGAAGCGTAGCCTCATGCCCGATTTCTGGCCCGAATGGGCGCGTCGCACGTCGTATCTTCCGTTCGCGGCGCTCGGCGCGGGTCGCTTGCCGTGGACTGCCGCCAAGCTGCGCCCCCATGACTGGGCGGGCGGCATCCTCCTCTGGCTCGCCGCCACCTGGGCGCATCTGCCGCTCGCCGGCTGGGCGGCAGGGATCTGGCGCTGGATCGGCTAACCCCGACCGCGCGCTGTTCCACGATCGTTACATCTTGCGACAACAATTCGTTGGACCTTCAATCGCTTTCTGGCCAACCAGAGCCATGATGTGGCGTCACGGCATTCCCCTTCTCGCGCTCGCGGGCATCGGCCTCAGCGGCTGCACCGTCGGCCCCGATTACCGCCCCGCGGCCCCCAGCGAGCTCGGCGTGCGCGAGGGTTTCTCGGTCCCCGCCCCGGCAACCCCCGAGGACCTGACGCGCTGGTGGAACCGGTTCGACGATCCGCTGCTCCAGCGGCTGATCGAACAGGCGGCGAGCGACAATCTCGACGTCGCGCAGGCGGTCACCCGGCTGCGCCAGGCGCGCGAACAATTGGTGCAGGCGCGCGCCGATTTCCTGCCCTCGCTCAGCGGATCAGGCGGCTATTCGCGCCGCCAGAGCATCCGCGGCGGCAGCAACCAGACGCAGCTGCCCGACGGCACGATCATCAACACCGGCGCGGGATCGACCAACAATTTCTCGCTCGGCGCCGATGCCAATTACCAGGCCGATTTGTTCGGCGGCATCCGCCGCTCGGTCGAGGCGTCGCGCGCGAGCTACGACGCCAGCGGCTATGACTATGCCACCGTCCTGATCTCGACCCAGTCGGAGATCGCGCGCAACTATGTCCTGGCGCGCGCCGCGCAGGCGCAGATCGCCAATGCGCGCCAGTCGCTGGCGCTGCAGGACGACAATCTCGAAATCGCCGGCTTCCGCGTCCAGGCGGGGCTGGTGTCGTCGCTCGATGCCGAACAGGCGCGGGCCCAGCGCGCGCAGACCGCGGCGTCGATCCCCTCGCTCGAGGCGAGCTACAACAGCGCGGTCTCGCGGCTGGGCGTGCTCACCGGTCGCGCGCCCGGCGCGCTCAAGGGCGAGCTCGCGGCGGTCCGTCCGATCCCGCGCGGCCCCGCGACGGTGGGCGTGGGCATCCCCGCCGATACGCTGCGCCAGCGCCCCGACGTGCGCAGCGCCGAACGCGCGCTCGCCGCCGCCACCGCGCAGATCGGCGTCGCGCAGGCGCAGCTCTACCCCGCGCTCAGCATCTCGGGCGGGATCGACACCAGCGCCAACGCGATCGGCAGCCTGACCGACATCATCACCGGCACCTTGTTCGCCGGCCTCAACCAGCTGATCTTCGACGGCGGTCGCACCCGCGCGGCGATCCGCGCGCAGGAAGCCGCCGCCGATGGCGCGTTCCTGGCCTACAAGCAGACGGTACTGACCTCGCTCGAGGACATCGAGAACGCGATCGTCGCGCTGCGCACCGCGCAGGCGCGCCAGCGCGAATTCGCGATCGCGCTCGATGCCGCCAACGTCTCGGCGATCCTCGCGCGCAGCCAGTATCGCGCGGGGCTCACCGATTTCACCACGCTCAACCAGACCGAAACCCAATTGCTCAATGCACGCAACAGCCTGACCCAGGTCGAATCGGACGAGGCGACCGCGCTGGTCCAGCTGTTCGGCGCGCTCGGCGGCGGCTGGGACAGCGAAACGATTCCCCGGGTGGCGGGCACCATTCTCGCCCCCGAAAGGCAGGACGATACCAATGGCTGACGCGCAAAGCCCCGATCTCGACGCGTTCCTGGGCACCAAGACCCAGCCCAAGTGGAAGACCTATGCCAAATGGGCGTTGGTCGCGCTCGGCATCGTCCTGCTCGTACTCGCCGCGATGCGCTTCCTCGCGCCGGCGGAGAAGCAGGGCTATGCCGCCGCCCCGGTGCGCCAGGGCAAGCTGCAGGTGACCGTCTCGGCCACCGGCAAGCTCGCGCCGACCAATCAGGTCACCGTCGGGTCGCAGCTGTCGGGGCTGGTCACCCAGGTGGTGGTCGACGTCAATGATCGCGTCCGCGCCGGCCAATCGCTCGCGCTGATCGATCCCGAACAGCTCGACGACCAGATCCGCCAGAACCAGGCACAGCTCGCGGCACAGCAGGCGGCGGTACAGCAAGCCGAGGCGACCTTGCAGGAAGCGCGCGCGACGCTCGGCCGCTTCGAGGAGGTCAGCCGGCTGTCGGGCGGGCGCGTTCCCGCCAAGACCGAGCTCGACACCGCCCGCGCCGCCGCCGCGCGCGCGGTCGCCGGGGTCCGCACCGCCGAAGCCAATGTCACCGCAGCGCGCGCGCAATTGTCGTCGAGCCAGACGCAGCGCGAGCGCGCGATCATCCGCTCGCCGGTCAACGGCGTGGTGCTCGCGCGCCAGGTCGATCCCGGCCAAACCGTCGCGGCCTCGTTCAACACCCCCACGCTGTTCGTGATCGCCGAGGACCTCAGCCAGATGGAGCTCGAAGTCGCGATCGATGAAGCCGATGTCGGATCGGTACGCAACGGCCAGCGCGCCACCTTCGCGGTCGACGCCTTCCCCGGCGAAAGCTTCAACGCGACGATCACTCGCGTCGATGTCGGGTCGAACCTGTCGGCGCAGGAAGCGTCGTCGTC
This sequence comes from Sphingomonas sp. S1-29, assembly GCF_026167545.1. Lineage (NCBI taxonomy): Bacteria > Pseudomonadati > Pseudomonadota > Alphaproteobacteria > Sphingomonadales > Sphingomonadaceae > Sphingomonas > Sphingomonas sp. S1-29. The sequence goes on along the minus strand of NZ_CP110678.1, from coordinate 2,965,454 downwards.
GACCACCACGACCACCACGACCGGGCAGGTCGTATCCTACGCCGCGATCCTCACGGTCGAGAATCCCGAGCTTCGCCTGCGTCCCGGCATGACCGCGACCGCCGAAATCGTCACCACCGAGCGCGACAACGTGCTGCTGGTCCCCAACGCCGCGCTGCGCTTCCGCCCCACGGCGGCGGGGGCCGATGCGAGCAAGGGTGGCGGCCTGGCCAGCGCGATCGTGCCCCGCGGGCGCCGCGGTGGCGGGCGCCCCGAGCGCACCGCATCGATCGGCCGCGGCTCCGAACAGACGATCTACATCGTCGGCGAGGATGGCGAGCCGCAACCGGTGCAGATCCGCGTCGGCGAAAGCGACGGCCAAGTCACCGAAGTCATCGGCGGCAACCTGCGCGCCGGCGCACAAGTGATCACCGGCCAACTCGCGGCCGAAGGATCGGGCGGGCAAGCCAAGGGCGGCCAGGCCAAGGGCGGCCAGCGCGCCCGCCCGGCGAGCTAGTCATGGCAGCCCAGCCGATCATCACGCTGCGCGGCGTCACCAAGGTCTATGGCGAAGGCCCCACCGCGTTCCAGGCGCTGAAAGGGGTCGATCTCGACATCGAACAGGGCGATTTCGTCGCGGTGATGGGGCCGTCGGGGTCGGGCAAGTCGACGACGATGAACATCCTGGGCTGCCTCGACGTGCCGTCGGCGGGCACCTTCCTGTTCAAGAACATCCATGTCGAGACGCTCGATCGCGACCAGCGCGCGCTGCTGCGGCGGCGCTATCTGGGCTTCGTGTTCCAGGGCTTCAACCTGCTCAGCCGCACCTCGGCGCTTGAGAATGTCGAACTGCCCCTGCTCTATCGCGGCGAGGACAAGAAGGCGCGGCGCGAAATGGGGATGGCGGCGCTCGACAAGGTCGGGCTGGCGAACTGGTGGGACCACACCCCCGCCGAGCTATCGGGTGGACAGCAACAACGCGTCGCGATCGCGCGCGCAATCGTCACCCAGCCCGACGTGCTGCTCGCCGACGAACCCACCGGCAACCTCGACAGCGAACGATCGATCGAGATCATGGAATTGCTCACCGACCTCAACCAGAATGGCGGGATCACCGTGCTGATGGTGACGCACGAAGGCGACATGGCGGCGTTCGCGCGCACCGTGGTGCATTTCAAGGACGGGCTGGTCGAACGCATCGACAGCCAGCACGCCCGCGGCGAGGTGGTAGCGTGAGCCGCCTTTCTTCCCTCGCCCCCCGCAGGGGGGAGAGGGTTGCGCAGACTTGGTCCGCGCGCTTGCGCGGGCCTAGTCGTAGCTGCGTGAGGGGGTGGCGGCGCATCGCGCCGCGGCGCCATCGGCGCGCCCGACCCCTCTCCAAGCTCCGCTAGCCAGCAAGCTGGCAAGCTGCGCTATCCTCCCCTCCCGCCAGCGGAAGGGGAGCAAGTAATGCTCTCCACCACCTTCACCCTCGCCGTCCGGTCGATCCGCCGCCATCTGCTGCGCTCGTTCCTGACGATCCTCGGCATCGTCATCGGCGTTGCCGCGGTCGTCACGATGGTGACGCTCGGCCAGGCGACCACCGCCGCGGTCCAGCAATCGATCGCTAGCCTGGGCACCAACATCCTCCAGGTCCGCCCCGGCCAGGGCTTCGGGCGCGGCGGCGGCGGACCGCGCCCGCCCGATTTCGAGGAGCAGGATGTCGAGGCGGTGAAGGGCCAGGTCGCGGGCGTAAAGGCGGTAGCACCGCAGGCACAGGCGACCGCGACCGCGATCTACAACGGCGCGAACTGGTCGACGACGATCAACGGCACCACCAACGCCTTTTTCGAGGTCCAGCCCTGGAACCTCACCGGCGGCCGCACCTTCCTCCCCGCCGAGGAAGCCGCCGGCCGCGCGGTGTGCATCATCGGCAACACCGTCCGCCAGAACCTGTTCCGCGAAACCGACGCGATCGGCGAGCGCATCCGCCTCAACGACGTGTCGTGCGACGTGATCGGCACGCTCGAGACGCGCGGCCAGGCGGGCTTCGGCGGTGATCAGGACGATGTCGTCATCATGCCGATCAAGACGGTGCAACGCCGCTTCACCGGCAACCGCGACATCCGGCTAATGCTCGTCGGGGTCGACGCCGCCTATGACGGCGCGCAGGTGCAGGAATCGCTCTCGACGCTGCTGCGCGAACGCCGCGGGATCGAGACGGGGGCCGAGGATGACTTCAACATCTTCGACACCGCACAGATATCGGCGACGCTGACGGGCACGACGACGCTACTGACCAGCATCGTCACCGCGGTCGCGGGCATTTCGCTGGTGGTCGGTGGAATCGGCATCATGAACATCATGCTGGTGTCGGTGACCGAGCGCACCCGCGAAATCGGCATCCGCCTGGCGATCGGAGCGGTCGCGCGCGAGGTGCTGCTGCAGTTCCTGGTCGAGGCGATCGTGTTGTCGATGCTCGGCGGGCTGATCGGGCTGATCCTGGCGCAGATCGTCATCGCGGTGCTGGTACCGATCATGCAGGTGCCCTTCATCTTCGATCTGCAGATCAACATCGTGGCGTTTGCGATCTCGGCGCTGATCGGCGTCGTGTTCGGCTTCTTCCCGGCAAGGCGCGCAGCGGCGCTAAACCCGATCGACGCGCTAAGGCACGAATAGGCGGCGCGCTCCTCCCCTCCCTGAAAGGGAGGGGCTGGGGGTGGGTCGGCCGGTTGGCTGGCGTAACGCTCCTCGCAAACCGACCCACCCCCTACCCCTCCCTTCAGGGAGGGGAGGACCCGCCATCACCCCGCGTATTTCCTCCGCAGCGCCGCCAGATCCTCGGGCGTATCGACATCGGCCAGTTCCTCGGGACTGGCGATCACGTGGTGCCCGGCGCGCACCAGATCGCGCGCGCCCTGGTCACCCTCCAGCGCCAGCAGCGCCCCGAAATGCCCCCGCCCGAACAGCGCCGGCGGCATCGGCCTCGCGCCATCGCTCGACGCGACCACCGCGTCCTCGCCCTCGGCACCGTCCATCAGCCGCCAGATATGCGCCGCGGTGACGCGCGGCATGTCGGCCAGCGCCACCAGCACCGCCTTGGCATCGACGCGCCGCGCCGCCGCGATGCACAGCCCCAGCGAATGCCCTTGCCCGTCCTGCGCGCGCGGGTTGGCGACCACCTCATAGCCACGGCCAGCGAAATCGAGCTGCGTCCCCGACACCACCGCGATCCGCCGCTTGAACGGGATCGCCGCCAATGCGGTCACGACATGGAACGCCAGCGGTTCGGTGAGGAATGGCTGCTCGAGCTTGTCGACATCCCCGAACCGCACCGATCGCCCTGCCGCGAGCAGCACCAGCGCGACGTCTTCAGGCGCGATCATGCAACGCCTTCACCATCGCCGCGGCGATCGACAGCGCGATCTCGGCCGGGCCGATCGCGCCGATCGCGAGCCCCGCAGGACCGTCGATCCGGTCGAGATCGGCCTCGCCGATCCCCGCCGCCGCCAGCCGCTCGCGGCGCGCGGCGTGGCTCTTGCGGCTGCCCAGCGCGGCGACATAGCCCGTTGGGCGCCGAAGCGCCTCGATCAACGCGGGATCGTCGATCTTCACGTCATGGCTCAGCGTCACCACCGCGCTGGTCGCCCCCGGATTGAGCGCCGCCACCGCCTCGTCGGGCCAGCGATCGTCGAGCGTCGTGCCGGGGAAGCGCTCGGCGGTGAGGAAGCGCGCGCGCGGGTCGATCACCGTCGTCGCGATCCCCAAGGGACGCACCAGCTCGACCAAGGCCTGCGCGATCTGCACCGCGCCGATGATCAGCAGCCGGCGCGGCGGATCGTAGCGGTTGACGAACGCCGCCCCCTCGATCGGCCGCAGCGACGATTGCCCGCTGCCGAGATCGGTCTGGATGGTCAGCGACCGCCCCTCGTCGCGCGCCTCGGCGATGCGATCGAACAATTCGGGGTCGAAGCCGTCGGCGGCGACCGGCTGCACCAGCACCGCGATCTCGCCGCCGCAGGGCAACCCGACTTCCCACGCCGCAGAATCGGCGACGCCATAGTGCTTCACCACCGCCGGCGCGCCCGCGATCACTTCGGCGGCGGTCGCGAGAATGTCGGTCTCGACGCAGCCGCCCGACACCGATCCCTCGAACCGGCCATCGGCGTGGATCAGCATATGGCTCCCCCGCGGCCGCGGCGCCGATCCCCAAGTCGACACGACGGTGGCCAGCGCCATCGGCGCGCCGGCCCAATCGCGCGCGGTGTTCAGGATGATGTCGTTGTCGTTCATGCGGGCCTACCGATACCGTTCGTCCTGAGTAGCCGCTGAGCTTGTCGAAGCGGCGTATCGAAGGACCGGCCCGATCGGGGCACTGTCCTTCGATACGGGCCTTCGCCTTCGCTCAGTCCCTACTCAGGACGAACGGTTCCTTCAATCGGGCAACCCCGCCAGCAACTTGTCACAGGTCATCGGATAGCTGCGCACCCGAACCCCGGTGGCGTTGTAGATCGCGTTGGTCACCGCCGCGCCCGCGCCCGAAATGCCGAGCTCGCCGATCCCCTTGGCCTGCAGCGGATTGGCCGACACGTCGCGCTCTTCGACGAAGATCACCTCGATCGGCGGGACATCGGCGTGCACCGGCACATGATATTCGCCCAAATCGCGGTTGACGCATTTGCCGGTGCGATCGTCGTGGATCAGCTCTTCGGTCAGCGCCGCGCCGATGCCGAAGACGATGCCGCCGATGCACTGCGACCGTGCGGTCTTTTCGTTCAGGATGCGCCCCGCCGCGAACGCACTCACCCAGCGTGCCACGCGCACTTCGCCGGTGACCGCGTTGACCCGCACTTCGCAGAAATGCGCGCCATAGCTCGCCTGGCTCACCGCCTCGGAGGTTTCACCTGGCTCGATCGACCCCTCTTGCGTCAGCCCCTCGCCCACCAAATCGGCGAGCGGCACCGCACGATTGCCCGCGATCGCGCGCCCGTCCTTCAGCGTTAGCGAACCCTCGTGCGTGTCCATCGCCCTGGCCAACTTCGCGCGCAGCCCCTCGCAGGCGAGATATACCGACGAGCCGCTCGATCCCGCGCCCCACGATCCGCCCGAACCCGCCGCCGGAGGGAAGTCGGTATCCCCGAGCTTCACATCGACCTGGTCGAGCGGCAGCCCGAGCATCTCGGCGGCGATCTGCCCCAGGATCGTGTAGCTCCCGGTGCCGATATCGGTCTGGTCGGTCTCGACGATCGCGCGTCCTTCGGGGGTCAGCGACACCCGCGCGCGCGACGGCTTGAGGATGTTGCTGCGCGTCGACGCCGCCATGCCGTGGCCAATCAGCCATTCGCCGTCGCGCATCGCGCCCGGCGTGGCGTTGCGCTGGTCCCACCCGAAGCTTTTGGCGCCCGCGTCGAGGCAATCCTGCAGCTTGCGCGACGAATAGGGGATCGCCTTCGACGGGTCCTGCGCCGGTTCGTTGCGCCGGCGCAGCTCGACCGGATCGATCCCGAGCTTCTCGGCGAGTTCGTCCATCGCATTCTCGAGCGCGAGCATCCCCACCGCTTCGCCCGGTGCGCGCATCGATCCCGACAGCGTGCGATTCACCGGGATGATGTCGTGCGTCACCAGCCGGTGATCGCCCGGGTACAGGAAGTGCGTCGCGATCCCCGCAGGCTCGAAATATTCCTCGCCGTCGAGGTTCGAGCACAAGGTCTCATGACCGATTCCGGTCAGCCGGCCATCGGCCCCCGCCGCCAGCCGGATCCGCTGGCTGGTGTCCGACCGCCGCACCGTCGCCTCGAACACCTGCGGGCGGGTCATCACCGTCTTGACCGGGCGCCCGATCTTCTTCGCCGCCAGCGCCGCCGCTACCACCTCGGGCGCGATCCCCAGCTTCGATCCGAAGCCGCCGCCAACATACAGCGCGACGATCCGGACATTCTCGGGGTCCATCCCCAGCGTATCGGCGAGCTGCAGCCGGTCCGACGCCAGCATCTGGTACGACCCGTGGATCGTCAGCTTGCCGCCGTCCCATTGCGCGGTCGAGGCATGCGGCTCCATCGCCGCCGAATTCTGTGAGGGGGTGGTATAGGTCTGGTCGAGCGTCACGTCCGCGTCGAGCATCGCCTGTTCGAGATCGCCCGTTGCCGCGTGCGCGGGTGCCGATGCATCGGCCGGCTTGAACGCCTCGCCCTGCCGCCCCTCGACGCTGAAATCGCCGAGCTTGGGCTTCACCTGGACGCGCACCCGAAGCGCGGCGTCGCGCGCGATCTCGTAGCTTTCGGCGACGACGATCGCGATCGGCTGGCCAAAATAGGCGACCTCCTGGACGCCCTGCGTCGGCCCTTCGGTCTCGCCGCCCTGCGCTGCGTTGCGGATGAAGCCTTCGAAGTCATGGACGACGTCGATCACACCGGACATCGCCAGTGCTTCGGTCGCGTCGATCGCCTCGATCGTCCCCGCGCCGTAATCGGCGCGCACCAGATAGCCATAGGTAAGGTCGTCGAAGGCGAATTCGGCGGCATAGGTCGCCGCGCCCGAAACCTTGACCGGCCCGTCGATCCGGTCGAGCGGCTTGCCGAGCACCTCCTGCACCGTGTGATCGAGGATCGAATCCTTGATCGGCTTGTCCATCGTCAGGCTGGTGGTCGTCGCGCTGGTGGTGCTGCTCATGCCGTCAACTCCTTCAGGCACGCGATCAGCGTGCGGCGCGCCAGCGGGATCTTGAAGTCGTTCGACCCCTGCCCGCGCGCGTCCTTCAACAATGCATCGGCGGCCGCGGCGAACACCGCGGCGCCAGGCGCCTGGCCGATCAGCACCGCCTCGACCGCGGGATCGCGCCAAGGCTTGTGCGCCAGTCCGCCGAACGCCAGCGCGGCGCTGGCGATCCTGCCGTCCTCGACCGAAACCACCCCCGCAACCGACACCAGCGCAAAGGCATAGGAGGCACGATCGCGCACCTTGCGGTACAATTGCCTGCCCTTGGGCGCCGGCGGTAGCTCGACATGGGTGATCAGCTCGCCCGGCTCGAGGATCGTGTCGATCTGCGGGGTATCGCCCGGCAACCGGTGGAAATCCCCAAACGCGATCCGGCGGCGATCGCCGTCGGGCTTGAGCGTCACCACCACTGCATCCAGCGCCGCCATCGCCACCGCCATGTCGCTCGGGTGCGTCGCAATGCACTGCTCCGACGCGCCCAGGATCGCCATGATCCGGTTATGCCCGCCGATCGCCGAGCAGCCGCTGCCCGGCTCACGCTTGTTGCAGCCCGTCGCGGTGTCGTAGAAATAATAGCAGCGCGTCCGCTGGAGCAGATTGCCCCCGGTCGACGCCTTGTTGCGCAGCTGCCCCGACGCGCCGGCGAGCAATGCACGGCTCAGCACCGGGTAACGCTCGCGCACGAGCGTATCGGCGGCGAGGTCCGAATTGGGCACCATCGCGCCGATCGAGAGCCCGCCCTCGGGGGTTTCCTCGATCGTCGCCAGATCGAGCCGGCTGATGTCGACCAGCTTGTCGGGCGTCTCGATCTGCAGCTTCATCAGGTCGAGCAGATTGGTGCCGCCGGCGATGAACCGGGTGTTCGCATCGGTCACCGCCGCAACCGCTGCCTCGGGGCTGTCGGCGCGCGCATAGTCGAAACGCTTCATGCGGGCACCTTGGCGTCGGCGGCTTCGGCGGCGCCGTGCGCAACTTCGCGGATCGCATCGACGATGTTGGGATAGGCCGAACAGCGGCACAGATTGCCGCTCATTCGTTCGCGAATTTCGTCGTCGGTCAGTTCGGCATCGCCCTCGAGCCGGTCGCTGACATGGCTCGGCCAGCCCTTGGCCGCCTCGTCGAGCATCCCGACCGCCGAGCAGATCTGCCCCGGCGTGCAATAGCCGCACTGGAAGCCGTCATGCCGGACGAATGCCGATTGCAGCGGGTGCAGGTCGTCGGCCGAGCCCAGCCCCTCGATCGTCGTGATCTCGTCGCCCTGGTGCATCACCGCCAGCGTCAGGCAGGAATTGATCCGCCGTCCGTTCACCAGCACCGTGCACGCGCCACACTGGCCATGGTCGCAGCCCTTCTTGCTGCCGGTCAGGCCGACATGCTCGCGCAACAAATCGAGTAGAGAGGTGCGGATGTCTGGATCCGCCGAATAGGAAGTACCGTTGATGGTGAATTGCATGGGTCGTTCCCCTGAAGTTGGTGGGGTAACGCGCACGGCCAACAGTGTTTCCCTGCGAACGACCCGCAACGCAAGCGCGGCGTTGGGGCTGAAATCGCTGGCGATTTGCGCGATGATCGCGCTCGGTGGCTGCGCCGCCACACAGGAGAAGACGATGCCCACCGCTGCCAGACCGCTGCTGATCGCGCATCGCGGGGCCAGCGGCGAACGCCCCGAACACACGCTCGCCGCTTACGACCTCGCGATCGACCAGGGTGCCGATTTCATCGAACCCGATCTGGTGCTCACCAAGGACGATGTGTTCGTCGCGCGGCACGAGAACGACATCACCGCGACCACCGACGTCGCCGCCCGCCCCGAATTCGCCGCGCGCAAGGCGACCAGGACGATCGACGGCCAGCCGCACACCGGCTGGTTCACCGAAGACTTCACGCTCGCCGAGCTGAAGACGCTGCGCGCCAAGGAACGCCTGCCGCAGCTTCGCGCGGGCAATGCGCGCTATGACGGCCAGTTCGAGGTGCCGACGCTGGCCGAAGTGATCGCGCTCGCCAAGCGCCGTTCGACCGAGACAGGGCGGACGATCGGCATCTACCCCGAGACCAAGCACCCCAGCTATTTCGCGTCGATCGGCAAGCCGATGGAGGCACGGCTGGTCGCCGAACTGCGCACCGCCGGCTGGGACAGCGCCACCGCGCCGGTGTTCATCCAGTCGTTCGAGGTTAACAATCTCAAGCGGCTCGCGTCGATGACCGACGTGCGGCTGGTCCAGCTCGTCGCTTCGGCCGGCGGCCCGCCCGATGGCGCCGCGCCCAGCTATGCAGCGATGCTGACGCCGGAAGGGCTGCGCGCGATCGCCGGCTATGCCGCGGGCCTCGGTCCCGAAAAGCCTTTGGTCGTTACTGCCGAGGGGCAAGTGACGCCGCTGGTCGCCGACGCACACGCCGCCGGGCTGGTCGTCCACCCCTGGACCTTCCGCGCCGAGAATTACTTCCTCCCCACCGATCTTCGCAGCGGCAGCGATCCGCGCGCGGCGGGGCGGATCGACGACGAGATCGCGCGGCACCTGGCGGCAGGCGTCGATGGATTCTTCACCGATTTCCCGTATATCGGCAATCGCGCGCGCGACGCCTTCGTCCGCGCAGCCGGGGACGAGTGACATGCGTAAGGGTTTGCTATTGCTGGTCGCGCTGCCGCTGCTGAGCGGCGGCTGCATCGCCAAGACTGCGTGGGACGTCGCGACGCTGCCGGTCAAGGCCGCGGGCCAAGCGGTCGACTGGACCACCACCAGCCAGGAAGAAAGCGACCGCAACTACGGCCGCAAGATGCGCAAGCAGGAAGCCGAAGAAGGCCGCCGCCTGCGCGAGGAAGAAAAGCGCCGCAAACGAGCCGAACGCGACGACTGATCCACTCCCCTCCCTGGAAGGGAGGGGTCGGGGGTGGGTCGAGTGCTCGCGATACGGAAGCCGTGCGCGCAACCGATCCGTATCACCAAGCCCCTACCCACCCCCAGCCCCTCCCTTCCAGGGAGGGGAACTAGTTCCGGGAGGGGAGATATCACCCCCCAGCACCCCCGCCACCGCGCGCAGCACCTGCGGGTTGTGCTGCACCCACACATGACTGCTGCGCACCTCGATCGAGCGGCAGCGATCGTCGCGGCAGATCGCGCCATTGACGAATCCGTCGCTGGCGCTCCAGATCGCGGTGGTCGGCACCGGCGGATGCTCGGCGGCGAGCGCGGCGAACGCCACCACCTCGGGATCGTCGACGCGGACGCCCGACAGCAGCTCGTACACCCGCCAAACATTGGTCGCGCTCGGCGGTCCCGCGAAGGGCGAACTGATCGTCACCACTTCGCGCACCAGCTCGGGATGCCGGTGCGCCGCGATCCGCGCCATGATCCCGCCAAGGCTAACCCCCACCAGCGTCACCGGCTCGCCGCCGCCCATCGCCTCGATCGCCGCGAACAGCCGCTCGCCATCGGCACCGATCGCGCGCTGCCCGAAATTGCGGCCCAATCCCCAGCCCTCGGCACGATAGCCGAGCGCATTCAGATAGCGCCGCAGCACCAGGCTCGACCGGTCGCCGTTGAACAGCCCCGGCAACAGCATCACCCGCCGCCCGTCGCCGCGCGGCGCGTCCATCAGCGCGCGCCGCGCAAAGGGCAGGCCGCCGACCCCGATCACCGCGCGCGGCACTTCGGTGAGCAGCCGCAGCTTCGACGGCGGGCCTAGAACCACCACATCACCGTCCGCGAAAACGGCGTCCACTCCCCCATCCGCACCCCTGCCGCGCGAAAGGCCGCGCCGGTCCAGTCGTTGCAGGTATGCACCGCGTTGTAATGCCCGTTCGCGGGATAGAAGGCGTCGTAGGCCGCATAGCCGCGCACCGCCTGCCCTTCGGCGAAGCTGGCGCGCACGAACGCCACCAGCCGCGCGAATTCCTCCGGTCGCAGCCGGATCGCGCGCACCTGCGGCCCGCCACGCGGCTGCGCGATATGCTCGACATGCAGCACCGTCCGGTCGCTGCCGATCAGCGCCGCCGCCACCGTCGCCGGCCGAACATCGGCCCAGGTGGGCGTTTCGAGATAGAAGGCACGGTCGCCCCAGCCGACCACCAGCCATTCATGCGCGGCAAAGCGCGGATCGCCAATGTCCCCGGGCGCGACCAGCCCGTCGAGCGCGCCCTCCAGCATCGCCTTGGGCAAGGCGATGCCGGTATGCACGCCATTGTCCTCGACGAAGACCTCAATGCCTTGCGCGGGCTCGCGCCACGCTGCGTTCGCCGGGATCGCGCCGCCGACCAGCCCCGCCATCCAATAGCCATAGCCGATCACCGCCAGCACCAGCAGCAGCGCCGCCACCGCGCCGCCCATTGCTCGCAAGCCGCGAGGTCGCACCCTATTTCTGTTCATACCACGCTCATGCTAGGGCCCCGTCCATGGTCGATCAAACCCACTTACTCGAAAAGCCGCCCGAGGGCGCATCCGCCGACTGGACCATCGCGCAAGGCTGGGACCGGTACACTCCGCAAGAACATGCGGTGTGGGACACGCTGTATGCGCGCCAGATCAAGCTGCTCCCCGGCCGCGCGTCGAAGGCGTATCTGCGCGGGCTCGACGCACTCAAATTGTCCGAAGGCGGCATCCCGCATTTCGACGAATTGTCCGAACGGTTGATGAAACTCACCGGCTGGCAGGTCGTCGCGGTGCCGGGGCTCGTCCCCGACGACGTGTTCTTCGATCACATGGCCAATCGCCGCTTCGTGTCGGGCAATTTCATCCGCCGGCCCGACCAGCTCGATTATCTCGAAGAGCCCGACGTCTTCCACGACGTGTTCGGGCATGTGCCGATGCTCGCCGATCCGGTGTTCGCCGATTATCTCGAAGCCTATGGCCGCGGCGGCCTGCGCGCGCTCGAGCTCGGCGCGCTCAAGCAGCTGTCGCGGCTCTATTGGTACACCGTCGAATTCGGGCTGGTGCGCGAGGATGGCGATCTTCGCATTTACGGCTCAGGGATCGTCTCGTCCTCGGCCGAAAGCGTCTTCGCGCTCGACGACCCCAGCCCCAACCGGATCGGCTTCGATCTGCGCCGGGTGATGCGCACCGATTATCGGATCGACGATTTCCAGCAGAATTACTTCGTCATCCCCAGCTTCGACGAATTGCTGCGGCAGACGATCGAAACCGATTTCGCGCCGCTGTACGAGGAAATCCTGCCGCTACCCGCGATCCCGGTGGCGCAGATCGTCGAGGGCGACGAGGTGATCCACCACGGCACCCAAGCATATGCCATGAGCAAAAATCCTCCCCCTTCAGGGGGAGGTGGCAGCCTGTAAGGCTGACGGAGGGGGCCTCGCCACAAGCGCACCGCCCGTGACCGCCCCCTCCACCACCGCTACGCGGCGGTCCCCCTCCCCCTGGCGGGGGAGGATTATGGTTTACCGAATCGCCCGCCGCACCATGCGCAGCGTCGGCCAGTCGCCCAACGTCACCTTCCCCGCCAGCCGCAGCCCATGCCTGCGATAGGCCTGCGCCACCGCCGACGCCTGCCGCTCGAGCAGCCCCGCCAGCACCACCGTCCCACCCGGCGCCACCGCCGCCGCGATCACCGGGGCGAGCTCGATCAGCGGCGCAGCGATGATGTTCGCCAAGACCAGGTCATAGGGCGCGCGCCGCTCGATGCTGTTGTGCGCCATCCCCGGCGCCACCGCGAGCGTCAGCTGCCCCGGCCCTACCCCCAGCTTCACGCCGTTGGCGGCGGCATTCTCGCGCGTCACGTCGATCGAGATCGGATCGATATCCGATGCCGTCGCGCGCGCATTGGGCCATAAGTGCATGCCGGCAAACGCCAGCAGCCCGGTGCCGGTGCCGACATCGATCAGGTTGCGCACCACCGCCCCGCGCTTTCGCATCGCCTCGAGCGTCAGCAGGCAGCCGGTGGTCGTCTCGTGATGCCCGGTGCCGAACGCCAGCCCCGCCTCGATATGAAACGCGCGCAAGCCCGGCGGCACGTCGCCGCGATTGGCGCTGGTGTGGACATAGAAGCGCCCCGCCACCACCGGATCGAGCCCCGCCTGGCTCAGCGTCACCCAATCGGCCTCGATGATCCGCTCGGGCGCGGCCTTGGTCGCCGCCGCGCTCGGCACCAGCCGGCGCAGCACCGCGATCTCGCGCGCGCCGGGCTTGTCCTGGAAATAGGCTTCGATCACCCAATCCTCGACATCATCCTCGGTCAGCTCGCGGGTCATCAGCACCGGCGGCGCGCCGAATTCGGCAAAGGCCTCGCCCTCGGGATCGATCGCCTCGGCCTCGGCGCGGGTGCAGGGCAGCGTGATCTTCCAGCTATCGCTCATCGCACATAGCTCGCGCCATTGGCGTCGAGCACCGCGCCGGTCATCGATGCCGGCGCCTCGAGCGCACAGAAGCGCGCCATCGTCGCGATTTCTTCTGGCTGGGCGACACGCCCCAGCGGAATATCGGCGAGCAATTTATCGCCGCCGCGGCTTTCGAGATAATCCTCGGCCATCCCGGTCATCGTGAAGCCCGGGCAGATCGCGAACGCCAGGATGCCCTCGCGCGCATAGCCACGGGCGATCGTCTTGGTCATCCCGACCATCCCCGCCTTCGACGCGGCATAATGCCAGTGCGCAGGGCTGTCGCCGCGATAGGCGGCGCGGCTGGCGATGTTGACGATCCGCCCCTCGCGCCCGCCCTGCTGCCAATGGCGCACCGCCAGCCGGCACAATTCGGCGCTGGCGGTCAGGTTGATCCGCATCGTCCGCTCCCAGGCGGCGACCCAATCGGCGTGATCGGCGGCGAGCGGCGATTCCTCGAACACCCCGGCATTGTTCACCAGCACGTCGATCCGCCCGTCGAGGCTATCGAGCGCGCGCGCCCAAAGATCGGCGGGGGCGGCGGGATCGGCGAAGTCGGCGGCAAGCGCGCCGCGGGTCGATTGGCAGGCGGTGCGGACGCCGGGGTCGGCATCGAACGCGGCAGCAATCGCCGCACCGATGCCCCGGCTCGCGCCGGTGAGCAGGATGTGAATGGTCATGCGACGCCGCTTAGGGCGAAATGGCGAAAGGGGAAACTCCCCCTGCTTCTCCCCTCCCTGAAAGGGAGGGGCCGGGGGTGGGTCGACTGCTCGTGGCACGCCTCCGCCGGTGTCGTCGGTTCCGGTGACCTCAGGACGCCGCCCGCCCCCAACCTGTCCCTTCCAGGGAGGGGAGGCCCCTACGCCGCGACCGAACTCGAAAACGCGTCGGCGGCGCCCTTCAGCGTCACCAGCCGCTCGTTCGCCGCGGCGACCTCGGTTTCGAGCCGGTCGATCTCGCCCGTCACCTGTTCGGTATCGTGGCGGATCGCCTCGATCGTCAGCGACGACGAATCGGCCGCCATCGCGGTCTCGTCGATCGCCGCGGTGATCGCGGTCACCGTCTGCGCCTGCGCCTCCATCGCCAGCCGGATCCGGCTCGCGCTGTCGCGCACCTCGGCCACCGTCGCGCGGATCGACGCGCTGCTGTCGACCGTCGATCGCGTCGCCGACTGGATCGCGGCGATCTTGCACGCGATGTCGTCGGTCGCGCGCGCGGTTTGGTTGGCCAGGCTTTTCACCTCCTGCGCCACTACCGCGAAGCCGCGCCCCGCATCGCCCGCACGCGCCGCCTCGATCGTCGCATTGAGCGCGAGCAAGTTGGTCTGTCCGGCGATCTCGCGGATCAGCCCCAGGATCGATTCGATCGATTTGGTGTGATCGGACAGCGCACCCGACGTCTCGACCGCGGCGCTCGCCTGCACCGATGCGCGGCTGGCGATTTCGCCCGCGGCATCGACCTCGAAGCGCGCATCCTCGATCGCGCTGATCAGCCCCGCGGCGGTTTCGGCAGCCTCGCGCATCGCCATCGCCGATTGCTCGGCGGCGGCGGCGACTTCGCTCGCCTTGCCCAGCATCCCGCGCGCCGACGCCGCGGTCGACACCGCCTGTGCGCGGATCCGGTCGCCCGCCGCCGACGCCTCGGCGATCGATTCGGCGATCCCGTCGCGGAATTGCGCGGCACTGGCCTGGCGCATCGCGCGCCCCTGCCGCGCGTCGCTCAATCCCAGATGCGTCGCCATGATGTCGGCCTCGATCAGCGCCAGCCGCTGGACGACGTCGCCCAGCCGCCGCATCCGCGCGGCATCGTTCCCGACCTTCGCCTCGAGCCGGCACAGCGTGTCGCTGTGCGCGAACGCCAGCGCCGACAGCAAGGCGGGCAGCGGAATCCCCACCGCCTGCGATTCATCGGCATGCAGCCGCGCGATCGTCACCCATTCGTCGCCGGTGGGATCGGCATATTTGATATGCGCATAATGCGCGCTTCGCCGGCGCTGCGTGTCGATCCGCGCGCCGGCGGTTCGGTCGCGAATATGCGCCGACGCCGGCAGCGCCAGATAATGCCGCCAGAATGCCTGCGAAATCGCGTCATATTCGCCCGCAAGCAGCTCGGCCACCTCGTGCGCGGTCGGTATTACGATGCCGTCCCAGTCATATTCGCGCAGCCGCTCGGCGATCCCGCGATCGGTGCCGCTCCAGCGGCCCAGCGCCTGTTCGTTCCCTGCCATCCAACGTCCTCTCCATCAGGCCGCGACCTTGGCCACGAATTCGCCGGCGCTGTTTTTCAGCGTCCCCAATTGTTCATCGAGCACCGCAAACCCCAGCCCGACCTGGTCGATGCCTTCGGCGACGGTCTCGGTGTCCTCGCGGATCGTCGCGATCGTCGTCGACATCGTGTCGGCGGCAAGCGCGGTCTCGTCTACGGCGGCGGTGATCGCGGTCACGGTCTGCGCCTGCGCTTCCATCGCTTGGCGGATACGTTCGGCCGATTGCCGGACTTCGGAAACGGTCGAGCGGATCGACACGCTGGTATCGACCGTCGATCGCGTCGCCGACTGGATCGCCGCGATCTTGTAGGCGATGTCGTCGGTGGCGCGCGCGGTCTGGTTGGCCAGGCTCTTCACCTCTTGCGCCACCACCGCAAAGCCGCGCCCGGCATCGCCAGCGCGCGCCGCCTCGATCGTCGCATTGAGCGCGAGCAAATTGGTCTGCCCGGCGATTTCGCGGATCAGCCCCAGGATCGATTCGATCGACTTGGCATGGTCAGATAGCACCCCCGATGTCTCGACCGCGGCACCCGCTTGCGCCGATGCGCGCGTCGCGATCTCGGTCGCCACCTCGACTTCGCTGCGCGCATCCTCGATCGCACGGATCAGCCCGCCCGCGGTTTCGGCGGCTTCGCGCATCGCGACCGCCGATTGCTCGGCGGCGGCGGCGACTTCGCTCGCCTTGCCCAGCATCCCGCGCGCCGCCGCCGAGGTATCCATCGCCTGCGAGCGTAAGGCTTCGCCCTCGCGCGATGCCTGTTCGAGGCTCGCACCGATCTTCGAGCGGAACTCACCAGCCAGCCGCTCGCGCGCGCGGTCGTTGCCGTGTTCTACATGCGCACGATACATCGCGACGGTGATTTCGATCTCCATCGCCGACAGCCGCATCAGCGTGTCGATTCCTGCGGCCAGCTGCGGATCATCGGCGGGCATCGCCGCCAGGAGGAAGCCAAGCGCACACCGGTCCGACGCGGTGACCATCGACACCAACGCCATCGGCGGCACGTCGGCGGCATAGGCGGCGGCGACCGATCGTTCGATCGATTCGATCCAGGCCTGTCCCTGCGAATCGAGGAAGCGATTGCGCAGGAAGGCGACGCCCGCGTCGATCATCGCTTCGCCCTCCACCGGCGCCCAATCGCCATGATCGGTGAAGGATCGCTGCCAGTGGCGCCAATATTCGCCCGCGATCGCGCGCGCATTGGGTTCGAGCACCGCCCACACCCCGCGCGCAGCCCCCACCATCGTACCGTCGGGATCGAACAGCCGCATCCGCCGCGCCAGTTCTACCTGCGCGCTCAATGCCCCCGGTTCGGGCATCTCCTTGTGCTTGTCGTTCACAAATGCAGCCCCCGCTCGCCGTTCTACCTGTGCGTTCCCCGCGCCACTCGGATCGTTGCTACGCCGCCATCCGTTAAGAGTGGGTTAGCCACGGTCGAGATGCCGTCTTGCAACATGGTCATCGCGGCTTCATTAGCGCTGCCAAGCAAAAGGAGCCCGCCTTGGCCACAAGATCCACGAACCGCCCGCTTTCTCCGCATCTGTCGATCTGGAAATGGGGCCCGCACATGCTGGTCTCGATCCTGCACCGCGCGACGGGTAGCGGGCTGGCGCTCGTCGGCACCGTGCTGCTGGTCGGCTGGCTCGCCGCCGCTGCGGCGGGCGAGGCGAGCTATGCCGCCTTCATGGACTGGTTCACGCTCGCCGATGGCCGCACCAACATCGTCGGTTACGTGCTCGGCATCGGGCTCACCTGGTCGCTGTTCCAGCATATCGCCAATGGTGTGCGCCATCTGTTCATGGATGCCGGCGCCAATTTCGAACTCCATCGCAACAAGGCAAGCGCCAAGGCGACGATGGTGGTTTCGGTCCTGGCGACGCTGGCGCTGTGGGCCTATCTGATCATGGGGAAGTAAGATGGCATCGGGAACGAGCATCGGTCGCGTCCGGGGCCTTGGCTCCGCCAAGGAAGGCACGCATCACTGGTGGCACCAGCGGGTTACCGCGGGCAGCAATCTGGCCCTAATGCTGTGGTTCATCGCGTCGCTCGCGCTACTACCTCAGCTCGATCATGCGACGGTATCGGCGTGGCTGGGTTCGCCCTGGGCCGCGATTCCGATGTTGTTGCTGGTCTTCAGCGTCTTCTATCATTTCCGCCTGGGGCTCCAGGTGGTGATCGAGGACTATAGCCATGCCGAAACGCGCGTGGTGCTGATGGTGCTGCTGAACTTCTTCACGATCGGCATGGGGGCGATCGCGATTTTCTCGATCCTCAAGCTGGCGTTCGCCGCCGGAGCAGTTTCCGCATGACCGAAGCCTATAAGATCATCGACCATACCTATGACGCCGTCGTCGTCGGCGCCGGCGGCTCGGGCCTTCGCGCCACGATGGGCATCGCCGAGGCGGGTCTGAAGACCGCCTGCATCACCAAGGTGTTCCCGACGCGCAGCCACACCGTCGCCGCGCAGGGCGGCATCGCCGCGTCGCTCGGCAACATGGGTCCCGATCACTGGACCTGGCACATGTACGACACCGTCAAGGGGTCGGACTGGCTGGGCGACCAGGACGCGATCGAATATCTCTGCCGCGAAGCGCCGCAGGCGGTGTACGAGCTCGAACATGCCGGCGTGCCGTTCAGCCGCACGGCCGAGGGCAAGATCTACCAGCGCCCGTTCGGCGGCATGATGCAGAATATGGGCGAAGGCCCGCCCGCGCAGCGCACCTGTGCCGCCGCCGACCGCACCGGTCACGCGATGCTCCATGCGCTGTACCAGCAGAGCCTGAAGTACGACGCCGATTTCTTCGTCGAATATTTCGCGCTCGACCTGATCATGGAAAATGGCGAATGCCGCGGCGTCATCGCGTTGTGCATGGACGATGGCTCGATCCATCGCTTCCGCGCGCATTCGGTGGTGCTGGCGACCGGCGGCTATGGCCGCGTGTACCAGTCGGCGACCTCGGCGCACACCTGCACCGGTGACGGCAACGCGATGGTGCTGCGCGCCGGCCTGCCGCTGCAGGACATGGAGTTCGTCCAGTTCCACCCGACCGGCATCTACGGCGCGGGCGTGCTCATCACCGAGGGTGCGCGCGGTGAAGGCGGGTACCTCACCAATTCGGAGGGCGAGCGCTTCATGGAGCGCTATGCTCCCTCGGCCAAGGACCTGGCGTCGCGCGACGTCGTGTCGCGGTCGATGGCGATGGAAATCCGCGAAGGGCGCGGCGTCGGCAAGGAGGGCGATCACATCTTCCTCCACCTCGACCATATCGATCCCGCGGTGCTCGCCGAGCGGCTGCCCGGCATTACCGAGACGGGCAAGATCTTCGCCGGTGTCGACCTGACGCGCCAGCCGCTGCCGGTGGTGCCGACCGTCCATTATAATATGGGCGGCATCCCGACCAATTATCACGGCGAAGTCGTCCGTCCCAAGGACGGCAACCCCGATTCGGTCGTCCCCGGCCTCTATGCCGTGGGCGAAGCCGCGTGCGTGTCGGTGCACGGCGCCAACCGCCTCGGCTCGAACAGCCTCATCGACCTAGTGGTTTTCGGCCGCGCAACGGGCCTGCGCATCAAAGAAACCCTCAAGCCCGGCACCCCGCACGCAGCGCTGCCCAAGGATTCGGCCGATCTGTCGCTCAGCCGCCTCGACCACTTCCGCAACGCCAAGGGCGCGACCCCGACCGCGGTGCTTCGTTCGGACATGCAGAAGACGATGCAGCGCCATGCCGCGGTCTTCCGCACCGACGAACTGATGGCCGAGGGCGTCGCCAAGATGGACGCCATCTATGCCGGGTTGCAGGACGTCAGCGTCACCGATCGCTCGCTGATCTGGAACACCGATCTGGTCGAAACGCTCGAGCTCGACAATCTGATGGGCCAGGCGCTGGTGACGATTCGGTCGGCGCTCAACCGCAAGGAAAGCCGCGGCGCGCATATGCACGAGGACTTCCCCGAGCGGCACGACGCCGAATGGATGAAGCACACCGTCGCCAGCTTCGACGGCTGGGGCGGCAAGAGGGGCACCACCGCGATCGAATATCGCCCGGTGCACGAATATACGCTCACCGACGACATCGAGTATATCAAGCCCAAGAAGCGGGTATATTGATCCGCGGAGACTGAACCAAAGGACAAGGCGATGACCGTGTGGATGGTCCGTTCGGAATATGATCCCGAAGCTCGGGTTTGGTATGTAGCCGATTCGGACATCCCCGGCATCGCCGCCGACGCAGCCACGCTCGAAGCGCTGGCGGAAAAGATCGGACGGCTGTTGCCCGATCTGCTCGATTTGAACGCCTCGCTGGTTGCCGATGTCGCGCGCCTCGAAGGCCCGCACAGCATCCGCATCGTCGCGCACCACGAACGTGATTTTGCCGTCGCCGCCTGATCGATGGTGCAGGGCTATACCGATCGCGTGAAGCAGTTGCTCGTCGAGCATGGCTGCGCACGGCTACGCGCGGGCAAGGGCGATCACGAAATCTGGCAGTGCCCCGATCAGTTGCGATCGATCGTGGTCGTGGCAAGATCATGTCCCGCCACACCGCGAACGCCATATTGAAGCAAGCCGGTATCAAGACGAAGATCTAAGCCCGCCGTTTCCCGGTCCGGTTTTGGCTACCTCCCCGATATTTCATCCCCTCCCCCGGAACCATCCGCCGCGAATGCGGTTCGGGACGCGATGGAAGCCGGGGTTGCCGACGCCATCGTGTACGCCGTGTTCGCGGCGCTTGGCGTCATCGGCGTCGGCGTCGTGCTGTGGGCGTTGCTTTTCGATTCTCCGAAGGCGCGTACGACCGACGTACCGTCGCGTCTTTTTTCCATCCCATCGCCGCCCGACATTGAAGGGGAGCCCATGACCGATCAGACCCAGCCTGCCACTACCGCCGAAGACACGTCGCGCCGCGCCGCGATCAACGACTATCCGCTGCTCGCCAGCCCGCATATTTCGCTCAGCGGTCCGGTCGATCACGACATGTACGCGCTGTTCCGCGACGGCCTGGCTGTCGCGCCCAAGGACACCGCGACCGTCATCACCATTTCGACGCTAGGCGGCGATCCTGAGGTCGCGCGGCTGATGGGCGACGACATTCGCCTGCTGCGTGAATTCGAGGGCCGCGAATTCCTGTTCCTCGGCAAGGTCGCGGTCTATTCGGCCGGCGCCACTTTCATGTCGGCCTTCCCGGTCGACAAGCGCTTCCTGACGCGCGGCACACGGATCATGATCCACGAGCGGATCATGAACAAGACGATCGAGATCGCCGGCCCGCTCAAGACCTGCATCGCCACGCTCAAGGCCAATCTGCACGAGATCGAACATTCGATCCTGATTGAGGAAGAGGGCTTTCGCGCGATCGTCGAGGGATCGAAGGTAGCGATCGAGGATCTGGTCAAGCGCGCGCCCGAAAATTGGTACATTGAGGCCGAGGAGGCACGCGACCTGGGGCTAGTGCTCGACGTGGTGTGACGCATCGCACGGCCGACATGCGGTATTTGCGTATGTCGGCCGGTCATGTATCTGACCGCCAAGCTTGAACGAGGGGGGCCACACCCCACTTCGTCAGGAACCGAGGAACGAGAGCATCATGGCCACATTTACCCTGCCGAAGAACAGCGTCATCAAGAAGGAAGGCAAGGTCCACAAGGCCGCCGCCGACGCCAAGCGGGTCAAGAAGCTCAAAATCTATCGCTACGATCCCGATTCGGGCGAGAACCCGCGCTACGATATGTTCGAGGTCGATCTCGACGATTGCGGCCCGATGGTGCTCGACGCGCTGATTAAGGTGAAGGCCGAGGCCGATCCCAGTCTCACCTTCCGCCGTTCGTGCCGCGAGGGGATTTGCGGGTCCTGCTCGATGAACATCGACGGCACCAACACGCTGGCCTGCACCAAGGCGATCGAGGACGTGAAGGGCGATATCCGCATCACCCCGCTGCCGCACATGGACGTGATCAAGGACCTGGTGCCTGATTTCACCCATTTCTACGCGCAATATTCGTCGATCAAGCCGTGGCTGCAAACCGTCACCCCGCCGCCTTCGGGCAAGGAGCGGCTCCAGTCGCCCGAGGATCGCAGCAAGCTCGACGGCTTGTACGAGTGCATCCTGTGCGCCTGCTGCTCGACCGCGTGCCCGAGCTATTGGTGGAACAGCGACAAGTTCCTGGGGCCGGCGATCCTGCTCCAGGCCTATCGCTGGCTCGCCGACAGCCGCGACGAGATGACCGGCGAGCGGCTCGACGAGCTCGAGGATCCGTTCCGCCTGTATCGCTGCCACACGATCATGAACTGCGCGAACGTCTGCCCCAAGGGCCTGAACCCCGCCAAGGCGATCGCCGAGATCAAGAAGATGGAAGCCGAACGCGTAGTATGATGCTGCGTAAATCCTCCCCCGCCAGGGGGAGGTGGCGGGCGGGCTAGCGCCCGTTGGAGGGGGCGGATGGGGAGACGGTGGTGGTGAGCCACGACCGGCATCGCTTACCTCCCCCTCCGTCAGCCTCTGGCTGACACCTCCCCCTGGCGGGGGGAGGATAAACAAGCCTCGCTTGTGCTCTTTGATGCCAGACTCGTAACGTGCTGAGCGGAACAGTCCTCCCCCGCCAGGGGGAGGTGGCGCGCGCGCCAGCGCGTGTCGGAGGGGGCGGATGGGGTAACCTTGGTGGGAGATGCCACACCGCACCGCGTCCCTCCCCCTCCGTCAGCCTTCGGCTGCCACCTCCCCTTGCGGGGAAGGATAACGGGGGCCCACTTGGCCCGCAGCCCCCTACCCGCTATCCCGCTCGCCACGCAGCGCATCCGCCGCGCACGAACGGACCCCGATTGGCTGACTCCCCCTCCCCCCATTTTCGCTATTTCGCCGATCCCGATCTCCCCGGCTGGCACCGCTGGGAAATGATCGACGACACCCGCTTCAACGCCAGCCTCGCACCGATCTCGACCCGGATCGACGGGCCGATCGCACGCGTGCGGATGGTGCCGCGACGGCGGCATTCGAACCTGCGCGACCATGTTCATGGCGGCGCGCTGCTTGGCTTCATCGACGTCGCGGTGTTCGCCGCGGCGCGCGCGTTCGGGGTAATGGGCGAAGGCGGCGCCTCGACCGTCGACCTGTCGACCCAGTTTATCGCCGGCGCCGATACGACCGGCCCGATCGAAGCGCATGTCGAGATGCTGCGCGAAACCGGTCGGTTGTTCTTCGTGCGCGGGCTGGTGGTGCAGGGCGACGACAGCGACTGGACGACGATCGCCAGCTTCGCCTGCACCGCGCGCAAGGGGAGCATCCGCGCATGACCCAGGTGCTCGCCGCCTATGAAGCGCTGATCGCCGCGGGCGAATTGAAGCGCGATCCCGACCAGGCCGCCGCTGCTGCGCGGCTCGACACGCTCGCGACCGAACTCTCGGCCACCCCCAAGCGCGGCAGCGTGTTGTGGCGGATGCTCGGTCGTGCCCCCGAACCGCCCAAGGGCGTCTACCTGTGGGGCGGCGTCGGGCGCGGCAAATCGATGTTGATGGACCTGTTCTACGATCACGTCCCGGTCCGCCGCAAACGCCGCGTCCATTTCCACGCCTTCATGCAGGAGGTGCATGCGCGCATCCATGCCGAGCGCGCCAAGGAAAGCGGCGACCCGATCGCGCCGGTCGCCGCCGCCCTCGTCGGCGAAACCCGGCTGCTCGCGTTCGACGAGATGGTCATCAACAATTCGGCCGACGCGATGGTGCTCTCGCGGCTGTTCACCGCGATGATGGAGCGCGGTCTTACCGTCGTCGCCACCTCGAACCGCCCGCCCGCCGATCTCTACAAGGACGGCCTCAACCGCGAGCATTTCCTGCCCTTCATCGATCTGATCGAGGCGCGAATGGACGTGCGCCCGCTCAACGGCCCTACCGACTATCGGCGCGACCGGCTCGGGCGGATGGACACCTGGCTCACCCCCAACGGCACCCAGACGACGCAGGCGCTGTCGGCGGCGTTCTTCCGCCTGACCGATTTCGCGGTCGAGGACCGCGCGCATGTTCCGACCTGCGAGGTCGAGATCGGCGACACCCGCACGATGCACGTCCCCAAATGCCTCAAAGGGGTGGGCGTGTTCAGCTTCAAGCGGCTGTGCGG
Source organism: Sphingomonas sp. S1-29 (assembly GCF_026167545.1). Classification (NCBI taxonomy): domain Bacteria; kingdom Pseudomonadati; phylum Pseudomonadota; class Alphaproteobacteria; order Sphingomonadales; family Sphingomonadaceae; genus Sphingomonas; species Sphingomonas sp. S1-29. The sequence goes on along the minus strand of NZ_CP110678.1, from coordinate 2,942,085 downwards.
CGAGGCCCGCGGCGCGCCCGACTATCTTGCGATCGCGCGCAAGTTCCACACCGTCATCATCGTCGGCATCCCGCGCCTGGGTCCCGAGAACCGCAACGAGGCCGCACGCTTCGTCACGCTGATCGATTCGCTCTACGAATTGAAGGTTAAGCTGCTGGCGGGGGCTGATGCCGAGCCCGACGATCTCTACACCCGCGGCGACGGCGCGTTCGAGTTCGAGCGCACTGCGAGCCGACTGAACGAAATGCGTTCCGAGGCGTATATGGAGCTCGGCCACGGCGCGTCCGAATAACCGGACGCGCTTTGATACCACTCCATCGCACCTTATTGCACATCATTCGCAAGTGCAAAGAAACCCGTAACCCGCGCAGTTTGGCGGTTGCCCCATCGCGGCAAACCCGGTAGGCGAAGGCCCAATGCGATTTCGCCCGGCGAATTCGTGACATTGAACGACGGACGAGGGAGACCCTGATGGCTCGCAAGAAGATAGCGCTGATCGGCGCCGGCATGATCGGCGGCACGCTCGCCCATCTCGCCGCCATGAAGGAACTGGGCGACATCGTCCTGTTCGACGTCGCCGAGGGGCTGCCGCAGGGCAAGGCACTCGACCTGTCGCAGTCGAGCCCAGTCGAAGGCTTCGATAGCAAGCTCAAGGGCGCGAACTCGTACGAGGACATCGCCGACGCCGATGTCTGCATCGTCACTGCCGGCATCGCGCGCAAGCCCGGCATGAGCCGCGATGATCTGCTAAAGACCAACCTCGGCGTTATGAAGGCAGTCGGCGAAGGCATCGCCGCGCACGCGCCCAACAGCTTCGTCATCTGCATCACCAACCCGCTCGACGCGATGGTTTGGGCGTTGCGCGAATTCAGCGGCCTGCCGCACCAGAAGGTCGTCGGCATGGCCGGCGTGCTCGACAGCGCACGCTTCCAGCATTTCCTCGCCGAGGAATTCGACGTGTCGGTGCAGGACGTCACCGCCTTCGTGCTCGGCGGCCATGGCGACACAATGGTGCCGGTGATCGAATATTCGACCGTCGCGGGCATCCCCGTCCCCGACCTCATCAAGATGGGCTGGTCGACGCAGGAGCGGATCGATGCGATCGTGCAGCGCACGCGCTCGGGCGGCGGCGAGATCGTCGGTCTGCTCAAGACCGGCAGCGCCTATTACGCGCCCGCCTCGTCGGCGATCGCGATGGCTGAGAGCTTCCTGAAGGACAAGAAGCGCCTGCTGCCCTGCGCCGCGCACCTGACCGGCCAGTACGGCGTCGACAATCTCTATGTTGGCGTGCCGATCGTGATCGGTGCCAACGGCGTCGAGCGCATCGTCGAAATCGAACTCAACGAAACCGCACGCGCCAATTTCGACGTGTCAGTCGAAGCCGTGAAGGAGCTGGTCGTCGCATGCAAGGGCATCGAACCCGCGCTCGCTTGACCGTATCGACGTCGCGCCGCTTCGGCGGCGCGGCTGCGATCGTGATGGTGCTGGCCGCCGGCTCGCTCCGCCCCGTGGGCGCGGCGAGCGCGCAGGGCGTGGCGGCGGCCGCCGCCGCCTATCCGGCGACACCGGTGCTCGACGCCTTCCGCGCCACCTGCTCGAACCTGCGCGATCTAGCCGGCACCGAACGCCGGGCGACTTCCACGGGCTGGACCAAGCTCGCCGATCCCGCCGCCACCCCACTTGCCGGGCTGATGCGGTTCAGCGAGACCGCTGCTGCGGATTTCGTCAAGAAAGGCGGCGGTACGATGCGCCCTTCATCGATGTTCAAGCGCGAGATCGCCGGCGAGTTGGTGTATCTGGTGCTGTCGGGGGTCACGCTCGAAGGGCGCACCGTCAATGGTTGCCGCCTCTACGATGCCGACGAACCGCGCCGCATCGCGCCCGCCACCGTCACCGCCTGGATCGGCCGTGAGCCGGTCCAATCGGTCGACCAGTCCGCGCTCGCGCGCACCACCTGGGAACCCGGCATGGCCAAGGGTCAGGACAGTTTCGAACTCTCGTTCCTCGCCACCGCCAGCCCGATGCTCGGGGTGCCGCAGGTCGCGGGAATCGCGCTCAAGGCCGATCAGGTGATCGACACGTGATATTCTCCCTTTCGCACACGCGCTTCGGCGCGGCCCGTTTTTCCGCTGTATTGAAGGAAACCTACCCTTGAGCATTCTCGTCGACAGGCACACCAAGGTCATCACCCAGGGGATGACCGGCGAAACCGGCACCTTCCACACCCAGCAGGCGCTTGCCTATGGCACGCAGATGGTCGGCGGCGTCACGCCGGGCAAGGGCGGCACGACGCATATCGACCTGCCGGTGTTCGACACCGTCGCCGAGGCCGTCGCCAAGACCGGCGCGACCGCCAGCGTGATCTACGTGCCGCCCCCCTTTGCCGCCGATTCGATCCTCGAGGCGATCGACGCCGAAGTCCCGCTGATCGTGACGATCACCGAGGGCATTCCGGTGCTCGACATGGTCAAGGTCAAGCGCGCGCTGTCGGGTTCGAAGTCGCGGCTGATCGGCCCGAACTGCCCCGGCGTGCTGACGCCGGGCGAGTGCAAGATCGGCATCATGCCGGGCAGCATCTTTTCCAAGGGCAGCGTCGGCGTCGTCTCGCGCTCGGGCACGCTCACCTATGAGGCGGTGTTCCAGACCACCAATGCCGGCCTTGGCCAGACCACCGCGGTCGGCATCGGCGGCGATCCGGTCAACGGCACCAACTTCATCGACGTGCTCGAGATGTTCCTGGCCGATGACGAGACCAAGTCGATCATCATGATCGGCGAGATCGGCGGATCGGCCGAAGAAGAAGCCGCCCAATTCCTGCGCGACGAAGCAAAGCGGGGCCGCAGCAAGCCGATGGCAGGCTTCATTGCCGGTCGCACCGCGCCTCCGGGTCGTCGCATGGGCCATGCCGGGGCAATCGTCTCGGGCGGCCAGGGCGGCGCCGAAGACAAGATCGCGGCGATGGAAGCCGCCGGCATTAAGGTCGCGGCGAGCCCCAGCGAACTCGGCTCGACGCTGGCCGAGGTGCTGAAGAACCGCTGACCCTCTCCCCTGGATAGGGGAGAGGATACCGCAGCTTGCCAGCTTGCTGGCTAGCGCAGCTTGGAAAGGGGTGGTGCAGCCGCAGCGCCGAACCGCCCCTCTCCAGCAACGACTAGGACCGCAAAGCCGCGGACCAGCTTTTCTCAAGTCTCTCCCCCTATAACGGAGGAGAGAAAGAGGTGATTGAAATGGGTTACGAAGGTCAGGATTTCAGCGAGATCGCAGGCGGCGTCAGCCCCGCGTTCGTCGATGCGATGTACGCGCGCTACAAGGCCGATGTTGGCTCGATCGAGGCCGGCTGGCGTGCCTTTTTCGAAGGACTCGAATCGACCGCGACCGGCCCGAGCTGGGCGCGCAGCAACTGGCCGCCCAAGGACACCGACGCGCTCACCGCAGCACTCGATCCGACGCAGATGCAGGTCGAGCCCAAGCCCGCCAAGGGCGCCCCCGCGCCCAAACCAGCCGCCGCTGCCGCGCCTTCCCCTTCGGCAGCCGATATCCAGCGCGCCGCGAATGATTCGATCCGCGCGATGATGCTGATCCGCACCTATCGCGTGCGCGGTCATCTCGCCGCCAAGCTCGATCCGCTAGGCATCGCCAAGCACGAGATGCCCGCCGATCTTCGCACCGAATATCACGGCTTCAGCGACGACGAGATCGATCGCCCGGTATTCCTGGGCGGCGCGCTCGGCATGCAGACCGGCACGATCCGCGAGATCGTCGACACGCTGCGCAAGAATTACTGCGGCAATGTCGGCCTGGAATATATGCACATCGCCGATGTCGAGGAGCGCCGCTTCCTCCAGGAGCGTATGGAAGGCCGCGACAAGGCGATCGAATTCAGCCCCGAGGGCAAGAAGGCGATCCTGAGCAAGGTCGTGCAGGCCGAGCAGTGGGAGAAATTCTTGGGCCGCAAATATGTCGGCACCAAGCGCTTCGGCCTCGACGGCGGCGAGGCGATGATCCCCGCGCTCGAATCGATCATCAAATATGGCGGCGCGATGGGCGTGCGCGAGATCGTCTATGGCATGGCGCATCGCGGCCGTCTGAACGTGTTGGCCAACGTGATGGCCAAGCCGACCCGCGTAATCTTCCACGAATTCTCGGGCGGCTCGGCCAACCCCGACGAGGTCGGCGGCTCGGGCGACGTGAAATATCACCTCGGCACCTCGACCGATCGCGAGTTTGACGGCGTCAACGTCCATATGTCGCTGGTCGCCAACCCATCGCATCTCGAAGCGGTGAACCCCGTCGTGCTCGGCAAGGTCCGCGCGCAGCAGACCTTCCGCCAGGACCTCGAAAAGCACGAACAGGTGCTGCCGGTGCTGATCCATGGCGACGCCGCCTTCGCGGGACAGGGTATCGTGTGGGAATGCCTCGGCTTTTCCGGCATCCGCGGCTACAATACCGGCGGCTGCCTGCACTTCGTCATCAACAACCAGGTCGGCTTCACCACCAGCCCGCAATTCGCGCGGTCGTCGCCCTATCCGTCGGATGTCGCCAAAGGCGTCCAGGCACCGGTGTTCCACGTCAATGGCGACGATCCCGAAGCCGTGACCTTCGCGTGCAAGATGGCGATCGAGTTCCGCCAGGCGTTCAAGCGCGACATCGTGATCGACATGTGGTGCTATCGCCGCTTCGGCCATAACGAAGGCGACGAACCGAGCTTCACCCAGCCGCTGATGTACGCCAAGATCAAGCAGCATCCGCCGGTCAGCGAGGTCTATGCCAAGCGCCTGGTGAGCGAAGGCGTGATCGACGACCAGTTCGTCCCCGGCAAAGTCGCCGAGATCACCGCCGAACTCGAGGAGTCCTTCGAGGCGGCCAAGAGCTACAAGCCCAACAAGGTCGATTGGTTCGCCGGCCGCTGGTCGGGGCTGCACATGCCCGCCGAAGAGGAAAGCTCGCGGCGCAACATCGAGACCGGCATCGAACCCAAGCTGTTCGATTCGCTCGGCCGCACGCTCACCGACGTCCCCGAGGGGCTCGAGATCCACAAGACGCTGGCGCGCGTGCTCGATGCCAAGCGCGGCATGTTCAAGTCGGGCGAGAATTTCGACTGGGCGACCGGCGAGGCGCTCGCGTTCGGATCGTTGCTGTCGGAGGGCTATGGAGTCCGCCTGTCGGGCCAGGATTCGGGGCGCGGCACCTTCAGCCAGCGGCATGCGGTATGGGTCGATCAGACCGACGAGCATCGCTACGTGCCGCTCAAGGACATCCCGCATGGCCGCTTCGAGGTACTCGACTCGCCGCTTAGCGAATATGGCGTGCTCGGCTTCGAATATGGCTTCGCGCTCGCCGATCCCAAGACGTTGGTACTTTGGGAGGCGCAGTTCGGCGACTTCATGAACGGTGCGCAGATCATGATCGATCAGTTCATCGCTAGCGGAGAAGCCAAGTGGCTGCGCGCCAACGGCCTCGTCCTGCTGCTGCCGCACGGCTATGAAGGCCAAGGCCCCGAGCATTCGTCGGCACGCCCCGAACGCTTCCTGCAGATGTGCGCGCAGGACAATATGCAGGTCGCCAATTGCACCACGCCTGCCAACTACTTCCACCTGCTGCGCCGCCAGATGCACCGCAATTTCCGCAAGCCCCTGGTGGTGATGACCCCCAAGTCGCTGCTGCGCCACAAGATGGCGGTGTCGAAGGCGGCGGACTTCCAGGGTGCAAGCCACTTCATGCGGATCCTGTCGGACCCCACGCCGCCAGCCGATGCCGATGTGAAGCGGCTGGTGCTCTGCACCGGCAAAGTCGCCTATGACCTGATCGAGGCACGCGACGCGGCGGGCGACAAGAACACCGCAATCGTCCGCCTCGAACAGCTTTACCCCTTCCCCGGCGAGCCGCTGGTCAAGCGCCTCGAGCGCATGATCAATCTCGAAGAGGTGGTGTGGGCGCAGGAAGAGCCCAAGAACATGGGCGCATGGTTCTTCGTCGAGCCGTTCATCGAGGAATGCCTTGGCCAGGTCGCAGGTGCGCCAGCGCGTCCGCGCTATTCCGGTCGCACCGCGGCGGCGTCGCCCGCCACTGGGCTGATGAAGCGGCACCAGGCCGAGCAAGGCGCGTTGGTTGCCGATGCGCTTGGCCATAGCGTGCGCGAGGAAATCCGCCGCGCGCGCAAGACCGAAGACGAACGCACTGCTGGCAAGGCTGCCGGCTGAACGATTTGACTATTCTCACGCCCCGCGGTTGCGGGGTCGCGAAAGGAATACTGATGGCTACCGAAATCCTCGTGCCGACACTGGGTGAATCGATCACCGAAGCGACCCTGGGCGAATGGCTCAAGCAGCCCGGCGATGCCGTCGCCGCCGATGAGCCCGTCGCCAGCCTCGAAACCGACAAGGTCTCGGTCGAGGTCAACGCGCCTGCCGCCGGTGTCATGGGCGCGCACAGCGTCAATGCCGGTGACACGGTGAATGTCGGCGCGGTGATCGGCTCGATCGACGCCGGTGACGGTGCCGCTGCGGCACCAAAGGCCGCCGCACCCGCCGCACCAGCACCGGCTGCCGCACCCCAGCCGGAAGCTGCGCCCGCGCCTGCTGCGCCGGCAGAAGCCCCCGCCCGGCTCGACGCCGCCGCGCTGTCGCCGTCGGTTCGCCGCGCGATCCTCGAACATGGCGTCGATCCTGCGACGGTGAAGGGTTCGGGCAAGGACGGTCGCATCACCCGCGAGGACGTCACCGCCGCCGCATCGGGCAAGGCCGCAGCGCCTGCACCTGCCCCCGCCGCAGCCCCCGCGCCTGCTGCCGCCGCGAGCACGGGTGGCGAGCGTTCGCAGGAGCGAGTCCGCATGACCCGCCTGCGCCAGACGATCGCCAAGCGGCTGAAGGAAGCGCAGGACACCGCCGCTTTGCTCACCACCTTCAACGACGTCGACATGACCGCGGTCATCGAAGCGCGCACGAAGTATAAGGAGCTGTTCGAGAAGAAGCATGGCGTGAAGCTCGGCTTCATGGGCTTCTTCGTGAAGGCCGCCTGCATGGCGCTCAAGGACGTGCCTAGCGTCAACGGCCAGATCGACGGCGACGAGATCGTCTATCACGACTATGCCGACATCTCGGTCGCGGTCTCGGCGCCGCAGGGCCTGGTCGTGCCCGTGATCCGCGACGCCGACAAGATGAGCGTCGCACAGGTCGAAAAGACGATCGGCGATTTCGGCAAGCGCGCCAAGGACGGCACGCTCAAGATGGACGAGATGAAGGGCGGCACCTTCACCATCTCGAACGGCGGCGTGTTCGGTTCGCTGATGTCGACCCCGATCATCAACCCGCCCCAGTCGGCGGTGCTCGGCCTCCACCGCATCGAAGACCGCCCCGTCGTCCGCGACGGCCAGGTCGTGGTGCGCCCGATGATGTATCTGGCGCTCAGCTACGATCACCGCCTGATCGACGGCCGCGAAGCGGTGACCTTCCTCGTCGCGCTCAAGAACGCGATCGAAGACCCGACGCGCATCCTGATCGACCTGTAATTTCGCGACCCCCGGTAGCCATCCGCGATCATGCGATGCCTACCGGGGAGCTGGCGAAGTACCTATGTCGCGACTACACAATTTGAGGCAGACCATGGCTGAATACGACTTCGACGTTCTGGTGATCGGCTCCGGCCCCGGCGGCTATGTCGCGGCGATCCGTGCGGCACAGCTTGGGCTTCGCACCGCATGCGTCGAGGGACGCGAGACGCTGGGCGGCACCTGCCTCAACGTCGGCTGCATCCCGTCCAAGGCGATGCTCCACGCATCCGAATTGTTCGCCGAAGCCAGCCATGGCGCGCTCGCCAAGTTCGGCGTTGAGATCGAGGGGGTGAAGCTCAACCTCGACCAGATGCACGCCGAAAAGGCCAAGGCGGTCGGCGAGCTGACCGGCGGCATCGCCTTCCTGTTCAAGAAGAACAAGGTCGAGTGGATCAAGGGCTATGCGACGTTCGAGGACAGCTCGACCGTCCGCGTCGGCGATCGCACGATCACCGCGCGCGACATCGTCATCGCCACCGGCTCGTCGGTCACCCCGCTGCCCGGCGTCGAGATCGACAATGACGCCGGCATCGTCGTCGATTCGACCGGCGCGCTCGCGCTCCCCAAGGTGCCCGAGCATCTGGTGGTGATCGGCGGCGGCGTCATCGGCCTAGAGCTTGGCAGCGTGTGGCTGCGCCTCGGTGCCAAGGTCACCGTGGTCGAATATGTCGACCAGATCCTCCCCGGCTTCGACGAGGAAGTCCGCAAGGAATCGGCCAAGATCTTCAAAAAGCAGGGCTTCGAGCTGAAGACCTCGACCAAGGTCACCGGCGTCACCGTCGAGGGCGGCAAGGCGACCGTCACCACCGAACCCGCCGCCGGCGGCGAAGCGACGACGATCCAGGCCGACGCCGTGCTGGTTTCGATCGGTCGCCGCCCCAACACCGACAAGCTCGGGCTCGACAAGATCGGGCTCGAGGTAAACCAGCGCGGCCAGATCGAGATCAACCACGACTTCTCGACCAAGGTCGACGGCGTCTGGGCGATCGGCGATTGCGTCCCCGGCCTGATGCTCGCGCACAAGGCCGAGGACGAAGGCGTCGCGGTGGCCGAGAATATCGCGGGCAACACCGGCATCATCAACCATGACGTGATCCCCAGCGTCGTCTACACCATGCCCGAAATCGCCGGCGTCGGCCTGACCGAGGAAGCCGCGCGCAAGCATGGCGAGATCAAGGTCGGCAAATTCCCCTTCGCCGCCAACAGCCGCGCCAAGACCAACCGCGACACCGACGGCTTCGTCAAGGTGATCGCCGACGCCAAGACCGATCGCGTGCTCGGCGTCCACATCATCTCGTCGCTGGCGGGCACGATGATCGCACAGGCCGCACAGGCGATGGAATTCGGCGCAACCTCCGAAGACATCGCCCTGACCTGCCACGCGCATCCAACCCACGCCGAAGCTCTGAAGGAAGCCGCGATGGCGGTACAGGGCAAGCCGATCCACATCTGATTACAGGGCTGGCGGCGCTGTTGGCGGCGCCAGCCCTACCCACTGTAATTCAACCGTAGTCGTTCACACGCGCGGTTGAAACGTCTGCAACGCGGGCGTCAGGCTTTATTGCCATCAGAAGGGGTGTCCACGTCGAACAGCTGTACCCGCTCATCCGCATGCTCGCGGTAGTGAGACAGCCTCGATTCGAGCGTGCCTACATGGACCTCAAGCTTATGCCCGTCGGGATCGAGAAAATAGGTTGAGGCGCCTTCGCTCCGATCGACCTTCCAGATTGTGCATTGTGCGATCAGGCGCTTATGCAGCGCCGCGTAATCCCCGTCCGCCACGCTGAAGGCAATGTGAGTGTAATCCGGGTGCGGCGATGTTCGCGTCTGCGGATCGCGAGACAGGCAAAGCCAAAGCGGTCCCACTTCCAAATAGGCGCCATCGGCCCACATCGCACGCACCGAAAAGCCCAGAAGGTCACGATAAAATGCTACCGACCGCGCGACGTCGGTGACCGCAAGCGTGATGTGGTTCAGTCTCGTCACACCTGGCTGCATCGCTCACCTCCAGAACGCCCTGCCGATGTTTCAAGCACCGATTTGGCGGACGCACCTAAAATGATGATCCGTCTTTGTGCCGAAACCCCTGCCCGGCCGCCAGATGCATATCGATGTCGGGATAATGGCAATCGGTGTCGCCCGGTCCGCCAACCGCGACGAACACGCAATCGAATGGCGCGCGGTTCTGCAGCATATGGCCGTTCGCCTCCCCCGCCGGGAACGAAGCGCAATCGCCCGGGCGCATCACCTGCTCGCCGGCATCGTCGATCAGGATCGCTTCGCCGCTCAGGATCACCAGAAATTCGTCCTCGCCCTCGTGCCAATGCCGCTGTGACGAGCACGCGCCGGGCTTTAGCGTCACATGGCTGACCCCGAATTGCGATAGTCCGCTGGCAGGGCCTAGCCGCCGATACCACCGGTCACGCACCGGCCCGGCATATTCGGGCGGGTAGCCAGTCGCGTTGGTGAGCGGAAAGGCATCGAGGGTGAGTTTGGGCATCGCTTGCTCCAGCGTATCGTGCGACCGATCCTCCGCGATCCGCGCAGCGAGAGCAAGCACGCGCCGCGCCTCTAGCCCCTACTCACGCGACCCGCTACGCCCGCCCCATGCCTCCCGCCCTTCCCATCGCCCCCCTCCTCCCGCTGCTCGACTGGTTCGCGATCGCCACCTTCGCGGCATCGGGCGCGATCGCAGCGGCGCGCGCGCAGCAGACCTTCGTGACTGCGGCATTCTTCGCGCTCATCACCGGGGTGGGTGGCGGGACGGTGCGCGATCTGTTGATCGGCGCGCCGGTATTCTGGGTGCATGATCCGCTGCTCGCGACGATCTGCCTCGGCGCGGCGTTGCTGGTGTGGATGACGCCCGAGCGCTGGTGGCGCGGCAATACGCTCGACTGGCTCGATGCGGTCGGGCTGGCCGCCTATGCGGTGTTCGGCGCGGCCAAGGCCTTTCGGCTCGGCGTTCCGCCGGTCCCGGCGATCCTGATGGGGGTGATCACTGCGTGCGTGGGCGGCATCATTCGCGACGTGCTGGCGGGCGAACCGTCGATCCTGATGCGCCCCGAACTCTATGTTACCGCCGCCGCGCTGGCCGCAGGGCTGTATGTCGGAATCGTCGCGCTCGGCGCCCCCAGCATCGTCGCGTCGAGCGTCGCGGTAACCGCGGGCTTCGCACTCCGCGCAGCAGCCATCCACTTTCGCCTCGCGCTGCCCTCGTATCGCGGCAAACGCTGACCGCCCTCTCCCCTCCGGAGAAGGAGAGCGTTACCCCCGAACGACGCCCACATCCTTGAACGCGCGCGGCTCGACCGGTGGCACGGCGCTGTCGTTGAGCTCGCACTGCCAATAGCCGACATCGATCCAGCGCCCGAACTTGTAGCCGACCTCGCGATACACTCCCGCGCGGCGGAACCCCATCTGCTCGTGCAACGTGATCGATGCGTCATTGGGCAGCGCCAGCACGCCGATCGCCTGGGTGAAGCCCTGCGCGCGCAGCGTGTCGATCAGCGCCTCGTACAACAGCCGCCCGGTGCCGCGCTGCTGCGCCTCGCCCGCCAGGTAGATCGAGGTTTCGACGACATAGCGATACGCCGGCCGATCGCGCCAGCGACCGGCATAGGCATAGCCCAGCACCCCGCCGCCGCCTTCGCCGCCATTGGTCGCCACCAGCCAGGGATAATAGCCGTCGCTCGCGGTGATCCGGACGCGCATCGCGCGGGTATCGGGTGCCTCGGTCTCGAACGACACGGTGCCGCCGATCACAAAGGGTGCGTAGATCGCGGCGATCGCCGCGGCATCGCCGGCTTCGGCTGCCCGGATCGCGATCATGGCTTCATCCCCTTCATGGCAGCGTGCGCTCAATGAGGAAGGCCGCGATCCGCGCATCCTCGCGCGACGCGACCCCAGGCCCCATGCCGGCGCATTCGATGCAGCGCGCCTGCATCGCCGGCCCCTTGGCCAGCATCCGCATGTCGCCGATCGCCTGCGCGAACACCCCGCGCCGCTCGGCCGCCATCCGCGCGAAGATGTCGCGTGCGACCTCGCCCTCGCCGGCTTCCTCGTCACCCGATTGCGCGAACATCGCCGCCAGCTGCGCCGCGAAACCCGGCTCCTTTTCGAGATAGACCGGACGCACCTTCACCGGATCGAGCTTCGCCAGCCGCGCTGCCTCGGCGATCGCATCGGGCAGGCTGCCGAAACGATCGACCAGCCCCAGCTGGCGTGCGGTGCCGCCGTCCCAGACGCGTCCCTGTGCGATCTGGTTCACCCGCGCGACCGGCAGCTTGCGCGACTGCGACACCAGGGTCAGGAACCGCCGATAGCCATTCTCGATCGACGATTGCAGGATCGTGTCGACCGCGGCGTTGGTGCCGCGGAAAAGGTCGGGCTGCCCCGACAACGGCGTCGTTGCGATCCCGTCGGCGGTCACGCCGATCTTGGTGATCGCGTTCTCGAAGGTCGGGATGACCCCGAAGATGCCGATCGATCCGGTGATCGTGTTGGGTTCGGCGAAGATCACGTCGCCGGGGGTCGATACCCAATAGCCACCCGACGCGGCGAGCCCGCCCATCGACACCACCACCGGGAGCCCCTTGGCCTTGGCCTGCAGGATCGCCTGGCGGATCTTTTCCGATGCCAGCACCGATCCGCCCGGCGAATCGACGCGGACGACCAGCGCCTTGAGCTTCTTTTCGGCCAGCCCCTTCAGCAGCAGGTTCGAAATCGTGTCACCCGCCGCGGTTCCCGGGCCGGCCTTGCCGTCGATGATCGTCCCAGCGACCGTGATCACGCCGATCGCGTCGCCGCTGGTCGGCAACGGGTTCGCCGCCAGCCAGCTCGCCAGCTTGATCGTCTTGAAATTGCCCGCAGGCTTGCCGGCATCGGCGCCCGCCAGTTCGGCGACCCGCTTGCCGAAGCTGGTGCGGTCGCCGAGCTTGTCGATCAGCCCCGCGGTCAGGTTGGCGCGCGCGATGTCGCCATTGGCGGCGGTCACCAGCGTATCGGGCCGTGCGACGAACTCGGCGACGCGCGCCTTGGGCCGCGCCTTCTGCACCGCTTCCTGCCACTGGCTGAAGATCGCGCCGTACAGCGCCTGGTTGGCGGCGCGCGCCTCGGGCGACTGATCCGCGCGGGTATAGGGTTCGACCGCGGCCTTGTAGGTGCCGACGCGATAGATATGCGCGTTGATCCCCAGCCGGTCGATCAACCCCTTATAATAAAGCTGCGAACCGCCCGGACCGCTGAACAATGTGCCGCCGAACGGATCCATCCAGATTTCGCTGGCGTTGGCTGCGACCAGATAGCTGTCGTCCGAATAGGCGGTGGCGAACGCCAGCACCGGCTTGCCGCTTTGGCGTACCCGCCCGACCGCTTCGGCGAGCTGCGACACCGCGGCGGGATAGCCCCCCATGAAGCTGTCCATGTCGAGCACGACCGCCTTCACCCGCGTATCGCTCTGCGCGGTGTCGAGCGCGCGGATCACGTCGCGCAGCCGATGCTGCTTGGCGACGTCGCCGCCCGCCAGCGTCGCGAACGGATCGCTTTCCTCGGGCTGTTCGACGATCGTGCCGCTCAGGTCGACCAGCAGCGCGCCATTGGTGATCGCTGCGGCGTTGGGCCGCGCCGACAAGGCGGCGAAGATCAGGCCGAAGAACAGCAGCATCGCGAGCAGGACCAGCCCGTCCTTGATGCCCACCAGCAATTTCCAAGCGCCGCGTACCAGCTTCACGTCAAAATCCTCCGGGTCGAACGGTTCGTCGTTCCTGTCATGCGCTAGAGCATGGGTACAGACAGGTAAACGCCTGTATTACGCCACCAATACGCATTTGCGGGCGAAAGCCGCGAAATCGGGTGCCGTCGCGGTTGACGAATCCCCTCCACCGCCGCATATGGAGGTTCGTTAGCACTCGCCTTGGGTGAGTGCTAAACCAATTTTATCCCTTAAACAGGAAAGGAAAGCGCGCATGAACTTTCGTCCCTTGCACGATCGCGTTCTCGTTCGCCGCGTCGAAGCCGAAGAGAAGACCGCCGGCGGCATCATCATCCCCGACACCGCCAAGGAAAAGCCCCAAGAGGGTGAAGTCGTCGCAGCCGGCACCGGCGCGCGCAACGACACCGGCGACATCCACCCGCTCGAGGTGAAGGCCGGCGACAAGATCCTGTTCGGCAAATGGTCGGGCACCGAGGTCAAGGTGAACGGCGAAGACCTGCTCATCATGAAGGAAAGCGACATTCTGGGCATCGTCGAGGCCTGATCTTCAGGCTTCCGATTGTTTCCATTTCGTCAATTTCATCCACTTTAGCTGAAAGGACAGCCTCATCATGGCATCCAAGGACGTAAAATTCGGCCGCGACGCGCGTGAGCGCATTCTCCGCGGCGTCGACATCCTGGCCGACGCGGTCAAGGTAACGCTGGGGCCAAAGGGCCGCAACGTCGTGATCGACAAGTCGTTCGGCGCGCCGCGCATCACCAAGGACGGCGTCACCGTCGCCAAGGAAATCGAACTCAAGGACAAGTTCGAGAACATGGGCGCGCAGATGGTCCGCGAAGTCGCTTCGAAGACCAACGACATCGCCGGCGACGGCACCACCACCGCGACCGTGCTTGCCCAGGCGATCGTTCGCGAAGGCATGAAGTCGGTTGCCGCCGGCATGAACCCGATGGACCTGAAGCGCGGCGTCGATCTGGCCGTCACCAAGGTGGTGGCCGATCTGCAGTCGCGTTCGAAGCCCGTTTCGGGTTCGGCCGAAATCGCCCAGGTCGGGATCATCTCGGCCAATGGCGACCGTGAAGTCGGCGAGAAGATTGCCGAAGCCATGGAAAAGGTCGGCAAGGAAGGCGTGATCACCGTCGAGGAAGCCAAGGGTCTCGAATTCGAGCTCGATGTCGTCGAGGGCATGCAGTTCGACCGCGGCTACCTGTCGCCTTACTTCATCACGAACCCTGAGAAGATGTCGGTCGAACTCAACGATCCGTACATTCTGATCCACGAGAAGAAGCTGTCGAACCTGCAGGCGATGCTCCCGATCCTGGAAGCAGTCGTCCAGTCGGGTCGTCCGCTGCTGATCATCGCCGAGGACATCGAAGGCGAAGCATTGGCGACCCTGGTGGTCAACAAGCTGCGCGGCGGCCTGAAGGTCGCAGCGGTCAAGGCACCGGGCTTTGGCGATCGTCGCAAGGCGATGCTCGAGGACATCGCGGTCCTGACCAAGGGCGAAGTCGTTTCGGAAGATCTCGGCATCAAGCTCGAGACCGTCACGCTCGGCATGCTCGGCACCGCCAAGCGCGTCACGATCGACAAGGACAACACGGTCATCGTCGATGGCGCGGGTGAAGCCGATGCGATCAAGGGCCGCACCGATGCGATCCGTCAGCAGATCGAGGTCACGACCTCGGACTATGACCGTGAGAAGCTGCAGGAGCGTCTGGCCAAGCTGGCCGGCGGCGTTGCAGTCATCAAGGTCGGCGGCGCTTCGGAAGTCGAAGTCAAGGAGCGCAAGGACCGCGTCGACGACGCACTGCACGCAACCCGCGCAGCCGTCGAAGAGGGCATCGTCCCCGGTGGCGGCACCGCACTCCTCTATGCCACCAAGGCACTTGAGGGCGTCAACGGCGCGAACGAGGACCAGACCCGCGGCGTGGACATCGTCCGCAAGGCACTGACCTCGCTGGTTCGCCAGATCGCGGCGAACGCCGGCCATGACGGCGCAGTGGTTTCGGGCAAGCTGCTCGACCAGAGCGACACGTCGTTCGGCTTCAACGCATCGACCGATACCTATGAGAACCTGGTATCTGCCGGCGTGATCGATCCGACCAAGGTCGTCCGCACCGCGCTGCAGAATGCGGCATCGGTCGCAGGCCTGCTCATCACCACCGAAGCGGCGGTGAGCGAATTGCCCGACGACAAGCCCGCAATGCCCATGGGCGGCGGCGGCGGCATGGGCGGCATGGGCGGCATGGACTTCTGATTGCGCTCGGGGGCGGTTCGCCGCTCCCGACATGCGATGGGCATCCAGCCGGCCGGGCAGGGACCTCCCCGCTCGCCCGCCAAGGCACCGAACGACGAAGGGCCGGGGATCACTCCCCGGCCCTTTTTCGTGTCGGCGTGAAATGCTATGATCGGCCATGGCAAAAGTCGCGCTCGATCCCGCCTATCGCCGCATCGACGTCGACGAATTTCTGTCGATGCATTTCGGCGACGCGAAGGCCGAGCTCGAGGACGGCCTGATCTACATGATGACGGGTGGCAGCCAAGCGCATGCGCGTATTGCGGGCAACGTCTATTTTGCCCTGCGCCTCGCGCTCCGCGGAACGGGTTGCATGCCCTTCAACTCGGACTGTGCGGTCCAGACCGGTACGCAGACCATCCGCTATCCCGACGTCGCGGTCTACTGCGGCGACCCTGGACGCCCTGCCAATGATGGCAAGAAATTGCTCGGCGATCCGATGTTGATCGTCGAAGTGCTGTCGTCATCGACCGCCTCCTACGATCAGAGCGTCAAGCTGGCCGAATATCGCGAATTGCCTGGCACCACCGATATCCTGCTGGTCGATCCCCAACAGGAACGCGTGCGACACGTTCGCCGCACGGCGACCGGCTGGGTAGATGATTGGCTGCCCAGCGGCACCGATGTTGCGCTGCCCTCGCTCGCCACCACGCTGCCGCTTGCCCAGATTTTCGCGCGCGACTGACATCGTTTCCGCGCAACCATTGCGCGCCGTTGGTCCGGCACCGAATATCAATCGCTTTTGTGTCGTTTCTGCACCCCGCACCCTTCGTCACGCTGGTAATTTTGTTACGACTGTGTTAAATCATCGGCAACGAGGCTCAAAAGCCTCGCCCCTCGGAGACGCAAACTCATCGACCCGAACGTGCTCACGCGGCCAACAAGCCCGTTGCAGCCGCCCCGCCCCCCCCGGTTCGATGGTCCACGGAAAGGTTTCGTATCAATGGCTGCCAAGGCGCTGTCCTTCGACGTCGGTGATTATGTCGTTTATCCAAAGCACGGCGTCGGCCGTGTGATCGAACTGCAAAAGCAGGAAATCGCAGGCATGCAGCTCGAGCTGTACGTGCTGCGCTTCGAAAAGGAGCGCATGACGCTGCGCGTTCCTACCAACAAGGCCGAGAGCGTCGGCATGCGCAAGCTGTCGAGCGACAAGACGCTGCGCGAGGCGATGGAAACGCTCAAGGGCAAGCCCAAGGTCAAGCGCACCATGTGGTCGCGCCGCGCGCAGGAATATGAAGCCAAGATCAATTCGGGCGACCTGGTGTCGATCGCCGAAGTGGTCCGCGACCTGTTCCGTGCCGATGACCAGCCCGAGCAAAGCTATTCGGAGCGCCAAATCTTCGAAGCCGCCGCCAGCCGCCTCGCGCGCGAACTCGCCGCGATGGAAGAGGTCGACGAGCCCAAGGCGCTCGAGAAAATCCTCGACGTGCTGCGCGCAGCGGCTGCGATCTACAACAAGGACAAGGCCGAGGCCTGATCCCGTCCGCCACTTGCCTTTGCGATCAGCTACTGTATTATTTTACTAATACAGCAGCTGATCGGAGGCAGGGATGGACGACGGTTTGACAGCAGCGTTGGCGGCCCTGATGCTTGCCGCCTGTTCGGGCGGCAGCGTCGACGGCGATGACGGTGAAGCCGCGGGCCCACAGGCACAGCGCAGCTTCACCTTGTCGGGGTTCGACAAGGTCGATCTCGCCGGCCCCGACAATGTCCGCGTGATGACCGGCAGCGCCTTTTCGGTGCGCGCCGAAGGTCCGCAGGACGTGATCGACAAGCTGAAGCTCGAAGTCGTCGACGGCACGTTGCGCGTCGGGCGCGAGCGCAGCTCGAACTGGAAATGGGGCCGCAACCCGCGCGCCACCGTCACCGTCACCTTGCCCAACGCCACCGGCGCGAGCGTCAGCGGCGCGGGCGGCCTCACCCTCGACCGCGGCACCGGCGATTTCACCGCGACGATCAGTGGTGCGGGCGATCTCGCGGTCGGACGGATCGACGGCGGCAACGTCACGCTCAAGCTGTCAGGCACCGGCGATATCGCCGCAGCGGGCGTCGCACGCACGCTCAACGCCAGCGTATCGGGCGCGGGGAGCATCCGTGCCGAGGAACTCGTGGCGCGCCAGGGCAAGGTGAGCCTGTCGGGGGTCGGCGATGTCGCGGTGCGGATCGATGGCCCCGCACAGGTATCGGTATCGGGCGTCGGATCGGCACGCCTCGGTCCAAATTCGGTGTGCACCACGCGCAAGAGCGGCGTCGGCAGCGTCGAGTGCGGTAGCGGCGGTCGCTGACCCTCTTGCGCGGAACCGTGCGGCGGTGCCAGTTGCGCCGATGAACCACATCCTGCTCGCCGCCGCCTTGCTGTCGACCTTGCCAGCGCCCGCGCATGCCGAGGATAGGCGGGTCATGGTCACGGGGTTCGACTCGATCCGCGTCGAGGGCCCCTTCGATGTCGAGCTGCGAACCGGAGGCGCTACCGGCGCGACGATCAGCGGCGAAGCCCGCACGCTCGACGGCGTCGCGGTCCGTGTCGAAGACCGGGTGCTGGTGGTCAGCGCCAATCCCAATGGCTGGGGCGGCTGGCCCGATGCGCGCGCCGCGACGCCGCGGATCGTCGCCACCGCGCCCGCGATCCGCAGCGCGACGCTGGTCGGCAACGGCCGGCTGGCGATCGATCGCATGGCAAGCCAGCAGGTGACGATCGACATGTCGGGATCGGGGTCGTTGCGCGTCGCCGCGATCGCCGCCGACGAATTCCGCGCGACGCTCACCGGCGCCGGATCGCTCGAGGTACGCGGCACCACCGCACGCGCGCGCTTCGCATCGAACGGCGCCAACCGGATCGACGCCGCGGGCCTCGCGGTGCGCGATCTGACGGTGCTTTCGCAAAGCCCGAGCGAAAGCAGCTTTGCGGCGAGCGAGACCGCCAACGTCACCGCCGCGGGGCTGGGTCAGGTCACCGTATCGGGCAAAGCCGCCTGCACCGTTGCGGGCCCGGGCCCCGTCATCTGCGGCAATCGCACCCAGTAGGCGTTGATACCGACCAACAGACGTATCGGCACCCGCCCGCCGCCTCCCCACTTATTGGGCGAGTGTCGCGGTGGCACTTGGCTTTTGATACGGCGTTCCCCTCTGTCGTCACGTCTTTGGCCTCGTATTCCCGCAGAACCGTCGCCGCGGCGCTCACCCTATTCGACCCGCGGATGACGAAGTGGTTGAGGCGCGGCACCGCCTCGCCCATAAGGCTGCGCATGCAGCGTATCCTTGCCTTGTTCGTCCCGCTCGCGCTTCTGGCCGGGTGCGTGTCCCCTTCACGCCCCGCGCCGCAAGCGCCGCCGCCCCCGCGCCCCGTGCCGGTGCCGCCCCCCGCCCCCACCCCGCCGCCCGCGAGCAGCGACTGGCGCGACTGGCCGCTGACCGCTGGAACATGGTCGTACAGCCGAGACGCGCAGGGATCGATCGCGCGCTTCGGGCAGCCGGGCGCCGAACCCGAACTCAGCCTGCGCTGCGATCGTAGCGCGGGCGCGCTCGTCCTGTCGCGCCGCGGTACCGCGCCTGGCAACGCGGCGATGACGGTCCGCACCAACACCAGCACCCGCGCCCTGCCGAGCACCGCGACCGCTGGCGCCATGACGGTCCGCCTGCCCGTGCGCGACGCGCTGATCGATGCGATGGGTTTCAGCCGCGGTCGCTTCGTCGTCGAGCTTCGACCACTGCCGGTACTGGTGGTGCCCACCTGGGCCGAATTCCTTCGCGTCGCCGAGGATTGCCGCGGATGATAAGTTCGCGGGCGAGCAGGCGCACCCTGACGCTCGCGGCGCTTCTGGTGGTGGCGGGCTGCAAGGCCGAACCAACGCCGGCCCCAGCACCGGCGCAACCCGATGCCGAGGCGACCCCCGAAATCGCCACCGCGCCCCCGCCTCCCGCGTCGAGCGTAGCGGGCGCGCTGCCCACCCCCGAACTCGATAATGTCGGGACCGCGCTCGGCCGCTGGGTGCTGCGCGATGGCAGCGCGATGTTCGGTCCGCCCGATGCGCCCGCCTATTTCATCCTGTCATGCGATCGCGACGCAAGGCGGGTGAAGATGGCGCGCACCGATCGCCGCGGCGACGTCAGCCGCATCCAGATCGTGACCCCCAGCGCCGCCGCAACGATGTCCGCTACGGTCGAGCCCGGTCCGCCGCGCATGGTCACCGGCAGCTTGAGCGCCGACGACGTGTTCTTTGGCGCATTGCTTGCCACCGACGACCGGTTCGGGGTGCGGATCGACCAGGATCGCACGCTGGCGATGACGATGGCGTCCGAGGTCCGTACGGTGATCGAGGGATGCCGCCGCCCGGTTTGAGGCGTTTGCGGCAGGCGGGAGAGAATCGTCCAATTCGCTGTGCATTACAAGACTTGTTCTGCGCTCTGCGATGATTCACAACGTGATTCGTGCCGCAGGGCACGACCATTTTTCAACTAGCGAAAGGAGGTGATCCGATGTCTCATGGTTCAGCAAAGGGGTCGGTTCAGTTCGTTGGGGAGACGCGCCGCTAAGCTTCGGCAGCCGAGGGCGGGGGCGCTATTGCCCCATCCAACGCCTTCCTGACCGCAAGTGCGCGGCTCGCATGGTCTCCCACGCTGGAACTTCCGGCCGCTGACCATGTCCGAGGCTGTCGGGTCCGTACACCGGGTCCGGCAGCCTCTTTCATGTCCACTGCATGGCGCGCGCCGGGCGTGCCCCGAAAGCAATCGCAATGCCGCACCGTATTCTCGTCTTCTACGGCTCCTATCGCCGCGATCGCCAGGGTATCCGGCTCGCGCACTATCTGGTCGAGGCGCTGGCGGCGCGTGGCGACGATGTCGAGTTGATCGACGCCAAGGCGGTCGGGCTGCCGATGCTCGATCGGATGTTCAAGGAATATCCCGAGGGCGAGGCACCCGCGAACCTAGCGACGCTCGCCGACAAGATCCGCACCGCCGACGGCTTTGTCTTCGTCGCGGGCGAATATAATTGGGGCATGCAGCCCGGCCTCAAGAACCTCACCGACCATTTCCTCGAAGAATGGTTCTGGCGCCCCGCGGCGATTGCCAGCTATTCGGCGGGCCGGCTGGGCGGGGCGCGCGCGAATTCGGCCTGGCACGCGACACTCGCCGAAATGGGGATGGCGGTGATTTCGAGCACGCTCACCGTCGGCGGTATCGGCCAGGCGCTCGATGCCGACGGCCAGCCGACCGGCGACGGCGGCCAGGCGCTCGCTAAGGCGTTCCCGCGCTTCGCCGACGATCTGCGCTGGTGGATCGAGGCGGCGGGTGCGCAGCGCGAGCGACGCGCGCCGCCCTATTGAACCCCATTTGCCGCTTGCCGGGCGCATGACGCGCTGACATGCTCTCCGCATCCTCGTGAGGGCGTAAGTTTATGCGTAAGAACTCGGTTCGGCATCGCACATTGTCGGCGGTGGTGGCGTCGGCGATGTTGCTGGCGGCATGCGGCGGCGGAGGGTCGGGATCGATCGCGGTCCAGCCAGGCGGCGGCAATACCGGCGGCACGCCATCACCCACCCCAACCCCGCCGGCGACCGGCACGTGCGCATTGGGTGCCCGCCAGAGCTGGGTGCTCGCGCAGATGCGCGAATGGTATCTGTTCCCCGAAACGCTGCCCGCCGCGCTAGACCCCGCGGGCTTTTCGACGCTCGACACCTATGTCGACGGACTGACCGCAACCGCACGGACGCAGGGTCGCGACCGGTTCTTCACCTATGTCACCTCGATCGCCGAGGAGAACGCCTTCAACAGCTCGGGCGCCACCGCAGGCTTCGGCTTCCGCCTCGCGGTCAATGCATCGAACCAGCTGGTGGTGAGCGAATCGTTCGAAGACGCGCCGGCGCTGGCAGCAGGGATCGACCGCGGTACCCAGATCATCGGCATCGGCACCACGACCGCGGACGTTCGCACGGTGCAGGACATTGTGAATAGCGGAGGCAATGCCGCGCTCACCAATGCGTTCGGCCCCGACACCCCGGGCACTACCCGCGTGCTGCGCGTTCGCGGCCTCGACGGGTTCCAGCGCGACGTCTCGGTCGCCAAGGCGAACTTCAACCTGTCGCCGGTGTCGTCACGCTACGGCGCACGCGTGATCGACAATGGCGGCCAGCGCGTCGGCTATCTCAACCTGCGCACCTTCATTCTGTCGGCCGATCCGCAAATGCGCGAAGCCTTTGCGCGCTTCCGCGCCGAGGGGATCACCAATCTGATCGTTGATGTCCGCTATAATGGCGGCGGGTTGCTCAGCACTGCCGAACTGCTCGGCGACTTGATGGGCGGCGACCGGACCCCGTCGCAGATCTTCAGCACCCTGCGCTTCCGCCCCGAAAAGACCGCCGAGAACCGAACCAAATTCTTCGCGCAGCAACCGCAGACGATCGCGCCGATGCGAGTCGCCTTCATCGGCACCGGCGGTTCGGCATCGGCAAGCGAGCTGATCGTCAATGCCTTCATCCCCTATCTGAACAACCGCGCCGCGCTGATCGGCACCAACACCTTCGGCAAGCCCGTCGGCCAGATCGCGCTCGACCGCGCCGAATGCGACGATCGGTTGCGCGTCGTCGCGTTCGCGACGGTCAATGCCGACAACCAAGGCGACTATTATGGCGGGCTGGCCTCCACCGTTCGCGCGAGCTGCCAGGCGAGCGACGACTTGAACTTCCCGATGGGCGATCCGCGCGAGCAATCGACCGCGCGCGCGCTCGATTTCCTCGCCGGTCGCAGCTGTACGCCGATCGCCGGCACCCAGGCCGCGGCGACGATGCCGGGGCAAACCGCGGGCAGGAATGCGGGTCAGTCGGTCGCACAAGGCCAGGAACTCCTGGTGCCGCTGCGCCCGACGCCGATGCAGCGCGAGGTGCCGGGCGCTTTCTAAAGCCGCCCCGCGCAACTCAGGCCGCGAGCGCGAACCGCAACATGCGATCGGGGAGCGGCACCAACGCCTGCGCCCCCGGGCCAACCGCGCGAACGATCTCCGGATGCGTCGCGTCGAGCCCGCCGGTCAGCGCGCCGAACGCGGGCAGGATCAGCTTGGTCGGGGTCGCGACGAAACAGCGCCGCGCGATGTTGCGCCCCCGTACCGTGACGCGCAGCTTCGGATGGAAATGCCCCGACATTTCGGGACGCGCCTCGCCCGCCTCGGCCTCGTGGCGAAGCACCACCCCGTCGACGACGGCTTCGGCGAGGACCTCGCCGCCGCAGCGATCGATCATCCCGGCATCGTGATTGCCGGTGATCCACACCCAGCGCCGCCCGCCGACCAATGATCGCAACCCATCCTGTACCGTAGCAGGCAAACGATCGCAGCCCGCTGCATCGTGAAAGCTGTCGCCCAGGCACCAGATCTCGCGCGGGTCGCAACGTGTGACCGCCGCCTGCAACCGGTCGAGCGTTTCCATCGAATCATAGGGGGGCAGCATCTGGCCGTGCGACGCGAACCAGCTCGCCTTTTCGAAATGCAGATCGGCGACCAGCATCGCGCGGCGAGCGGGCCAGAACAGCGCGCCATCGGCCAAGGCGGCAAAGTCATGCCCAGCGAACGAAAAGGGAACCATAGCCCCGCCTATGCCGCGTCGGGCAGACGCGTGCAACCGGTTCACGGCATCCGCGTGCCGGTGAGCGAGGCGGTACGGAAGCTTTGGCGCGGCAGCAGGAAGCGGACTTCGCGATTGGCGAAGTCGATCCGCACCTTGCGAAACAGCCGCATCGCATCCATCCCCAGGAACAAGGCCGGGCGATCGTCGAGCCCCAGCCGCCGGAACGGCGCGACATCGGCGAACGCGATCCCCAGATGCTGAAACTCGGCACCGCCGATCGTGATCCGCGGTACCTGGTGATGCTCGACCATCAGCACGTCGCCGGTGACGCTCGTCAACTCCACCGGGCGCAGCGGGGTCGATCGCTTGCGCACTAGGTCGAGCAGCTTGGCGTTGCCGATGCTCACGCTGGTGCCGGTATCGAGGATCACCGCGATCCGCTTGCCGGCGTAGGACGCATCGGACACGATCAGCCGGCCCGCCAGCGTCTTGGCGCGAACGACGATTTCGCCCGGGTTCGAGGCACGGCGGCGGCGAAACGCCTTGGCGACGTGCATCTCGTTCGCCTCGAAATCGATCTGCACCGCGCTGCCGGCAAGCGAATCGATCCCGACCAGCCCGTCGGCGCCCAGATGCGCACGATCCAGCGAGGGCGCCTCGATCCGCAGCCCGCGCGGCACCGCGTCGATCTCGAGCGAGGGGATCAGCACCGTCGCGGCTGGGCTGCTACCCGTCATCGCCGCGATATTGACGGTGCGTCCCGCCGCCAGCCCCAGCATCCCCGCCACCTGGTGCGCGATGACGGTGCGCTCGGCGCCGGTGTCGATGATGAAGCGATAGGGGCCGCTGCCGTTGAGCCGCACCGGCACGCTCATTCGCTCGTCATAATCGGTGAAGGCGAGCACCGCAGCGAGCGGATCGACCGGGGGTTCGGCAAGCGGATCGGTGGGCTCGGCGACGACCGGCGTCGGCACTTCCTGCGCAGCAACCGGGCACGCGATCAGGGTACAGGCCCAAAGGGCAAAGGTACGCAGCATCGGCGCAGCATACGCCTCAGCGGGCGCGTCAACAATCGGATTCAATCGGCGCGCATCGCCTCGGCCGCCAGCACTTCGGCCTCTTCGAGCAGCGCGTCGTCGGCGCTACCTTGGGCCACGCTTTCGCGGCCAATCAGCACCAGCACCGGCACCGCGAGCGGGCTCACGCGATCGAGCTCGACATGCAGCATCGTCGCAGCCGCCCGGTCGAGCAGGCTGGCCAGCCGCCCAACATCGGTCATCCGCGCGCGCGCATCGTCCCACGCCGCCTGGAGCAGCAAATGCCCGGGCTCGTATTTGCGCAGCACGTCGTAGATCAGGTCGGTCGAGAAGGTCACCTGCTTGCCGGTTTTCTTCTTGCCCGGAATTTGCCGTTCGACCAGCCCGCCGATCACCGCAACTTCGCGAAAAGCGCGCTTGAGCAGCGCCGAACCCTGCACCCATTCGACAAATTCATGCTCGAGGATGTCGGGGGAGAACAAAGCCGCAGGATCGGTGATCGGCTCTAACCCATAGCAGGCCAACGCATAATCGTTCGACACGAACCCGATCGGCTTCAGCCCCAACTGCTCCATCCGCCGTGTCACCAGCATCCCCAGCGACTGGTGCGCGTTCCATCCCTCGAAGCTGTACATCACCATGTAGTGCCTCCCCTCGCGCGGGAAGGTCTCGACCAGCAGCTCGCCGGGCTTGGGCAATACCGATCGGTTGCCCTGCATCTCCAGCCATTCGCGCACGTCGGGGGGGAAATCGTGCCAGGCGCTGCGATCGTTGAGATAGGTGCGCACCCGATGCGCCAAATTGGTCGACAGCGGCAGCCGTGCACCGACATAGCTCGGGATCCGCGCGGGCCGCGAGGTCGCACGCACGACCAGATCGAGCTGATCGATCTTTTCGACCTCCAGGCTCATGCCGGCGAAGAAAAACGTATCGCCCGGCGACAAGGTAGAGGCGAAATATTCCTCGACCGTTCCCAGCTTGCGCCCGTTCCTGAAGCGTACTTCGAGCGTCGCGGCATCGACGATGATCCCCGCATTCAGCCGATGCTGGGTCACGAAGCGCGGATGCGCCACCCGCCACAATCCGTCCGGCCCCTTCGCCAGCCGCTTGAACCGATCATAGGCCTTCAGTGCATAGCCCCCATCAGCGATGAATTGCAGCACACGCTCAAACACCTCGTCGGTCAGCGCCGAATAAGGCAACGCCCCGCGCACTTCGTGCAGCATGACCGCAGCATCGAACGGCGCGGCGCACGCACACGCCATCAAATGCTGCGCCAGCACGTCGAGCGCGCCGGGGCGGAAGATGTCAGGATCAAGCTCGCCAGCATGTACCGCGTCGAGCGCGGCGCGCGCTTCGAGATATTCGAAGCGGTTGCCGGGAACCAGAATGGCCTTGGACGGCTCGTCGAGCCGGTGATTGGCGCGGCCGATCCGCTGGAGCAGCCGCGACGATCCCTTGGGCGCGCCCATCTGGATCACGCAATCGACATCGCCCCAATCAACGCCCAGGTCCAGGCTGGCGGTGGCGACCAGCGCGCGCAGCCGTCCGTCTGCCATCGCCGATTCGACCTTGCGCCGCGCCTCACGCGACAGGCTGCCGTGATGCACCCCCATCGGCAGATTGGCGTCGTTGACCTTCCACAAATCCTGAAAGATCAGCTCGGCCAGCCCGCGCGTATTGCTGAACACGATCGTGGTGCGATGCTGCGCGATCGCCGCCATCACCTGCGGCGCGGCATAGCGCCCCGAATGGCCCGACCACGGCACCCGCCCCTGTGGCAGCAGGATGGCGATATCGGGATCGGCCCCCGCCTCGCCCTGCACCAGTTCGACGGTGTCGATATCGCCATCGGGTGCCAACCAAGCGCGATAGCCATCGGCATCGGCTACAGTCGCCGACAGCGCGACCCGGCGCATCGCAGGCGCTATCGCCTGTAGCCGTGCCATCCCCAGCGACAGCAGATCGCCGCGCTTGCCGGTGGCAAAGGCGTGGACTTCATCGACCACCACGCAGCGTATCCCGGCGAACATCGTGAAGCTGTCGGGATAGCTCAGCAACAGGCTCAGCGATTCAGGCGTGGTCAGCAAAATGTTGGGTGGCTTGGCGCGCTGCCGCGCCTTGCGGTCGGACGGCGTGTCGCCGGTGCGTGCCTCGACGGTGATCGACAGCCCCATCTCGGCAATCGGGGTAAGCAGGTTGCGCTGCACGTCGATCGCCAGCGCCTTGAGCGGCGAAATATAGAGGGTGTGGATGCCCTCGTGCGGGCGCTCGATCAGCGCGGTCAGCGTCGGCAGGAACCCCGACAGCGTTTTGCCCGCGCCCGTAGCGGCGATCAGCAGGGCGTGACGCCCCGCGCGCGCTGCACCCAGCATATCGAGCTGGTGCCGGCGCGGTTGCCAGCCACGCGCAGCAAACCAGTCGGTAAGCTGCGCGGGTAGATTGGCGGCGGTCATGCCACGCTCAATCCGGCATCGCGGCGCGCCGGGCAACCGCGAATGCCGGCGTCACGCAACCAGTGCCTCAACGTTCGTCGGCGGCCTTGTCGGCTTTTTCCTGCTCGTCGTAATTGCGGCGCGTCGCTTCCTCGGTCGCCTGGACTTCGCGCGCGGTGCCGCGATTGTTGCGCATCGCCCAGACGATCGCGATCACCAGGATGATCGGCCCGATGATCGTGAGCGCGCCCCAAACCGAGCTAAAATCGAACGACATGCTATTCTCCTTCGCCTGCCCAACGACGGCGAAACGCGTTCGATCCAATTGCATGGCGCCGCCGCGCCACCACATGGAACCGATGAGCCCAGGCCGATGGATCGAACCCAAGCCCGAGGGCATCTATATTCCCGCGGCCGATGCCTGGGTCGATCCCTCGCAACCCAAGCCGCGCGCGCTGGTGACGCATGGCCATGCCGATCACGCGCGCGGCGGACATGGCGCAGTGTGGGCGACCCCCGAGACGCTGGCGATCATGGACGTGCGCTATGGGCAGCAGGCCGGGCACCCCGTCGCCTATGGCCAGACGCTGCGGCTGGGCGAGGTCGACATCTCGTTCGTTCCCGCAGGGCATGTGCTGGGATCGGCGCAGATCGTGCTCGACCATGCGGGCGAGCGCGTGGTGGTCTCGGGCGACTATAAGCGCCGCGAAGACCCCACCTGCGCGGCGTTCGAGCCGGTCAAATGCGACGTCTTCATCACCGAGGCGACCTTCGGCCTGCCGGTGTTCCGCCATCCGCACACACATGACGAGATGGACAAATTGCTGGCTGCGTTGCGCGCCGAACCCGATCGCTGCGTGCTGGTCGGCGCCTATGCACTGGGCAAGGCGCAGCGGGTGATTCGCGAGCTGCGCGTGCTGGGGTTCACCGATCCAATCTATCTGCACGGCGCGCTGCAACGCCTGTGCGACCTGTATGTGGCGCACGGCGTCGATCTGGGCGAACTGCGCCCCGCCGCCGGCGTGCCAAAGGCCGAGCTTGCCGGGCGGATCGTGATGGCACCGCCATCGGCGCTCAACGATCGCTGGTCGCGGCGGCTGCCCGATCCGATCACCGCGATGGCATCGGGCTGGATGCGCGTGCGCCAGCGTGCGCGCCAGCGGCAGGTCGAGCTGCCGATCATCCTGTCGGACCATGCCGATTGGGACGAGCTGACCGCGACGATCCTGGAAATTGCCCCGCGTGAAGTATGGGTGACGCATGGCCGCGAGGACGCGTTGGTCCACTGGTGCGCCCAGCGCCAGATCAAGGCGCGCGCGCTCGACCTGCTGGGCTTCGAAGACGAGGACGACTGAGCGGCGGATTAGTGGGCAATGTCATTGCCCGCTCGATCACCGTTCGTTTCGAGCGAAGTCGAGAAACCGCGCGGACGTACCCGGCCAGCGTTTCTCGACTTCGCTCGAAACGAACGGTGACAGGGTACCTATTTCGAAACGCATTGCCGCCGCCTGCCCCGCCGGTTAGCCTTGCCGCTTCCCCGGGCCGATCGCCCGCCAATCAAGGGCTATCCATGTCGCCTCGCCTGTTGCTGCCGTTGATCCTGCTTGTCCCCGGCTGCGCCGCGACCACGCCGCCGCAGGCCGTCTCTGCCCAGCCCGCCGCTGCTCCCGGTGCCAATGCCGAGGACGCGCGGCTGCTCGCCTTCCTCGACAGGGCGTTCGACGAGGCGGTCGCGCTCAGCCCCGAAACGCTCACCAGCTTCGGCAGCAAGACCGATTATGACAAGCTCGACGACTACACTTCCGCCGAGGGCGAACGCCGGATGGCGATGGCCGAAGCTACGCTTGCGGAAATGCGCCGCCAGTTCCGCCCCGATGCGCTGAGCGAAAGCGGACGCCTCAGCTACCGGCTGTTCGAGACCCAGGTCGAAAACCAGCGTCGCCAATATGCCTTTCGCGACTATAGCTTCCCCGTCTCGACCAATGGCAGCCCGGCAGGGTCGATCCCGGTCTTCCTGATCAACCAGCACAAGATCGCCAGCGTCGCCGATGCTCAAGCCTATATCGCGCGCATCGCCGAGACCGATCGCGTGATGGGCGAGGTTGCCGCGCACATGCGCATGCAGGCCGGCAAGGGGATCATCCCGCCCAAGATGGTGTTCGCCCCCGCGCGCGCCGACGCGCAGAAAGTCATCACCGGCGCGCCCTTCACCGCGGGCGAAGACAGCACCTTGCTCGCGGACTTCAGGAAGAAGGTAGCCGCGCTCGATGCGCCCGCCGCGACCAAGGCAAAGCTGGTCGCCGATGCCAGCGCCGCGCTCACCGGCCCGTTCAAGTCGGGCTTCACCACGCTGTTCGCCGCGCTCGACGAGATCGAGCCGCAAGCCAAGGGCAATGACGGCGCGTGGAGCCTGCCCAATGGCGAAGCCTATTACGCCGCCCGCCTTGCGCAGAACACCACTACCGCCATGAGCGCCGACGCCATTCACCAGGTCGGCCTTGCGCAGGTCGCGCGCATTCGTGCCGAGATGGAGGCGGTGAAGGACCGCGTCGGCTTCAAGGGCACGCTCGGCGGGTTCTTCGAGGACGTCCGCAGCAATCCACGCTTCAAATATGAGAATTCGGCTGCGGGTCGCGAGGTGTATCTGAACGACGCGCGCGCCGTGATCGCATCAATGATGGCCGCCGCCCCGCGCTATTTCCACACCTTGCCCAAGGCGGCGCTCGAAGTGCGCGCGGTCGAGGCTTGGCGGCAGGACACCGCCGCAGTCGCCTTCTACAACCGCCCCGCCCCCGACGGCTCGCGACCGGGCATATTCTACGTCAACCTCGCCGATATGGGGCAGGTGCAAAAGGTGCAGACCGCAGGGATCGCGGTCCATGAAGGCGCGCCCGGCCATCATTTCCAGATCGCCCGGCAGCAGGAACTGCCAGACATGCCCAAATTCCGCCGGCTCGGCGGCTACAGCGCCTATTCCGAAGGCTGGGGGCTCTATACCGAGCGGCTCGCCAAGGAGATGGGCGCGTATAGCGATCCCTATGACGAGTTCGGCATGCTCTCGCTCCAGATGTGGCGCGCGATCCGGCTGGTCACCGATACCGGGATGCATTCGAAGCGCTGGTCGCGCGAAAAGGCGATCGCCTATTTCCAAGAGAATTCGTCGCTGGCGCAGCGCGACATCGTCAAGGAGGTCGAGCGCTACATCAACAATCCGGGCCAGGCGACCAGCTACATGATCGGCCAGCTCAAGATCGCCGAGCTGCGCGCGCGATCGGAGAAGGCGCTGGGCAGCCGCTTCGACATTCGCGATTTCCACGAAGTGATCCTGGGCAATGGCGCGATGCCGCTCAACGTGCTCGAGGAGCAGGTCGACCGCTATATCGCCGCCAAGCGCGGCTAGAAATCGGTCCCCAGCGTGACGGCGAGGCCCGACCCCGGGGTGGCCTTGCCCGCCACGCGCTGGCGCCAATCGACCGACAGCCGCAACGATCGGCCTGCTACGGGCAATGCGATCGTTGCGGTCGGCCCCAGATCGAGCCGCTGGGCATCGCGCTGCGCCCCGCCCCAGGCACCGGCGCCGATTGTGACCCCGGGCAGGATCGGGCGCGTCAGTCGCAGCGCACCGTCGGCGAAACCCTCGATCGCGCGGCCGCGCGCCACCGCGCCGGCCTGGCCATAGCCTTCGACGATCAGCCCCGCCGCGATCGAGGTCGGCCCGACCCCGCCGACTGCGAACACCGCCTGCCCATCGGCGGTGCCGTCGATCCCGAAGCGCTGCTCAGCGATCATCGCG
The DNA here is from genome assembly GCF_026167545.1 of Sphingomonas sp. S1-29. Lineage (NCBI taxonomy): Bacteria > Pseudomonadati > Pseudomonadota > Alphaproteobacteria > Sphingomonadales > Sphingomonadaceae > Sphingomonas > Sphingomonas sp. S1-29. The sequence goes on along the minus strand of NZ_CP110678.1, from coordinate 2,911,708 downwards.
ACATTGGCGCCGACCGGACGCCATTCGATGCCGAGCGCCGCTTCGCTCCCGCTCCCCCGCAACGGGGTCGCCACCCGCGCAGTTGCCGCAAACCTTCCCGTCTCGCCCAGCGCATAGCGCAATCGCACCCCCGCCTGCGATCCACCTAGCTGCCCGGCATCGGACAACGATCGCCCGCCGTCGCGTGCGACGAGCCAGGCGGTGCCGCTGAACCGCCCCTCCCCACGCGTGGCAGGCACGATCGACGGACGCGGTGACGGCGCCCAGCGTTCCTGACGGACGTCCGCGCCCATGAACGCCGGTGGCGAAGGCGACGTTGCGAGCATGAGGTTAGGCGGGTAAGGCAGGATGGATTCGGGCATCGCCTTTCCTATCGCGACAACCGGGACGGGCCGCGTTACCGAAATCACCACTCGCTCGACCACCGCCTCTCGCGCCATCACCGTCATCGCCGCAGGCGAAGCCTGCGCCACCAGCGACGGTGCCGCCATTTCTACCGCTTCGGGCAGCAGGAACGCCACGCGCAGCGCGATCCAGCCCCCCAGCACATAGCCGACGAACCACAAGGGCCGCCCGGCACTGCTCATCCCCCATCGCTTTCGGCGAGATCGGGGAAATGATGCCGCGTCTTGTCCCAGGTAAGCGCCTGCCCACGCAGGAGCCCGACATAGCGAAACAGCGCGCGCCTCGCCGCCAGCAGCGCGATCACGTTGCTGACGAACATCCGCGGCACCGACAGCATCGCCTCGATCCGCCCATAGGCAGCCCCCACGAACGCCATCCGCATCGCGGTGCGCCAGAGCAGCAGGCCGGCATTGACCGCCAGCAGCCAACGCAGCGCCGGCGACAGCGGATCGGGCGCGGTCCCGAACCACCAGTGCAGCCCCGCACCCAGCGCCCACCCCACCAGCGCGGCATAGGCCGCAAGCAACAACAGCAGCGCGATCAGCGCGCGGCGGTCGCGCATCCGCATCCAGTGATCTCCCAGGTCGAAGCGCCGCCCCCAACCAATCCGATCCCATCCGGCAAGCGCGATCCCCGTCATCCACCGCGCCTTTTGCCGAACCGCCGCATCGAGCCGCGCGGGGAAGTACGCGTGCACCGCGACCGGCGGACCGCCGGGCCGCTCGGCCACCCGCGCGAACACCGCGCGACCGCCCAGGCCCGCAACCGTCAGCCCGAGCTCGTAATCCTCGACCAAGCTCGTCGCGTCGAACGGCACCCCACCGCGCAACTCTGCGACCTTCGCCATCATCGGCCGGGAAATCGCGCACCCGACACCGGCGAGCGGCATCGCCGCGCCAAGCGCCTGTCGTACCAGCGCCTGTTTGGCGTGGAGTTCTGTGAATTCGTCCAGATAATGCCCCGACACGAAGCGCGAGCTACGATCGACCAGCGGCGACACCGGGATCTGCACGATATCCGCCCGGGCCAGAAAATGCGCATAGACCTGCAACTCGCCGGCATGCACCACATCCTCGGCATCGTGGAGCACGATCGCATCGACCATCCGGCCGTCGCGCGCTTCGTCGTCGAGCATCGCGCGCCACACTACGTTGAGGCAGTGCGCCTTGGTGGTCGGCCCCGGCAGCTCACCCACGACGAGCCGCACCCTTGGGTCACCTCCCGCCGCTGCCGTCACCGCGTCGATCGTCGCCCGGTCATTGGGATAGGTGCCGACATAGATCCGGTAATCGCCACGCCCGAAGCGCGCGAGCGCGGTGCGCACCATCCCGCCGATGACGTCCGATTCATCCCACGCGGCGACGAACACCGCGATCCGTATCGGCGGCGGGCGAAGCATTGCCAGGCTGAGCGGGGCGTCACCGCGTAATCGCAGCGCGATCAGGCGAATAGCGTACAGTATATCGACCAAAAGATCGTCTAGCCCGCCAATAGCGAAGCCAATCGCTGCGAAGAGCATCGCTTCGTGCGTGACTGTGTCGAGCACGCCGGTCACCAACGTCTGCCCGCCATAGCCCCGCCACCCCCGATTCGGGGATCATATTAGCTGGTTTACAAGGTGTTTACGCAACCAAGCCGGACTATTTCACCACCATTTCGGACACAACCTTACCCCGACCGGCATGAAGCCGGCCGGGGTTGGCCCACCTGTTGTAGTTGCTGCTTCGCTTAGAAGTAGAACCCGCGGATCGTGTCGATCACGATGCCCCGGCGGTAATCGACAAGCACCACGTCGTTATAGTGGCGCACCCAGCGCTGATTGCCCCGCACCGGGGGCAGGCGATAGCGCCACGGATCGTTGATCCAGTAACGCTGGCCGTAAAAGGCCGGCGCGATCCGCGCACCGGCGCGGAACTGGTTGTAACGGAACGGCGCATTCCAGTTGCCGCGTGCATACAGGTTGCGATTGGTGTTGCGATAGGTGCGCCAATCGTTGCGGCCATAGACCCGGTTGCGATCGCGAACGTCTTCGCGGACTTCCTGGCGCGCCTGGCGGACGTCACGGCGTTCGCGGCGGACATCGCGGCCATCGCCATAACGCCGCGCCTGGCGCAGGTCGCGGCGCTCTTCGCGCAAATCCTGGCGGCTTTCGCGCACTTCGCGCTGCGACTGCGCGCTGGCGGGTACGGCGATCGCCGGCATGGCGACGGCTGCCATCAGCGCGGTCAATACAAACTTACGCATTTGCGATCCTCCTTCGATCTTCGTCTAGGGGCGATTCGGCGAACCGCCCCCGATGCAGATGCTTTTGCAGGAGTTGCGCTGAACGATGCGCGAACGCGTTTGTCAGCGAACTGAAAGCAAGCCTAGTTGGGGCCGCCCGGACCGCCACCGCCCGCGCCCGGCGCGCCAACGGTGCCGATGTTGCCGAACAGCTCCTGGAAGAAGCTCTTGTCGCGGCCCAGCGTCGGCGTCTTCTTCTTCAGCGGATCGACCGAGGCAACTTGCTCGATCCCCATCCGATCAATGCTCGCGACATTGCCAGCTTCGTCGAAGCGGATGCGCAGTGTCGTTTGCTTGGCGGCTTCGGGGTTATTGAACGCCAGATTGCGGCTGTCGCGCGAGACATAATACCACTCGCCCTTGTCGAACTGTCCGGTCAGCGTCGGCTGGCCCAGCGTCTTGAGGACCGATTCGCGATTGTCGACGCCGGGCTGGACCGAGTTCACCAGATCGGGATCGATCACATAGCCCTGATGGCTGCGCAGCGGCGTACAGGCCGACAAAGCCACGCCGATCAACAGCAAGGGAAGGAAGACGCGGGTGCCGATCGGCGACATGGGGGGCAACATTCGTCGTGGCTCCTGAAACGCAAGCAAGCGATACTGCGCCAATGGATTGCATCGGCGGGCATTGCCCTCAATATGCCGGAGCGCCCGGCCAAACAAGGCCGCGCGCCGAACATGGACAAACCAGCCGATGGGCCTGCTGAACCGACTCTTCGGTCGCACCGAACCGCGCGAAGCCGCGACCTTGTACGATCAGGTGGTCGCAAGCGCGCGCGCCGAACATTGGTACCTCGCCGGCGGCGTACCCGACACCGTCGACGGGCGGTTCGACATGGTCGCCGCGGTGCTGGCAATGGTGCTGCTGCGGCTCGAGCAGGAGCAGCAGGAAGCCGGCCAATTGAGCGCGTCGCTCGCCGAATGCTTCATCGACGATATGGACGGCCAGCTGCGCCAGATCGGGATCGGCGACATCACCGTGGGCAAGCATATCGGCAAGATGATGGGGATGCTCGGCGGAAGGCTGGGCGCCTATCGTGACGGGCTGGCGGCGGGGTCGCTCGACGCCGCGCTGGTGCGCAACCTGTATCGCGGCGAGGCGCCCGCCCCGGCTGCACTGGCGCACACCGCCGAATCGCTGATGGCGATGCGCAGCGCGCTCATCGGCACCTCGATCGACACGCTGCGCGCCGGACGCCTGCCATGACCCCCGAATTCTCCCGCCCGCACCGCCTCGACCAGATCGGCACCGGCGAGAACCGGATCCATATCGAAGCCAGCGACACCGAGCGCGCGGCGCTCGCACGCCGGTTCGACCTGCAGGCGATCGACCGCCTCGTCGCCGACTATGCGCTCCGCCGCGATGCTGCTGGCGTCATCGTCGCCACCGGCACGCTCGAGGGCGCGGTGATCCAGTCGTGCATCGCCAGCGCCGCCCCGGTGCCTGCGTCGATCGCCGAAAGCTTCACGATCCGCTTCCTCCCCACCCCCGATGCCGACACCCCCGACGAAGTCGAACTCGACTCCGATGATTGCGACACCGTCTTCTATTCGGGCGGCGCGGTCGACCTGGGCGACGCCGCCGCAGAGACGCTGGCGCTCGCGCTCGATCCGTTCCCCCGCAGCCCCGCCGCCGAAGCCGCGCTGCGCGAAGCAGGCGTGCTGCGCGAGGAGGAGCTACGCCCGGTCACCGGCCTGTCGGGGCTGGCCGATCTGCTGAAGAAGGGCTGAGCCCAGCCTTCAGCGTTCGCGGGTCGCGGCGAACTTCACCGCGGGATAGCGTTCGGCGATGTAGTTCACCTCCCATGCCGATTTCGCGAGGAAGACCGGATTGTCGTCGCGATCCTTCGCCATCGACGTCCGGTTGAGCTCCATGAAGGTCTTGAGCTCGGCAGGATCGTCCGCCGACACCCAGCGCGCGGTGTCGAACGGCGCGGGCTCGAGGCCTGCCGCCACCTTATATTCGGCATCGAGCCGGCTGAGCAGCACTTCGAGCTGGAGCTGCCCGACCACGCCGATGATCCAGTTCGATCCGATCTCGGGGTAGAAGACCTGGGTCACCCCCTCTTCGGCCATGTCGTCGAGCGCCTTGCGAAGCTGCTTGGTCTTGGTGAAATCCTTGAGCTGAACCCGGCGCAGGATTTCAGGCGCGAAATTGGGCAGGCCGGTGAAGCGCACCCCCGGCTTTTCGCTCAGCGTATCGCCGACGCGAAGCACGCCGTGGTTGGGGATGCCGATGATGTCGCCCGGATAGGCCTCGTCGGCCAGTTCGCGTTCGCGGGCGAAGAACAGGATCGGCGAATGGATCGCGATCGGCTTGCCATGGCCGCTGGGGGTCAGCTTCATGCCGCGCTTGAAGACGCCCGAGCACAGCCGCATGAACGCGATCCGGTCGCGGTGGTTGGGGTCCATATTGGCCTGGACCTTGAAGATGAAGCCGGTGACTTCGCTGTCCGAAGGCTGCACCGGTGCGGGCTCGGCGGGCTGCGGGCGCGGACTGGGCGCATGACGCGCGATCGCGTCGATGAGCGAATCAACGCCGAATTCCTTGAGCGCCGATCCGAAATAGACCGGGGTCAGATCGCCCGCGCGATAGCGGTCGCCATCGAAATCGGCATAGCCAGCCACCGCCAGCTCGGCCTCCTCGCGCAGCCGATCGACGCCCTCGGGGCTGAGCGTGTTCGCGAGATCGGGATCGTCGAGCCCGCGATATTGCTCGACCTTGCCCTGGAATTCACGGCTGTCGCCCTCGGGCAATAACAAGCGGTTGTCGACGAGATCGAAAATTCCCTCGAACTGGCCGCCCATGCCGACCGGCCAGGTCATCGGGCACACGTCGAGCTGGAGCATGTCGGCGACTTCGTCGAGCAATTCGAACGGCGGGCGGCCCTCGCGATCGACCTTGTTGACGAAGGTGATGATCGGCACGCTGCGCAGGCGGCAGACTTCGAACAATTTGCGCGTCTGCGGCTCGATGCCCTTGGCGGCGTCGATCACCATCACCGCCGAATCGACCGCGGTCAGCGTGCGATAGGTATCCTCGCTGAAATCCTCATGCCCCGGCGTGTCGAGGAGGTTGAAGGTGATCCCCTGCCGCTCGAAGGTCATTACCGAAGAGGTGACCGAGATGCCGCGCTGCTGCTCGATCTTCATCCAGTCCGATCGCGCGCGCCGCGCCTGGCCGCGCGCCTTGACCTCACCGGCAAGATGGATCGCGCCGCCGAACAGCAGCAGCTTTTCGGTGAGCGTGGTCTTGCCCGCATCGGGATGCGAGATGATCGCGAAGGTACGGCGGTCTTGGGGGGTCAATTCTACTACTTTCGTCATGCCGGGCTTGATCCGGCATCCATGCGAGCCGGCGGCGGCGCGCATTGGGCTAGTGGCGTCGCATGGACCCCGGATCAAGTCCGGGGTGACGAATCCTGTTCCAGCGTGACCGCCATAGCCACCGCCCGCGTCTCGCCGGGTGCCAGCCGCATCATCCCCGGCTTGTCCCAGATTTCGCCGGTAAAGCCTTCGGGGTCGGCAATGCCGTGCCACGGCTCGACACAGACGAACGCGGCGCCGGGCCTGCTCCAGATGCCGAGCATCGGGGTGTCGGGGAAGTCGATCCGCAGTTGCGGGCCTTTAGCGGCACCATAGCGGACCGACTGGCTTTCGATCGATTCCCATACCAAGGCATCGACCGCGAAGAGGTCGTCGTTGAGCGCCAGCGTCCGCGCTTCGATCGGCGCGTCGCGATCGGCGGGGCCGATCAGGCCGCCGGCTACGATGCGGCTGAGTCTGCCGGGCTCGTCGCGCTCGAAGACGATCCGGTGATCGGCGCGGGCATGGCCATAAGGCAAAGGCCAGGCGAAGGCGGGGTGGAAGCCGATGCTCGCGGGCATGTCGGCATCGCCGCGGTTGGTGACCGTCACTGTGGTCGTCAGCGTCGCACCGGCGATTGCGTGGGTGACGTCGAGCGCGAAGGCGAAGGGATAGGCCTGGCGGGTGGCTTTGGTGTCGGTGAGCCGTAGCGTGACGCTTGCTGCGTCCTGCGACACGAGTTCGAAGGGCAGCTTTCGGGCAAGGCCGTGCTGGGGCAGCGCGTAGTGCTGGTCGCCGAGGCGGTAGGTGCCGCCGTTCAGCGCGCCGACGATCGGGAAGAGGATCGGGGCGTGGCCGGTCCAGAAGGCGGGATCGGCATCGGTCATCAGCTCGCGACCGGCGGGGTCGCGCAGGTGGGTGAGTTCGGCGCCAAGCGGGTTGATGATTGCGGAGAGCTGATCGGTGGCAATTGTAAACATCGGAGGCATCCTATCCTCCCTCTCCCGCGAGCGGGAGAGGGTTGCGCAGACTTGGTCTCGCTTCTTTAGCGAGGCCTAGTCGTAGCTGGGTGAGGGTGCAGCGGTCGCACTCGCGACCGCGCGGCGCGAGAGCGCCGCACCACCCTCATCCAACCTTCGCTAGGCCGCTTTGCGACCAAGCTTCGGTATCCTTCTCCCGCCAGCGGGAGAAGGATCAGCGATTCGGGTCGGAAGGCTACAAAAGCTACACTACGTACCCCCCGGATTCGCCCCTTCCGCGGCATGAAACGCGATTCCGGTGGAAGGTAGGAGCGGGTTCATGCGGCGACCCTATCAAGCCGGGGCCTTGTAGGACAGCGCGCGGGTCACCCCCGCAACACCGCCCCCAGCTTCGCCGCCGCCGCCACCACCTTGTCCGCCACCGCCTTCAGCTCGGCATCGGTGAAGCTCTTCTCGCCAGGCTGCAACGTCACCTCGACCGCCATCGAGCGTTCGACGCCCTCGTCGGTCGCGCGTTCGAACACGTCGAACACCCGCGCATCGACGATCGCCGCCTTGTCGGACCCCCGGATCGCGCGCACCAGATCGCCCGCCGCCAGCGCCGGCGACACGGTGAAGGCGAAGTCGCGAGTCACCGCCTGCAATGCGGGGGGCGCGAACGCCGGGCGCATGAAGCCGCTCGCGCGCTTGGGCGGCAGCGCGTCGAGGAACAGCTCGACCGCCGCGACGTCGCCGGCAATGTCGAACGCCTTGAGCACGCCCGGATGCAGCATCCCGAAGCGCGCCAGCACGGTCTTCGGCCCGAGCCGCAGCGTCGCCGACTGGCCGGGGTGCCAGGCATCGCCCGCCTCACCTCCTTCGACCGTGCTCAGGACAGGCATCACCTGCAGGTTCGCCACAGGCGCGCCTGCCGCCTCGAGCAACGCCAGCGCCTCGGCCTTGGCATCGAAGGCGTCGAAGCGCTGCGGCTTGCCCGCCTGCCAGCCGCGCGGTGTACGCTCGCCCGCCAGCACCAGCGTCAGCGTCGCGCGTTCGTCGGGTGCGCCTGCGGCGTCGGCGAGGTAGCGCCGCCCGACCTCGAACAAGCGGACGCTGCTCGCGCCGCGGCTGAGGTTGCGCTGCACCGCCGACAGCAGGCCGGGCAGCAGCGAGGGGCGCATGACCTTCATATCCTCGCTGATCGGGTTGGCGAGCGTCCATGCGCCGCCGCCGAACACCGCCGCTTGGGGCTCGGGGATGAAGCTCCACGTCACCGCCTCGTGCAGCCCGCGCGCCGCCGCCGAGCGGCGGACCTTGCGCTCGATCTTTTGCTCAGGGGTAGCGGTTGGGCGCGCGACGCCGTCGGGGCGTGGCAGCGGCACCGAGGGAACGCTGTCGATCCCTTCGATCCGCACCACTTCCTCGACCAGATCGGCGGGGCCATCGATGTCGCGCCGCCAGCTTGGCGGGGTTACCTGCCAATCGTCGGTGACCGCGAAGCCCAGCCGCGCCAGAATGTCGCGCTGGCGCTCGGGCGCGACCGACAGGCCGCCCAGCCGCTCCGCCAGCGCCGGATCATAGGCGAAGCTAGGCATCGCCAGCGGTGGCTCGCCCGCACGGGTGACACCGCTGGCGGTGCCGCCGCACAGGTCGAGCACCATCGCGCAAGCAATCGCCAGCCCGTCGTCGAGGAACGCCGGATCGACACCGCGCTCGAACCGCCCGCGCGCGTCCGAGGTGAGGTTGAGCTTCTGGCCGGTGCGGGCGATGGCCTCGGGGGTGAAATAGGCGCATTCGATCAGCACGTCGGTGGTGGTGTCGGACACGCCCGACTCCTCGCCGCCCATGATGCCGCCGATGTCGTGCACCTGCGCGTCGTCGGCGATGACGGTCATGCCCGCATCGAGCGCATAGGTCTTGCCGTTGAGCGCGAGCACCTGCTCGCCAGCCTGCGCGCGCCGCGCGACCAGCCCGCCCGACAGCTTGGCGCGGTCATAGACGTGCAGCGGACGGCCGAGATCGATCATCACATAATTGGTGATGTCGACCAGCGCCGAGATCGGCTTCTGGCCGATCGCCTTGAGCCGGCGCTGCATCCAATCGGGTGCGGCGCGGTTGACGACGCCCGCCACCGATTGCGCGTAGAAGGCGGGGCAGCCCTCGGCATCGTCGGTGCGGACATCGGGACCAGCGCCGGTGGTCGCGGGCGTGGGCACCGTGAACGGCTTGAGCGTCCCGAGCCCCGCCGCCGCCAGATCGCGCGCGATGCCGCGCACGCCCATGCAATCCTGGCGATTGGGGGTGATCGACACGTCGATCACCGGATCGTCGATCCCGGCATAATCGGGGAACGCCATGCCCACCGGCGCATCGGCGGGCAGTTCGATGATACCGTCATGGTCGTCGCCAAGCTCGAGCTCGCGCGACGAACACATCATGCCGTTCGATTCGACCCCGCGGATCGCCGACACCTTGAGCTGCATCCCGTTCGACGGCACCACCGCGCCGGGCAGCCCGAGCACGCCGATCATGCCGGCGCGCGCATTGGGGGCGCCGCACACCACCTGCAGCGGCGCGCCGTCGCCGGTATCGACCGACAGCACCTGCAACTTGTCGGCCTGCGGATGCCGCTCGGCGGTGAGCACGCGCGCGATGCGGAACGCCGCCAGCGCCTCGCCGGGATTCTCGACGCCTTCGACCTCGAGGCCGATCCGCGTCAGCGTGACCAGGATCGTGTCGAGCGATGCGTCGGTGTCGAGATGCTCGCGCAGCCAGCCAAGCGTAAACTTCATGCGCCGACTCCCCCGGCAATCGTGGGCACGTCGAGCGCGCCGAACCCGTAATGCTTCAGCCAGCGCAGATCGCCGTCGAAGAAGGCGCGCAGGTCATCCATGCCGTATTTGAGCATCGCCAGCCGATCGACCCCGGTGCCGAAGGCAAAGCCCTGCCATTCGTCGGGATCGAGCCCGCACGCGGCGATCACCTTGGGATGCACCATCCCGCTGCCCAGCACTTCCATCCAGCCGCCATTGGCGGCGTCGCCCGATCCGCCGATCACGCGCTTGCCCTTCTCGATCGTGTAGCCGACATCGACCTCGGCCGAGGGTTCGGTGAAGGGGAAATAGCTGGCGCGCAGCCGCAGCACGATGTCGTCGCGCTCGAAGAACGCCTTGAGGAAGGTCTCGAGCGTCCATTTCAGATGGCCGAGCGTGATGCCGCGATCGATCACCAGCCCCTCGATCTGGTGGAACATCGGGGTGTGCGTGGCATCGCTGTCGCTGCGATAGACGCGGCCCGGCGCGATGATGCGGATCGGCGGCTTTTGCTGTAGCATCGTGCGGATCTGCACCGGCGAGGTGTGCGTCCGCAGCAGCATCCGCTGGACGCCCCCCTCGCTGTTATCGTCGGGGAAATAGAAGGTATCGTGCATCGCGCGTGCGGGATGCGTCTCGGCGATGTTGAGCGCGGTGAAATTATGCCAATCGTCCTCGATCTCAGGCCCGGTCGCGACCGCGAAGCCGAGGTCGGCGAAGATTTCGGCGAGCTCGTCCATCACCTGGCTGACCGGATGCACGCTGCCGGGCGCGACGCCGCCGGCGGGCAGCGTCATGTCTAGCGTCTCGCTCGCCAGCCGGGCATCGAGCGCGGCGCGTTCGAGCGCGGCCTTGCGATCGGCGATTGCGGTCGTCACCGCTTCGCGCAGCGCCTGGATGCGGGGGCCTGCGGTCTGGCGCTCGTCGGGCGACATGCCGCCCAGCGTCTTGAGCAAGGCGGTGACATTGCCCTGTTTTCCCAGCGCCGCGACGCGCACCCCCTCGATCGCATCGAGGGTGTCGGCGGCGTCGATCGCGCCCAGCAGGTCGGATCGCAGTTGGTCGAGGTCGGTGGTCATGGCTTTCCGTTCACTGTGCTGATGGGCTCGAACCGCAGACGGGCGCTGAGGTCAAGCATTTGCGTCGATCAGATGCGGCTGCCGAGCAGCGCCGCGCCGAAGCCGATGAACAGCGCCCCCGTCACGCGGTTGAACAGCCGCTGGCGGTTGGCAGGTGCCAGCCAGCGCGCCAGCGAACGCCCGCCGGTGGCGTAGATGCCGAACCAAAAGGCCTCGATCACCATGAAGGTCGCGACCAGCACACCGAGCTGCGGCACGAACGGGCGGCCGACATCGATGAATTGCGGCAGCAGCGCCGCGGCGAAGACGATCAGCTTGGGGTTCGACAGCCCGGTGCCCAGGCCGGTGGCATACAGCACGCGCAGCGATCGGCGCGCCACCGGCACCGCCGCGCCCTCGCCCATGCCCACCGGCGCACGCCACGCCTTGATGCCGAGCCACAGCAGATAGGCGACCCCGGCATAGCGCAATGCATCGTACAGCCCCGGCGATGCCTTGAGCAGCGCGCCGAGCCCCAGCGCCGATGCGACCAGGTAGATCAGGTTCGCGGTCATCAGCCCCGCCATCGACGCCAGCGCGCGGCGCGGGCCGTGCTGGATGCTCTGGACCATGACGTGGAGCATGTTGGGCCCCGGCGTCGCCGAGATCACGAAGACCGCGGTGACGTAGAGCCACCAGGTGTGAAGTGCCATCTGCTTGCCTCCGCCTCGGTTTGAGTCAGGTACTCGCCCTATCCTCCCCCGCCAGGGGGAGGTGGCGCCGAAGGCGTCGGAGGGGGAGGTAAGCGACCAACCCGCGTCGGTGATACCTCCCCCTCCGTCACGCTTCGCGTGCCACCTCCCCCTGGCGGGGGAGGATCGCAAATGAAAAGGGGCGCCGGTGGCAAACCACCGACGCCCCAAATCATGTACTGCTGCAAACCGCTTTAGGCGGCCTGGGGCAGTGCCGCCTTCGCCTGCGCGATGATCGCGCTAAACGCTGCTTGCTCGTGCATCGCGATGTCGGCCAGGACCTTCCGGTCGAGTTCGACGCCCGCGAGCTTCAGCCCGTGCATGAACTGCGAATAGGTCAGGCCCTCGGCGCGGACGCCGGCGTTGATACGCTGGATCCACAGGCCGCGGAACGTGCGCTTCTTAACCTTGCGGTCGCGATACGCGTACTGGCCGGCCTTTTCGACTGCCTGGCGGGCGATGCGGATCGTGTTCTTGCGACGGCCATAATAGCCCTTCGCCTGATCGAGAATCCGCTTGTGCTTCGAGCGGGTGGTAACCCCGCGCTTTACTCTTGCCATCTATCGGGCTCCCTTACTTCAGGCCGTACGGCGCCCACAGGCGCACGTGACCGGCATCCGAATCAGAGACGACCGAGGTCCCGCGATTCTGGCGAATATATTTGGAATTGTGGCTCATCAGACGGTGACGCTTGCCAGCGACGCCGTGCTTGATCTTGCCGGTAGCGGTGAACTTGAAGCGCTTCTTCACACCGCTCTTGGTCTTCATCTTGGGCATTTTCGTCTCCTTGGGTCGACGATCGCGAATCGCCATGGCAGCCCACACTGGCCAGGCGGTTCCTTCGAAATGATCGCGGAAGCGCGAGCGGTTAGCCGATGGCCGGGAAGAATGCAACGGCCACCGCTGCCGTTCGCACTGAGCTTGTCGAAGTGCCGTCCTTCCTTCGAACTGCAGCAAGAAGAACGGTGCTTCGACAGGCTCAGCACGAACGGGGAAAGGTCAGTGGTTTCCGCGGCACCCCAGCGCGTCGAGAATGTCGTCGATCCGTGCCGGATCGCCCGCCGCGATCACTTCGCCGACCGACCCCTTGTGCAGCGGATCGCCCGCCCAATCGCACATCCGCCCGCCCGCACCCTCGACCACCGGCACCAAGGCGGCGAAGTCGTGCAGCTTCAGCCCCGCCTCGACCACCACGTCGAGATGCCCCGAGGCCAGGCAGCCATAATTATAGCAGTCGCCGCCGAGCACCGTGCTCTGCGTCTCGGCCTCGAGATGCTCGAAGGCGTGCAACTGGCCGTCGTCGAACAGCGCGGGCGAGGTCGTTGCCAGCAATGCCTGGCCGAGCTCGCGGCATATCCGCGTCTTGGCGGGCACGCCGTTGAGCGTCGTGCCGCGCCCGACGACGCCGACCCAGCGCTCGTGGATGATCGGCTGGTCGATCACGCCGAGCACCGGCCAATCGTCGACCAGCAAGGCGATCAGCGTCCCGAAGATCGGCCGGCCCGAGATGAACGCGCGCGTCCCGTCGATCGGATCGAGCACCCAGGTCCGGTTGCTGCTGCCCGCGCGGGCCGCTTCCTCCTCGCCGACGATCGCGTCCATCGGCTGCTCGGCGATGATCAACCGACGCATCGCCGCCTCGGCGGCCTTGTCGGCGAGCGTCACCGGCGAGGCGTCGTCCTTGACCTCAAGGCCGTACGCGGCGCGATAAAAGGGGCGGATCGCCGCGCCTGCGGCATCGGCGAGGCGGCCGGCGAGATCGATATCGGCTTGGGATACTGGGGGGGATATTGGCATCGCCTCCCCCTAGTGCGCGCACCCGGCCAAGGCCAGCCGATCGCGCATAATTCGGACTCGCGCCTGTCACATCGCGATGCCATGAGAATCGCCATGCGCCTCGCTTTCGCTACTGCAGCCCTGTCCTGCCTCGCCGCTCCCGCCGCCGCGCAGCTCCGCCCCGTCGCCGATCAACCCACCTCGGCCGACGCCGCGCAGGCGGGGGTCGATGTCCTGTTCGTCAACGACGGCAATGCCGCCGCCGATCCGCAACCGCCCGAGACGATCGAGGTCACCGCCGCCGACGGCACACGGCTGCGGCTGCAGCGCGACCAGGCCGCGGTGCCCTTCGTCGCGGCGGGGGGCTTCACCCGGCTGCGCTACCGCCCCGCGCCGCGCGAGCTTGCCGAGGCAGCGCCCGTCACGACGGAGCGACAGGACGCGGTCGAAGCGTCGCGCGAGACCGTCGCGCTCGGATCGACGGGCACCGGATCGGCGATCCTCGACCGCTTCGCCCCCTATCGCCCGGTCTATGGCGCGTTCGGCGCCGGCGATTCGGGCGCCAAGCTGCAGCTGAGCTTCGCGTTCCAGCCGTTCGAGACCAATGGCGCGCTCAACGGGCTCCGGCTCGCCTGGACGCAGACGATGTTCTGGCGGATCGACCTGCCCTCGGGCCCGTTCCGATCGACCAACTACAGCCCCGAAATCTTCTACGAAGTCCCGCTGGCACAGGATACGGTCGCCGCGGTCGGCTATGCGCATGATTCGAACGGGCGCGGCGCGGTCGGCTCGATCGACGTCAACCGCATCTATGCCCGCGTCGCGCACCGCTTCGACCTTGGCGACCGCTGGTATGCCGAAGTCGCGCCGCAAGCATGGTTCTATGTCGGCGCGCGCGGGATGAGCCGCGATCTCGACCGCTATTGGGGCTATACCGCGCTGGGGGCCAGCATCGGCCAGGTCGACGGGGTCAAACTGGCGCTCACCGCGCGCGGCAATCCCGGCACCGGCAAGGGCGCCGCCGAATTATCCGCCTCCTATCCGCTGGCGCGCGTCGGCGGGGGCCTGGGCATCTATCTGTTCGGACAGGGCTTTACCGGCTTTGGCGAAGCGCTCGACGACTATCGCCTGCGCGACACCCATGCCCGGCTCGGAATCGCGCTCACCCGCTGATCGACTCGCGCGCCGGCGCGCGCTAGCCTCGGTTACGACATCCCGGGAGAACCATCATGCGCGCAGCCTCGATCCTTGCCGTCCTTGCCCTGACGCTCGCCATGCCGGCCTCGGCCGCGCTCGCCCCCGGCGCCCGCGCGCCCGATTTCGCGACCAAGGGCGCGATGGCGGGCAAGGTCTTCAACCTGCGGCTGTCGCAACAGCTCAAGCGCGGGCCGGTGGTGCTGTATTTCTTCCCCGCGGCCTTCACCTCGGGCTGCAATGCCGAGGCCAAGGCGTTCGCCGACGCGGTCGTCGATTTCAAGGCGGCGGGCGCGACGGTGATCGGCATGTCGGCCGATGCCATCCCGCAGCTGCAGAAATTCTCGACCGAGTTGTGCGCAGGCAAGTTCGCGGTCGCCACCGCGACCCCGGCGATGCTCAAGGGCTATGACGTCGAACTCAAGCGCCCCGGCGGCGCGGCGATCAGCAACCGCACCAGCTATGTCATCGGCCAAGACGGTCGAATTGCTTTTGCGCACAGCGACATGAGCCCGGTCGATCACGTTCGCACCACTTTGGCTGCAGTACGCAAGCTCAAGGCCGCGCGCTGAGAATATTGTCCTATGTTCAGGGGGTTGCTTAGGCAATATTAGTACAATGCCGGTATCGCCCGATGACCCAACGGTCGTCACAGACCGCTGGCATCTGGCCGACTGACGAGGAACCCCAAACGCATGCCGCCGGCATCCGCCCAACGAAGCGACGCGATATCGGCTGCTGCTCGCGAGGTGTTCGACCGCGTCGGGACGTTTCTGTCCGATCAGCGTCTCGACCCGACGCCGCTGAATTACGCCTTCGCGTATCACGTCGTCACCGATCCGCAGGGCGTGCTTGCCGGCGCGGTCGCGTCGCTCACCGATGGCGGAGTGCGACTGACCCAACGCGACATCGAATCGTTGGGGGTCCAAATCAGCGCCGATCGGGTCGCGCCGGCCCATGCAGGAACCCACGATTCCGCGGCGCTGGCGGCGCAAACCGAAAACCAGGTCGCGGGGTTCATCGACATCGTCGAGACGGTGCAGTGCGAGACCCGCGATTTCGGCCGCGACCTGGCCGCCAGCGTCGATGCGATCGGGCGATCGACCGACGGCGAGACGATCGGGTTCCTCGACGATGTGAACCAGATCACCGCGACGATGATCGGCCGCGTCCACGCCGCCGAACGCCGGCTCGATCATGCGCACAAGGAGACGCAGGAGTTGCGGCGGATGCTCGAACAGGCGCGCGGCGACGCGCTGCGCGATCCGCTGACCGGGCTGCCCAACCGCCGCGCCTTCGAAGCCGCGTTCGCGCAGGTGCTCGCCGAGGGTCGCAGCGCCTGCATCGCGATCTGCGACGTCGATCATTTCAAGGCGGTCAATGATCGCTTCGGCCATGCCGTCGGCGACCGGGTACTGCGCGCGATCGGCCAGACGCTCGAACAGACGTGCAGCGGCCATCTGGTCGCGCGCTATGGCGGCGAGGAATTCGCGTTGCTCATTTACGGGCCGCTGGACGACGGGATCGCGACGGTCGATGCCGCTCGGCTCGAGGTAGCGCGAAAGCGCTATCGCCTGCGCGAATCCGACGCGCCACTGGGCGAGATAACGATCTCGGTGGGGGTAACCCCGCTGACGCGCGACGACCGCGCCGCCGACGCATTCCAGCGCGCCGATCGCTTGCTATACGCCGCCAAAGACGCCGGGCGGAACCAGGTGCTGACGGATAGCAATCTTCGCGACTGATTGGCCAATTACACCGACGAATATTGTCGACAATTCCCAACTCAACGCGGAGGCGCGCCGATTTCGGCAGTTTTCTGCCACTCGCGTGAATTGGCACGAGCCGTGCAAAGCTCTTGGCATCGGCAGCCGGATGGTCCGGACAAGCCGAAATCAGGGAGTTTTCACCATGTCGCTTCGTTTCGAAACCATCCAGCGCTCGGCCATCTCGTTCGTCGGCGCGGTCCTGTTCACCGCGATGCTGGTCGCAGCATCGGCACCCTCGGTCCCGATCGTTTGAGCGTGACCGAAACTTTCTGCCCCAAATATCGCTTCGCGCGCCGGTAGGCTCAACAGGGCCGCCGGCGCTGCAGGCCCCAAGGAACGTCGCTCGCGCTCACCGGTTGACCCCCTCGAAACCGAGGAGTTCGACGATGAGTGCCACGATCCCGATGATCCACGAAGACGCGCTGCCAGGCCATGAAAGCGCGCTCGACCCCAAGCCGCAATGGGAACCGCGCTACCCCGGATCGGGCCGGCTTTCGGGCAAGGTTGCGATCATCACCGGGGCGGATAGCGGCATCGGCCGCGCGGTCGCCGCGCTCTATGCGCGCGAAGGCGCCGATATCGCGATCCTGTATCTCAATGAGCATGACGATGCCGAGGAAACCGCGCGCATCGTCCGCCACGAGGGCCGCCGCGCGCTGACGATCGCGGGGGACGTTGGCGACAAGGCGTTCTGCGAGGAAGCCGTTGCGCGGGTCTACTCGACCTTCGATCGCATCGACATCCTGGTGAACAATGCCGGCGAGCAGCATCCCGACAAGGATATCGTCGACATCACCGAGCAGCAGCTTCGCCGCACCTTCCAGACCAATATCTTCGGCATGTTCTTCATGGTGCAGGCAGCGCGCCCGCATCTGCAGGCGGGCGCGGCGATCGTGAACTGCACGTCGGTGACGATGTACAATGGCGCCAAGAATCTGCTCGACTATTCGGCGACCAAGGGCGCGATCACCGCCTTCACGCGCAGCCTGTCGGAGAATCTGATCGGCGATGGCATCCGCGTCAACGCGGTGGCACCGGGGCCGATCTGGACCCCGCTCAACCCGTTCGGCGGCGCCGATCCCGAAAAGCTCAAGACCTTCGGCGAGAAGACCCCGATCGGTCGCCCCGGCCAGCCCAACGAAGTCGCGCCGAGCTTCCTGTTCCTGGCGTGCGAGGATTCGAGCTACATGTCGGGACAGGTGCTGCACCCCAATGGCGGGATGATCGTGGGCGGCTGAGCCGCGCCCTCATGCGGCGGCGGGGACGGCCTTGCCCACCAAGCCGGTGGGCTGGGCCTCACCGCGCGAATAGGTGCCGGTCAGCAGCCCCGCCGCGAGCACCCGGCCGCGCATCGCCTTGAGCATCGCCCCCCGATTGGGGTTTTCCTTGAGGTCAGGCCCCTCCGCCAGCGCGAAGAGCTGGAAGGCATAATGGTGGACGCCATGCCCGGTCGGCGGGTCGGGCGGCAGCCAGCCTTCGGCGAAATAGCTGTTGCGCCCGACATCGCTGCCGTCGGCGGCGTCGCGGCGCTTGTCGGCGACGATCGCGCCTTCCTTGAGCTCGCCATCGCCGACGGGCAGATCCCACACCACCGCATGCACCAGCGGCGACGGGGTCGGCGCGTCGGCATCCTCGACCAGCAGTGCCAGCCGCACCGCGCCCTCGGGCACGTCGGTCCAGAAGAGCGGCGGCGACACGCCCTCGCCATCGGCGGTGAAGCGCTCGGGCAGCCGCGCGCCATTGGCGAAGGCGGGGCTCGCCAGCCGGATCGATTCGAAGCTGCCGAGTTCGGATTGCGCGATCGCCAGCTTGTCCTGGCCCGCGCGCAGGCCGCTCAGCGCCTTGCCGAGCCAGCGGGGAACATGTTCGAGCATCGCCCTTTCCCTCCTTACAGGTCGAGTTTCTCGTAATCGGCGTGCGGGCTCACGACTTCCATCCGCTCGGCGAGCAGCGGGCGAAAGCTCGGGCGGCTCTTCATGCCGACATACCAGCGCTTGGTCTGTTCGTGGCTCTTCCAGTCGATCCCGCCCAGATAATCGGCGATCGAAATCTGCGCCGCCGCCGCGAGGTCGGCGAGGCTGATCGTCGACCCGGCGATCCATTTGCGATGGTCGAGCAGGTAATCGATATAATCGAGGTGCGAGACCGCGGCCTTCATCGCCTCACGCAGCCGCCCGGCATCGGGCGATTCGCGCAGTACCAGCCGCTTTTCCATCCGCTCCTTGAGCAGGGGCGCGGTGATGTCGCGATAAAATTGGGTGTCGAACCAGGTCACCAGCCGGCGGATTTCGGCGCGGTCGGCGGCGGTGCCGTTGATCATCGCGGCCTTTTCGACGGTCTCTTCGAAATATTCGCAGATCGCCATCGAATCGATCATCGGCCGGCCCGGGCGGTCGCTATGCACCATCACCGGGGTCTGCCCGGCGGGGTTCATGTCGAGAAACTCGTCGCGCCGCAGCCAGGGCGATTCGCGCACCGGATCATAGCCCACGCCCTTCTCAGCGAGCAGGAGGCGCACCTTGCGCGAAAAGGGACACAAGGGGAATTGGTAGAGTTGCCACATGCGCGGCAGTGTTAGGCTTGCCGCACGACGGGGGGAAGATTGTTTCCACGACGACGGCAATCTATATTGGTGGCAGAAAATCTAGAAGGAACGATCGTGGCCCTCAGCATCAAGGACGAAGCCACCGATCGCATGGTTCGGCACTACGCAAAGCTGAAGGGGCTCACCTACACAAGCGCTATCCGCGTTGCCGTGACCGACGCATTGCGTCGCGAGAACGCGTTGCCCGATGAGGAAAGCTTCGTTGAGCGAATGCGGAAAGTTCAAGACCTCGTCGCCGCACACCCGATTTTGGATGGTCGGAGCGCTGACGAGATCATCGGCTACGATGAGCACGGCTTGCCCGGGTGATCGCGATCGATACGTCCGCGATCCTCGCCATTGTTCTACGCGAGCCGGAAGCCGAGACCTTTGGCGCGCTCATACAGGCGCATAGGCGGGTATTTATCGGTGCGCCGACTTTATTCGAGTTGCGCATGGTGACGCTGGGCAAGTTTCCCGAACCGGTTAGGGCGGCAGTAGATGCGCTGGCGCTTGCGGCACCGATCGAAACCATCGCCTTCACGGCTGAGCATCATCTTGTGGCGCTCGATGCGTTCGACCGATACGGCAAAGGCAGGCACCCTGCGTCGCTGAATATGGGTGACTGCCTATCCTATGCCATTGCGAAAATCGCGGATTGCCCCCTGCTTTTCAAAGGGAACGACTTCGGTCTGACCGACATTGCCCGAGTAGCCTGAACTACTCCGCCGCCACCAGTTCGGGGGCGCTGCGGTCGTCGATCGGCACTGCGAGCCGCTCGAGCATTTCCTTGGGCACCACTTGCCAGAAATGCCCGCGCACCCGGTCCCAATCGTCGAGCAGCCCGCCCGACCATTTGCTGTCGGTCGCATCGTGATGCGCGGCGATCAGGTCGCGCAGCACGCCCTCCCAATGCGCCGATGACAGGCGATTCCACACGATACTCTCGGGGTTCGCGCGCGCGGCGAAGCTGGCGTCGGGGTCGTAGATGAACGCCATTCCCCCGGTCATGCCCGCCCCGAAATTATGGCCGACCTTGCCGAGCACCACGGCGATGCCGCCGGTCATATATTCACAGCCATTCGCGCCGCATCCTTCGACTACCACTTCGGCCCCCGAATTGCGCACCGCGAACCGCTCGCCCGCCTGCCCCGCCGCCAGCAACCGCCCGCTGGTCGCGCCGTACAGCACGGTATTTCCGAGGATCGTGTTGTCTTGGGATGCAAGCGGCGACGACACCATCGGTCGCACCACGATGCGCCCGCCCGACAGCCCCTTGCCGACATAGTCGTTGGCGTCGCCGAACACTTCGAGCGTCACGCCCTTGCACAGGAACGCGCCCAGCGACTGGCCCGCGCTGCCGCGCAGCCGGACATGGACATGCCCATCGGCCAGCTTCGACATGCCGAAGGTGCGGGTGATCTCGCTCGACAGCCGGGTGCCGACCGCGCGGTGCGTGTTGCGCACCGAATAGGTCAACTGCATCTTCTCCCCGCGCGAGAAGACTGCGGCCGCATCCTTGATCATCTGCGCATCAAGGCTGTCGGGCACCGCGTTGCGGAAGGTGCTGAGGCTGAAGCGCCGCTCCGCATCGGTAGCGTCGACCTTGGCGAGGATCGGGTTGAGGTCGAGATCGTCGAGATGCTCGGCCCCGCGGCTCACCTGGCGCAGGAATTCGGTGCGCCCGACCAGATCGTTGAGCGTCTTGACCCCCAGCCGCGCGAGGATTTCGCGCACTTCCTCGGCAATAAAGGTCATCAGGTTGATGACCTTTTCGGGCGTGCCGGTGAACTTGGCGCGCATCTTCTCATCCTGCGTGCACACGCCAACCGGGCAGGTGTTCGAATGGCACTGGCGCACCATGATGCAGCCCATAGCTACCAGGCTCAATGTACCGATGCCGAATTCCTCGGCGCCCAGGATCGCCGCGATCACGATGTCGCGCCCGGTCTTCAGGCCGCCATCGGTGCGTAGCGTCACCCGCCCGCGCAGATTGTTCAGCGTCAGCGTCTGGTTGACCTCGCTCAAGCCCATTTCCCACGGCGTGCCGGCATATTTGATGCTGGTCTGCGGGGACGCGCCGGTGCCACCGACATGGCCGGCGATCAGGATGACGTCGGCATGCGCCTTGGCCACGCCCGCCGCGACGGTGCCGATGCCCGCCGACGACACCAGCTTCACGCACACCCGCGCGCGCGGATTGATCTGCTTGAGGTCGTAAATGAGCTGCGCGAGATCCTCGATCGAATAAATGTCGTGGTGCGGCGGCGGGCTGATCAGCGTCACCCCCGGCGTCGCGTGGCGAAGCTTGGCGATGAACTCGGTCACCTTGAAGCCGGGCAATTGCCCGCCCTCGCCGGGCTTGGCACCCTGCGCCACCTTGATCTCGATCTCGTCGCAGGCGTTGAGATATTCGGCGGTCACGCCGAAGCGCCCGCTGGCGATCTGCTTGACCCCCGAATTGGCGTTGTCGCCATTGGCATAGGGGGTGTAGCGCAGCTTGTCCTCGCCGCCCTCGCCCGACACCGCCTTGGCACCGATGCGGTTCATCGCGATCGCCAGCGTCTCGTGCGCCTCGGGGCTGAGCGCGCCCAACGACATGCCCGGCGTGACGAAGCGCTTGCGGATCTCGGTGATCGCCTCGACCTGCTCGATCGCGATTCCCTCGCGCGGGAAGTTGAACTCGAGCAGGTCGCGCAGATACACCGGCGGCAAATCGCGCACCCCGCGCGAGAACTGCATATAGGTCGAGAAGCTGTCGTTGCCGACCGCGGTCTGCAGCAGGTGCATCAGCTGCGCCGAATAGGCATGCGTCTCGCCCGAATGGCGCTGGCGATAGAAGCCGCCGATCGGCAGCGTCGTCACCGCGCGATCGAACGCCGCTTCGTGCCGCTCGGTCGCGTTGACGTAGAGCGAGGCATAGCCCTCGCCCGAGATCTTGGCGGGCATGCCGGGGAACAGATCGGCGACCAGCGCGCGGCTCAAGCCCACCGCTTCGAAATTATAGCCGCCGCGATAGCTGGAGATCACCGCGATCCCCATCTTCGACATGATCTTGAGCAGCCCCTCGTCGATCGCGGTGCGATGCCGCGCGAGGCACTGGTCGAGCGACAGGTCGCCGAACAGCCCGCGTGCCTGGCGGTCGGCGATCGCGGCTTCGGTGAGATAGGCGTTCACCGTCGTCGCGCCGACACCGATCAGCACCGCATAATAATGCGTGTCGAGGCATTCGGAGACGCGGACGTTGACGCTGGCATAGGAGCGCAAGCCCCGCCGGACGAGATGCGTATGCACCGCCGCGGTCGCGAGCACGCCGGGGATCGCCACGCGATCCTCGCACACCGCCTCGTCGGTCAGGAACAATTCGGTCTTGCCCTCGCGCACCGCCTGTTCGGCCTGCGCACGGATGCTGGCGATCGCGGTGCGCAGCGAATCGGGGCCGCTGGCGGGCGAGAAGGTGCAGTCGATCGTCGCCGACAGCCCGCCGAAATGCGCCTTCAGCCGATCCCATTCGGCGCAGGTGAGCACCGGCGATTCGAGCACCAGCACGCGCCCGCGCGCCGCCTCGACATCGAGGATGTTGGCGAGATTGCCGAACCGCGTCTTGAGCGACATCACATAGCGTTCGCGCAACGGGTCGATCGGCGGGTTGGTGACCTGGCTGAAATTCTGGCGGAAGAAATGGCTGATCAGACGCGGCTTGTCGCTGATCACCGCGAGCGGGGTATCGTCGCCCATCGAGCCGATCGCTTCCTTGCTCATCTCGACCATCGGCGCGAGGATGAGCTCCATGTCCTCGAGCGTCTGGCCCGCCGCCACCTGCCGCCGCGCCAGTTCGGCGCGATCGTAGCGGCAGGTGCTGGCCGGAACGTCGGGCAGGTCTTCGATCGAGAGATAGCCGCCGATCATCTCGGCATAGTCATGCTCGGCGGCGATCCGGTCCTTGATCTCGCGATCGTGGAACAGCACGCCGGCGTCGAGGTCGACCGCGATCATCTCGCCCGGCCCAAGCCGGCCCTTTTCGAGCACCGAGGATTCGGGCACCGGCACCATGCCCGTCTCCGATCCGACGATCAGCAACCCGTCCGACGTGCGCGTGTAGCGCAGCGGGCGCAGTGCGTTCCGGTCGAGCCCCGCCACCGCCCAGCGTCCATCGGTCATCGCCAGCGCAGCGGGGCCGTCCCACGGCTCCATCACGCTCGCGAGATACGAATACATATCGGCATGCGCGGTTGGCAGGTCGCTGCGGCCCTGCCAGGCCTCGGGCACCAGCATCAGCTTGGCGGTGGGCGCGTCGCGGCCCGAGCGGCAGATCGCCTCGAACGTCGCGTCGAGCGCGGCCGTGTCCGACGCGCCCGCCGGGATCACCGGCTTGATGTCTTCCGAATGCTCGCCGAACGCGATGCTCGCCATCTTGATCTCGTGGCTGAGCATCCAGTTCTTGTTGCCGCGGATCGTGTTGATCTCGCCATTGTGCGCCAGGCAGCGGAAGGGCTGCGCCAGCCACCATTGCGGGAAGGTGTTGGTCGAATAACGCTGATGGAAGATTGCGACCCGGCTCTCGAAGCGCTCGTCGAGCAGGTCGGGGTAGAAGAGCGACAGGCTCTCGGCGAGGAACAGCCCCTTGTAGATGATCGAGCGGCAGCTGAGCGAGCAGATGTAGAAGCCGCTGATCTGCGCGGCGATCACCTGCCGCTCGATCCGCCGGCGGACCAGGTACAGGTTCTTCTCAAACTCGGCGGCGTCAGCCTCGTCGGGCATCGGGCCGGCGATCATGATCTGCTCGATCTCGGGCCGGGTCGCCTGCGCCTTCATGCCGATCACCGACACATCGACGGGCACCTGCCGCCAGCCATAGATGGTGTAGCCGGCATCGATGATGACGCTCTCGACGATCGTGCGGCAGGTTTCCTGCGCACCGAGATCGGTGCGCGGCAGGAAGATCATGCCCACCGCCAGCCGGTTGGGCCGCACCTTGTGCCCCGAGGCGACGACGGCGTCGTCGAAGAAGCGCAGCGGCAGATCGACATGCACGCCCGCGCCATCGCCGGTCATGCCATCGGCATCGACCGCGCCGCGATGCCACACCGCTTTCAGCGCATCGATCGCCGACTGGACGACGCGGCGCGATGGCTTGCCATCGGTGGCGGCGACGAGCCCGACGCCGCAGGCATCGCCTTCATATTCGGGGCGATACATACCGTGTTCGGCCAGGCGGAGGCGTTCGGTTTCGTTGGTCATCATTCGCATGTCCTTGGCGGTCGCAGTCGCGAACCGAGTGCTAGAGATCGCCGTGCAAGAGCCGTTCGCGCTCGACAAAGTCGTGGATCGATCGACCGGTTTCGATCAGGGTTTCGCGCATGTGCCAGGCGGCATTGACCTGGCCCGCCTGCTTTGCCGGATCGAGCGGATATTCATGCGCCAGCGCGTTGCGAACCCGTACCGCATCAGCCCATGCTTTTGCGTCGGGAATGATCCCAAGCGACGCTGCCCGAAACGCCACGTCGCGCGGCGTCAAGCGCAGCACCTCACCCAAGTGCATCAGCATCACGACCGTCTTCAGGGTCCGACCCAGCGCCTCTTCCAACTGTTCAAAGGTCTTCAGGAACGCCAGCACATAGATGTGATCGTCGCCGGCAAGCGCTCTTGTCCGCTCGGGGGTAAACGGCACCAGCGAGGCGATGCGCCCCTGCACCCGGTCCAGGCTGCCCACCAAATGGTCGACCGTCTCCAGATGCTCGCGCAGGATCAGCGCTTCGCCCTCGCGGTTCACAGCGCGATCCCGTCACGACGTGCGACCAGATCGATGCCCCGCAGCGGGTTGCCGCGCTTGTGAACCGTGACATCGACGCGCTGTTCATCGATCCGGGCGAACAAATTATCCTCGAACCGCAAACGGGCGTTCCACTCATCGATCTCGGGCGCGACTTCGACATGGAGGTCGATATCACCCCCCTTGCGAGCATCATCGACACGGCTGCCGAACAGCCGCACGACCGCATCGGCGCCGAACGCATAAGCGGCGGCGGCCTTAATCGCCTTTGCTTCGCCCGGCTCAATTCTCACGCCGCCACCCGCTCGCGCGCCGCCTTTGCCTTGAGCCAGGCATGCATCCGGTCGCTCACGTCGCGGCCGTCGCGGATCGCCCACACCACCAGGCTCGCGCCGCGCACGATGTCGCCCGCTGCGAACACGCCCTCGAGGCTGGTCATCATCGTCTTGTTGTCGACGCGGATCGTGCCCCAGCGATTGACGCCCAATTCGGGCGCGCCGAACATCGCGGGCAGGTCCTCGGGATCGAAGCCCAGCGCCTTCACCACCAGATCGGCCTGGAGCACCATCTCGTTGCCCGGATCGGGCTCGGGGGTCCGCCGGCCCGAGGCATCGGGCGCGCCCAGCCGCATCCGCGTCGCGCGGACACCCGAGACGCGGCCCTCGACCGCGGCCTCGAAGGCTTCGGGGGCCGAGAGCCAGACGAATTCGGCGCCTTCTTCCTCGGCATTGGCGACTTCGCGCTGGCTGCCGGGCATGTTGGCGCGGTCGCGGCGATACAGGCACTTCACCGATGCCGCGCCCTGGCGGATCGCGGTGCGCACGCAATCCATCGCGGTATCGCCGCCGCCGATGACGACGACATGCTTGCCCTGCGCGTTCAGGCTGCCATCGTCCCAGGCAGGCACCGCGTCGCCGAAGCTCTTGCGGTTCGAGGCGATCAGATAGTCGAGCGCCTCGACGACGCCTTCGCTGCCGATCCCCGGTGCCTTGATCGCGCGCGCCTTGTACACCCCGGTCGCAACCAGCAGCGCGTCGTGGCGCGAGCGCAATTCGTCCATCGTCGCGTCGCGGCCGACCTCGAAGCCTTCGTGGAACACGATGCCGCCCGCCTTGAGCCGCTCGACGCGGCGCATGACGACGGGCTTTTCGAGCTTGAAGCCGGGGATGCCATAGGTCAGCAGCCCGCCGGCGCGATCGTGCCGGTCATAGACATGCACCTCGTAGCCGAAGGTGCGCAGATATTCGGCCGCCGACAGCCCCGCCGGCCCCGCGCCGATCACCCCGACCGACTGGCCACGCGCCGGCCCCGGCACCAGCGGCTCGACCCAGCCTTCTTCCCAGGCGGTGTCGGTGATGAACTTCTCGACCGAGCCGATCGTGACCGCGCCATGGCCTGAAAATTCGATGACGCAATTGCCCTCGCACAGCCGGTCCTGCGGGCAGATGCGGCCGCAGATCTCGGGCATCGTCGAGGTCGCGTTCGACAGTTCATACGCCTCGCGCAGCCGACCCTCGGCGGTCAGGCGAAGCCAGTCGGGGATGTGGTTGTGGAGCGGGCAGTGGACCGAGCAATAGGGCACGCCGCATTGCGAGCAGCGCCCCGCCTGTTCCTCGGCCTTGGGGACCGCGAACCGATCGGCGATCTCCTGAAAGTCCTTGTTGCGTGCATCGGCATCGCGCTTGGCCGGATAGGCCTGGTCGATGCCGACGAACTTCAGCGTCGAGCCGGTGGCCATGCGCAGTTCCTGTATGATTGCCTTACGAGGCGCCTATACAGTCGCAAACCGCGATTGTCACGCACAAATAGACCGATAGGACACTTATGCTGCCCTATTTCGCCTCAAGCCCCATTCCGGACCCAGCAATCCCGGTCTGCCGCACCACAAAGCGCCCGGATCGGCCCTACCGCGCCAGCAGCCAGATTAGTGCCGCGCTCCCCACGATGATTCGATACCAAGCGAACGGCGCGAAGCCGAAGCGCGAAACCACCTTCACGAACGCCTTCACCACCGCCAGCGCGACGATGAACGCAACGGTGAAGCCGATCGCGATCGCCAGCAGGTCGTCGGCATTCAGCAGCGCGCGATCCTTGTACAGCGCATAGACCGTCGCGCCGATCATCGTCGGCACCGCGAGGAAGAAGCTGAACTCGGCGGCAGTCTTGCGCTCGACCCCCATCAGCAGCGACCCCATGATCGTCGCCCCCGATCGGCTGACGCCCGGCAGCATCGCCAGGCACTGGACCAGCCCGATCGCCCCTGCGGTGGTGGCGGGCAAGGCCTCGACGCTTTCATATTTGGCGACCTTCACCATCCGCTCGATCACAAGGATCGCGATCCCGCCGACGATCAGCGCGACGGCGACGACGATTGGCTGCTGCATCACCGCGCGGATCGATTCATAGGCGATCACGCCGACCACCACCGCGGGGGCGAAGGCGAGCAGGATATTGCGCGCGAAGCGCCAGGGCTCGGCCTCGCCGCGCAGCATCCCGGTGCCGACCGTCCAGAATCGCCGCCAATAGGCGACCAGCACCGCCAGGATCGCGCCGAGCTGGATCGCGATCTTGAACGCGATCGAACCTTCCTCGGTGAAGCCCAGCAATTCGCTGGCGAGGATCAGATGCCCGGTCGACGACACCGGCAGGAATTCGGTCAAACCTTCGATCAATCCCAACAGGATGATCGTCAACAAGTCTTCCATGGCAGCCCCCTGGCCGGTTGCCCGGCCCGACGGCCACAGGCGTTAGTGGAATTCAGGCGGCGATCTTGCCGCCGAACCGTCCGTTGCGCCGATACTGTACCAGCCAACCGAGCGCCATCGCGCCGATCGGCGTCGCGGTGACGCCCAGCGCGGCAAGCCCCTTGGCGCCCTGCGCGACGACATTGTCGCGCTGGAGCATCAGCCACTGGTCCTTGGTGATCGGCGCGCCGGGCAGGAAGCCAAGGCTCGCCATCATCGACCCCACCGCGTCGGGGAGCGCGGGCATCGGCGGGGTGCGGCCGATCTGCTCGCCGATCCAGCGATGCAGCTCGGCCATCGTCAGCACGTCGGGGCCGCCGAGCTCATAGGTCTGCCCGCCATGCGCGCCGGGATCGGACAGCGCCGCGGTCACCGCCTTGGCGACGTCGCCGACATAGACCGGCTGGAACCTGGCATCGCCCTTGAGCACCGGCACCACGGGCAGGCTCGCGATCATCGCGGCGAAGCGGTTGATGAACTGGTCCTCGCGGCCGAACACCACCGAGGGGCGAAGGATCGTCGCGCGCGGAAACGCCGCCAGCACCGCCTGCTCGCCCTCGGCCTTGGTGCGCCCGTATAGCGAGGGCGACTGCGCATCGGCGCCGATCGCCGAGATCTGGACGAACGCCGCCGCCCCCGCCCCCGCCGCGGCCTCGGCGATCGTCCGCGCGCCATCGACATTGACGCGGCGATAGTCGGTGAAGGTCCCCACCAAATTCACCACGGCATCCGAGCCGGCAACAGCCCGCGCGATGCTGTCGGGCTTGGCGATGTCGGCGGCGACGAACTGGGTCTGCCCCAACCCACCCAAGGGCCGCAGGAAAAAGGCGCTGCGCGGATCGCGCTGCGCGATCCGGACGCGCGCGCCCGCCGCCAGCAGTTCCTGCGCGACATAGCGCCCCAAAAATCCGCCGCCGCCGACCAGCGTTACCAGCTTGTCCTTCATCGCCCACACCTTCTCATGCGCCACTGCGCGTGTCTGCCGCCTTCGAACCCGCCAAATGCCCCGCCGCGCGCCAAACGGCAAGCGAGGAGCGACCATCGGCGATCGCCAGTTGACAACCCCCCGACCCCGACCCTAAAGGCCGCTCCCTACCCCGTGCCCAGATGGCGGAATTGGTAGACGCACCAGCTTCAGGTGCTGGCGCTCGCAAGGGCGTGGAGGTTCGAGTCCTCTTCTGGGCACCATATTTTCGCTTTTCGTTCCGTTCAGGAACGTCCAGCGGCGTCCAGCAAGCGGCTGGTTTCAAAGCGGAATTTCATCGACGATCGCTGGCAACCGTCCGGGTTGATCCAGTGGAATTCAGCAAAAGAGACACAAAAACAGTCTCATTTTGTGTCTGCTGGGTGGATCCGGAGTAATCCGGGATCACGACGATGTTGACACAACGCAAGATTACCTCCGCCAAGCCCAGAGCGAAGCCGTACAATCTTGCCGACACTAAGTTCTGGCACAAATTCGTCCGGGGACACGCCGCCGGCATCGCTGGAACAGCGATATCCGCTGTCAGATAAGAGCCGGAGCGGCGCCAGCGCCGTCGAGTGGTTGGCCGATCGGTAGCACTACGGCCCACACTCGGCCATTCGCGGCTTGGTTTCGGCTACTCGGCTTCGGCCATTCATTCATGTCCGAGGGGGAGAGGAGTCGTAGGCGTCCTCTTGCCCAACGGCACGCCGGCTTTCCCAAAAAGGATGCTATTTCAGCACCTGTTTCTGTGCGCCGGCAGACTGGCTGCGGCGCGTGTTGCGACGAACTGTCGCAAGCCCACGACAGAAGCTTCCAGCTGACAAAGTCCTGATACAGTTAAGCCCCAGGCTGCGCCGCGAATAGGAGCGAGTGTATGCGTCCACCTGCGATTGCGACTAACCGTTTCGGTCTTGGTGCCCGATTAGGAACCGAGTTGCCGAAAGACGCACGCGGCTGGCTGCTTGCCCAGCTCGACAGCTATATCGCGCGTCCACAAGCGATCGCCGCCGCGCCCTCGCGCGCCGAGGCGGCAGCGGCGCTGGTCGATTTCTATCGAGCGGCCCGCGCGGGGCGGATGCAGCTGCGGGCTGGCGAGGCGACGGCCGGTACGGCAGCAACCGCGGGCGCAGTTGACTCGCCGATCCCCGGCGCCGCCGTGCAATCACGGCAGATCGAGCGGTCGAAGCTTCGCGCGCTGTATGTCGACTCGGTTGCTGCCCGGGCGACCGCTGCGCTGACTACCCCGACCCCCTTCGTTGAACGGCTGGTCCATTTCTGGGCGAACCATTTTGCGATTTCGGCCGAGAAGCCTCCGGTCATCGCGATGGCCGGCAGCTTCGAATTCGACGCGATCCGGCCGCACGTGCTGGGCAGCTTTGCCGCGATGCTGCGCGCGGTCGAGCGGCATCCGGCGATGCTGACCTATTTGGACCAAGCGCAGTCGGTCGGGCCGGGCAGCATCGCGGGACAGCGCGCCGCCGCCAACGGACGCAAGCGCGGGCTGAACGAAAATCTGGCGCGCGAAATCCTCGAGCTCCACACCTTGGGAGCCCGCACCGGCTATGGCCAGGCCGACGTCACCGATTTGGCGCGGGCGCTGACGGGGTGGACCGTGGGGGGGATCGCGGGCGGTCCTGGGAGCCGGCTGGCGACCGCGTCGCCCGGGGATTTCATGTTCGCACCTGTGCTGCACGAACCGGGTCCGCGCACCGTGCTGGGGCGCAGCTTCGCGCAGGCGGGCGAGGGACAGGCGCAGGCGGTGCTCGACATGCTGGCGACGCATCCTGCAACCGCGCGCCACCTTGCGACGAAGCTGGCGCGCCATTTCGTTGCCGACACCCCTCCACCTGCGCTGGTGGCGCGCCTGGAACGCGCCTTCCTGCAATCGGGGGGTGATCTGCCCACGGTCTATCGCGCGCTGGTCGAAGCGCCCGAGGCGTGGGCACCCGAAGCTGCGAAGTTCAAGACGCCGTGGGAATGGTCGGTGTCAGCGATGCGAGCGATCGGAGCCGAAACCTTCCCCACCCCCAATGTGCTGGGCTACGTTACGCAGTTGGGGCAGCCGGTGTGGCGACCGGGATCGCCCGCCGGGTTCGACGATGTCGCCGCGAGCTGGGCAGGCCCCGATGCGCTGATGCGACGAGTCGAGGCGGCCGAACGGGTGGCGGCCCGTGCGCAGGGTGCCGGTGACGCGCGCGCGGTTGCGGCCACGCTGTTCGGCAGTTCGCTCTCGCCACCGACGGCGACGGCGATCGCGCGTGCCGAAAGCCCGGCGCAGGGGCTGGCGCTGCTGCTGGTTTCCCCCGATTTCATGCGGAGATAGATGATGATTGATCGACGGAACCTCCTGCACGGCGGGCTACTCGGCGCAGCGACGTTATTCACCCCACGGATCGCCTTCGCAGCAGCCCCACCGACAAGCGTTTCATCTTCATCATCCAGCGCGGCGCCGCCGATGGCCTTGGCATCGTCGTGCCCGTCGGCGATCCGGCCTTTGCTGGGCAGCGCGGGATGCTCGGCGACGTGGCGCAGGGGGGTGCCAAGCTCGATTCGACCTTCACGCTGCATCCTGCGCTGGCGCAGATCGGCGCGTTATACGGCGAGCGCCAGGCGTTGTTCGCCCATGCAATCGCCTCACCCTATCGTGAGCGTTCGCATTTCGACGGGCAAAATGTCCTCGAAAGCGGCGGCAGCGGCCCCTATGCGCTCAAGGACGGGTGGCTGAACCGGCTGCTGTCGCTGCTGCCCAAGGGCGATGCTCGCGCGATGGCGATAGCCGCCACGATCCCGCTGGCACTGCGCGGATCGCGCGATGTGGCGAGCTATGCCCCCTCGAACCTACCCCAGGCTTCAGACGATCTGATCGAGCGCGTGTCGATGCTATATCAAGGCGATGTGCAGCTGCATGGGCTGTGGGACCAGGCGCTGGCGACACGGCTACTGACGGGCGACCTGTTGGCAGATAATGGCCGCAACGCCGCCGCGACGGGTGAATTATGCGCGCGGCTGGTAGCGCCGGCGAATGGCGCGCGCGTCGCGATGATCGAAACCGGCGGCTGGGACACGCATGCCGGGCAGAAGCCAAGACTGGCCGGGCAATTGCGCGGGCTCGATGCGATGATCGGCGCGATCCGAACGGGTCTTGGTGCAGAGTGGGCCAATACGATGGTGCTGGTCGCAACCGAGTTCGGACGCACCGTGGCGGTCAACGGCACCGGCGGCACCGACCATGGCACCGCGGCAAGCGCGATGCTGATGGGCGGCGCAGTCAAGGGCGGGCGCGTGATCGCCGACTGGCCGGGCCTTGCCACTGCATCGCTGTACGAGGCGCGCGATCTGCGGCCCACCACCGACCTTGATAGTTTCATCGCCGGGGCGGTTGCCGCGCACTTCGCGCTTGACCCCGGCCGCACCCGGCGCGCGCTGTTCCCCATGGCGCGAGCCGGCCACATTGTGGACGGCCTCGTGTGAGCTGCTTGTGATCGGTGTTCGAAGCACCGGTGCTCCTCCGCGGCAACAAGATCCGAATGCAGACATTCGCGGCCTCATGCGCGCTAAAAGGCGGACGCCTGTTCATCCGGCACTTTGCACCTTGATCTGAAAAAGCCCTGCTGCATCCTATGGTCAGGACCGAGGACCTAACGACCTTCCCAGCGAATCGAGCGAACCGGAACCGAGATGTTCGAGAATACGTCTTAGCGCCGCAACGTTGTTCTCGTCCTCTGCGCTTTCAAGTGCGTCCTGCAACACCGTGCGGATGTCGTCGGCTTCGACCCGTTCCATCTCCCAATTTGGATACAAGCGCTCGCGCTTTTCTTCACTCCGATCCAGCGGGACGATGTCGTAATGGCGCGGATCGCCATGCAGGTTTGCTATCAGCTTTTGCACTTCGGCGGGCGGTCCCTCGATCCATTGGAAAAAGACGCCGCTGCCGAAAACCAGCACTCCGGTGATGCCTTTGGCGAGATTGTAGCGCTGCGCCGATTCGATGATGCGATCGACCTCCATATCATCGACGCCTTCGGCGGCACGACTGCAGTATACAAAGGTATAAAGCGTAGGCGCGGCGTAATCGAAGTCAGCGTCGCCTGGAAAACCATATTCGTCGAACATAGGTTCGCTCGCCTTTTCTGTGGCGGGTAGGCCGTACCACCCGAAGGATAATTCAGGTTAGCGCATCTGTACGGCTTGCGTAAGGAAACATCTTACAATCAAACTCTTGATGAGCAGGATGTCCGCCCCCTGAAGCCGAGCAGGCCGGCACCGGGGTCGGCGCCTCCAATGCCTGATCTGAATCATTAGCCCGAACGCCTGCGGAAAGCGCTCCGCCGCGATGCGGCCCGGTGTCGGGGATACCCAAACGCTACAGGTCCCTAGGGCGATATTGCCATGTCGTCGGCATGGTGCACGTTGGCCGGGCAGCAAGGCGCGGACCGCGCGCTCTTTTCGATGTCCAATTCTGTGGTTTACGAGGTCTCATTGAAAACGATTCTGATCGCGACACGGGTATTTGCCTTTCTCACCCTGTTGTTCGTGCCGGCTTTCGCCGTTCTGATCCTCGTCGCATTCGTCAGCGGCCAGGCGTCGTGGTTCGCCATTTTCGGACTGCCTGCCTTGTTATTGAACGCCTGCATCGTCCTGGCGAAGCCGCAGCGTGACCGCATCTGGCGCTGGGCCAACAGCGTCGCCGGCACCGAGGCCCGACTGTAGCCGACTAAATCCCGACTGCTAGCGGGGTGGTTGCGGGCTCTCGAGATGGCCGTGCCATGGCCCGCCAGTAATGGTCATCCTGTCACAAGCGCTCACAGCCCTCTAAAAAGGCTTCCGAACGTCGTGCGTCCATCGACGTGGGCATGCACCAATTAGGCCCGTTGCCGATGCCCCAGATCGAACAGTTTCTGGGCTACCAACACGGCTGCAGGTGCGTTGGGTGCGGTGTCGTCTGCGCCTACGTCGCGAGCCAGTTCAGGGTTTGCGGTAAACATCGGCCCGCCCACCATGACGCCGATCGCTTGGTTGCGGGACTCCCGTCGTATCTGCGCAATCGTTGTGCGCATGCTTTCGAGCTGGCGTTCCGATCCCGCAGTCAAGCCGACGACGGCGAACCAGTTTTGCTTCGCGACATTTGCGATGTCCTCGTAAGTGCCTTCAAGCTCGGTACGTACCTGCCATCCGGCAGCTGTCAAAAACCGCTCGACCATCGTGATGCCGAAGAAGTGCTGGTCCCCCGGCGTCATCGCCATCAATACGGTACGATGGGTATCCAGCCCTGGGAGAACATGGGTCTCGTTGAAGATCGCAAGCAGCTTTTGCAGGCGAGCCACCCCCAGCGTCACGTCGATGAAGTCGCAATCATCGCGATCCCACATCTCACCAAGCAAACGCGCGGCCGGCTCGAGCAGCTCGACGAACAACGTCTCCATCGAAAGCCCGCGCTCGCGCATCATCAGCACATAGGCGGCGGCGGCCTCGAGATCGCTACCAAGCACGATGTGGGCAAGGCCGGTGATATCGGCGCTGGTAGGCACCAAGGCTTCGATAACTACCTTGATTGGCGGCGCGGCTGGCACGACTTCGGCATGGAGCTTCAATAGCCGCGGGACTATCTCGTTTGACACGATGCGCGCCAACTTGGCCTGACGCTCAGCGACATCGTCGCGCCGGTATATATCCGGCACGATAAACAGCGTTTCGAGCCGATGAAGGCCTTGGCGATCGATCGTCGGTATCGCCAGTGCTCTGGCCGTCTGCCCCATCAAACCTCTCCCGACGCCTCGCTACTGTGTCGAGTGCGTGCTCGAAACGCACCACATCCCACCGGCGATGTCGATACCGCATCTTTACCCTTCGAACGCGATCGGGCGCGAATACCGTTGCGAGAAACGCTGCGGGAACGAGGAAGATTCTTGGCCGAGCCCGCTGATTGGCGTTGATCCAGCTTCAAACATGTTGCTTTGCTTGGTTCGTGGGAACTCGTTTCCCTGTCACTTGTCTAAGCAACGAGGAGACGGAAATGGCAGCTGCGATTGAGAAAACCAGGATGGCACCGCGTTTGGCGGCCGGATTGGCTATCGGCACTGTTACTGCCGCTCTGCTACTAGGCGGTCGCGCCAGCCCTTCTCCTAACAATCCCCGCACGAAGCGCTGGTATGATCGGCTGCGTAAGCCTGGCTTCACACCACCCGCGCCTGTGTTTGCTCTGGCATGGCCAACCATCCAGGCCGCACAGGCATACAGCGGGTATACATTGCTCCGAGCACCGTCTTCGCCAGAGCGCACAACAGCGCTGGTCTTTTGGGGGGCGAACCAGATCGGTGTCGCAGGCTGGTCCGAGGTGTTTTTCGGTTTTAGGGCACCAGGGTGGGCAGCGATAGGCTCCGCCGCCTTGGGCGGCAGCGCTGTTGGTCATGTAGCTGCCGCCCGCCAAGTGGACACCCGCGCCGCCGTCGCGGGATTACCTTTGGCAGCGTGGGTCGGCTTTGCGACCTTGCTCGCTGAAGAGGTCTGGCGTCGGAACGATACGCCTGCAACATGAAGCATTGCAGTAAAGACAGGCGACAACAATAGTCGCCGCCCTAGCCTAAGCCAGTTGTTCGAATGGCGCGTTAGGTCGCGCCCCAGACACAGATACGAGTATCACTACAGCTTCGCCGATCGAATATGCTGCTGCCGCGGCGAGATCGCCGCAAAATGAACGCCGGATATTCAGTCTCGACGTGGATGGGCATCCGGGGGACCTCACAAGCCGAGACAGGTGCCAACATGCACTCTCGATGGCCAACTGGGGTCTGGCGGCGACCGTCGCAAAGCATAATTCGTTTCCGGCTCGCATCGGGGGCGGCCCTTTGTTCAGACCACCCCACGACACCGGTCAAAACTTCGCGCGCACCCCGAAATTCACCGTCCGCCCGAAGGTGTGGATTTCGGTGAATTCGTCGCGGCTGCCCGCGAACGACACCTGGCGGCTGTCGAGCACGTTCGTCGCCTGGACGAAGGCCTCGACATTGGGGCGGATCTGGTAGCTGCCGCCCAGGTCGAGGATGCCGAACCCGTCCTGGTAGAAGGCGACGACGTCGTCCGCGGTGGGCAGCGACGTCACCAGCGCGCCCGCGTCGGTCATATATTGGCTGCGATAGGTGTAGCTGAGGTTGAGCTCGAACGGTCCGCTCTCGAAGAACGGGGTGATCGAGTAGCTGACGTCGGACACGCCCTGCACCCCCGCCGACTGGACGCCGACGCCGGCCAGGTCGAGCTCGAGCTTTGACGTCGCGAAGGTCGCGGTCGCGGTGACGCCCAGGCCGAAGGACAGCCGATTGGTATAGCCGAACTCGATGCCCGAAATCGTCGCGTCGCCGACATTGGTCGGGGTGGATACCAGCACGTCGACGGGCAGGGTCGATCCGTCATTGACCGCGAAGGCCAGCGTACGGGTTTCGAAATCCGCCGCGATGTAATCGCTCACGTCCTTATAGAAAGCCGCTGCGGTGAACGCGCCGAACTTGTCGAAATACCATTCGAACGACAGATCGAGGTTCCACGACGTATAGGGCCGAAGGTTCGGATTGCCCGCCGATGCGTTCAGATTGATCGTCTCATCCGCAAGCGCGGCGGCGCCCAGATTGAAGATGTTGGTGACGGTCACGCTGTTGGTGTTGATCGAATTGCGCAGTTCGGACAGCGACGGCCGGGTCATCGTCCTGGCGGCACCCAGCCGCAGCTGGATGTTGTCGGCGACGCTGAAGTTCGCATTCGCGCTCGGGAGCCATTCCTCGTAGCTCGCGGTCGTGGTGATCGGCGTCACCTCGGTCGTCACGCCGCCCGCGGGGGTGCGTACCGGGGATACGATCGTCCCATCGACATCGGTGGCGGTGCGGACATAGCGCAGGCCGACATTGCCGCGCACCGGCACCGCACCCGCGTCCGACGCGAAGTCGATCCGGCCATAGCCAGCGACGATCTCCTCGTCGATGCGATAGCTGTTCTGCCGATCGGCGGCATTGGGTTCGAGGTCGTAGGCGCTGGGATTCACCCCATCAAACTCGCCCCGCAGCACATAGGACTGGTTGAACAGCCCCCAGTCGACATTGGTCCAGGGCTGGAAGGTGCCGATCGACTGATCGAAGGCGTTCGAGGGGACCGGCGCGCCGAGGAAATCGCCGGTTCGCGTAACGCCGTCGCGCAGCGCGGTCGTGCTGCGATCGCGCCGCTGATAATCGCGATAGCGATCCGAATATTGCCCGCCATAGGCGATCCGCGTGATCTGCAGGCCACCAAGATCGAACGCGGTGTCGCGCGACACGTTCAGCACCAACGTTTTGTCTTCGTCGCGCGAATTGATCGGCCGCACCGCGAAGCTTTCGAACGGCATCAGCGACGGATCGGTGAGGTCGAGGGTCGTGAAGAGCGAATTGATCTTCGCGCGATCGAGCACGTCGCCGCTAAAATCGAAGGTCAGGTCGCCGCCGCGATTGTTAGCGGTGCGATATTGCACGCGCTGGATCGGGGTATCGAGGTCGCTCTTGGCCTGCGCATAGCTGAAGCGCGGTTCGAACCGCCAGCCGTCGAGGTCGAGCCGCATCGTCGCATTGAGCTGCAGGTTCCGGTGCGACTGGTCGAGATATTCGGCATAGTTGCGGATGCGCGCACCGCGGATCGTCCCCGCCACCAGCCGGCCATCCTCGACCACCGCGGTCGCCGGGTCGAGCCGGGCGATCTGGCTGGGGATGTAATAGGTCAGCCGCCGTTCGATCGTCTCGTTGTTGAACTGCGAATAGAGGCCGTCGATGTCGAATTCGAGATTGGGGGTGGGGCGCCACTGGATACCCGCAACCGCGCTGATCCGCTCGCGATCCTCGAGCTCGAGATAGGGCTGCGCGTCGCCCGGCGCACGGATCTCGCCATAGCCCGGCACTTCGAGATCCTGCCAGCCCACGCGGAGCCGGTCGAACTGGACCTCGCGCTTCGAATAGGAAATGCCGCCAAGCACCCCGAAGCTGTTGTCGGCATTGTGCCAGCCCGCCGACAGGCTGCCATTGGGATTGAGCGTGTCGGTCCGCTCCTCATAGCCGCCGAAGAAATTGGCGGCGACGAACGGGTCGCGATCGAGCGGGTTGAGCAAGCGGATGTCGACGGTCGACCCGATGCCGTTCTCGACCAGGTCGGCGGTCGGCGATTTGATGACGACGATGCTGTCGATCAGCGTCGCGGGCAGCACCTGCAGCCGGAACTGGCGGCCCGACTGGCCCGAATTGCGGATATTCTCGTTATACGCCAGCGGCATCCCGTCGAACGTCACCGCCTGGAAGTTGGGGCCCAGCCCGCGGACGCTGATGAACTGGCCCTCGCCGGCTTCGCGGACGATCGTGACGCCGGGAACGCGTTGCAGCGCCTCGGCGATGTTGAACGCGGGCAGCTTGCCGATATCGGCGGCGACGATCGCGTCGGAGATCGAATCGGCGTTGCGCTTCACGTCGAGCGAGCGTTCGACGCCCGCGGAAAACTTGGCGGTGATGACGATGTCTTGCTCATCGGCGGCTTGGTCGCTTGCGACCGGCGTCGGCGCCACCGCGGGCGTTTGCCGGGCCGCCGCCGGCTGAGGGCGGACGATCAGCGCCCCCGCCGCGTCGCGGGTGACGCTCAGCGGCTGGCCCGCGATCAGCCGGCGCACTGCGGCTTCGGCGGCGAATTCGCCGCTTAGCGCGGGTGCGTTGAGCCGCGCGACCGTCGCGCGCGTGAACAGGATATCGCTGCCGCTCTGGCGCGCGAGCTGTTCGAGTGCCCGGTCCATCGGCTGCGCGGCAATGTTGAAGCGCACGCGGCGCTGTTGGGTCTGCGCCTGCGCGGCCCCCGCCGTCACAACCGCCGAAAGCGCGAGCGCAAGCGCCGCCGAACGGCAAAGCCGCCGCTTCAAGATCGTCATAGGAAACCCCCGTCTCGCGCTCCCAGCGAGCGCCCACCCCCCTGACGATCCGCGACGATTTTACCCCACCCCGGCGTGCCGAAAAAAATTCGCGCGGGGAATTCAGGTGGCCGAGGATATCCGGATGGCGTCGGCATCGGCCTCGACGCGCACCGGCAGCAGCACCGCCAGCGAGCGCGCGAACGCCTCGGGATCGCCGACACGGTACATGCCGGTGAAGCGCATCGCCGCCGCCTGCGGATCGGCGACCACCAGCGGGCGCTGGGTATAGCGGTTCATCTCGGCGGCTGCCTGCGCCAGCGTCTCGTCGCGAAACGCCAGCCGGCCGCTCTGCCAGGCGATCAGCTCTTCGAGTTCGGGGCGGTCGATGCGGTCAGGGCGGCCATCGGCCATCGCGACGCGCTCCCCGGGGGCCAGCGCCAGCGCGGCGCCGGTTGCTTCGACGCGCGCGACCCCTTCGATCGCAGTCAGCGCCGCGCGCTCGCCGTCGAAGCGTATGTCGAGCCGTCCGCTGCGTGCCAGCGCGCGCCGCTCGCCCGCGCGGATCGCGAAGGGGCGCGGATCGGAAGCGATCTGCAGGTCGACCCGCCCGGTTGCCAGCGACAGCAGCCGCAGGTCCGATCGCGCGGCGAAGCGGATCCGCGTGTCAGTGTCGAGCATCACCCGCGTGCCGTCGTCGAGCACCAGCCGCTTCTGCTCGCCCACCCCGGTGCGATACACCCCCGCGGTCGCCTCGCGCCAGCCGAGCAGCGATCCGCCCGCAACCAGCAGCGCGCTCCCGCCCGCCATCACCGCGCGCCGAGACAGCATCGGCTCGCGCACCGCTGGCACGGGCTGCGGCGCGACCGGCGGCAGGCCACCGACGCTATCCCATATCTCCGACGCGCGTTCGAAGGCATCGGCATGGCGCGGGTCGGCCCCCAGCCAGGCGCGGAAAGCGGCATGGTCGGCGTCGGTGCGGTCGTCCGCGTGCAGTCGTGCCAGCCAATCCGCTGCCTGCCGGTTGGGTGCTGCCGGCTCGCCGCGGATCACGTCACCAACTCTCCATCCAATCGGTCAGATAGACCATCGCGCGTGCGATGTGCTTTTCGACGGCGCTCTGGCTGATGCCAAGTTCGTCCGCAATCTCACGATACTTACGCCCACCCAGCCGGTGCATCAAGAAAATCTGCCGGGTGCGCGGGCTGAGCTGCTCGACGCCGATCCGCACCCGCTCGAGCCGATGCCGCGCGATCAGCGCCTCGTCCTGCAGCGGATTGCGATCGGCCAGCGTCTCGGCGGCAAGCTCGATCGACACCGCGGTCCCGGCCCGCCGCTCGCGCCGATAGGCGTCGTGCGCGCGATTGGCCGCGGCGCGTGCCAGCAGCGCGCCCGGATTGTCGGCCACCACCTGCCGCTCGGCCAGACCGATCCAGGCATCGTGCAACAGATCCTCGGCATCGTCGCGCCGGGTCATCCGCGCGATCTGGTCGCGCAGCCGCCCCCAGCCCGACAGCAACATGCCGCCCTGAATCGAAGCGTCGCTTGCACCCATGCGCCGCGGTTAGGGACCGATCGATACGCTTTCGTGACGTTTCGATTGCCGCGCGATGACGCTTGCGTTCAGCCGTTCCAATAGACCGGGTTCGAATAGAACCACAGGTCCTGCCACGGGTCCTCGCCGGCGACATCGGGGACGGGCTCCCCCTCGGGCGTGCTGGTGCCACGCACCCGCAGATAGCCGCCCGCTGCCGAGGCGGGCATCCGATGCTCGACCACCAGATCCTTGCCGTCGCGCCGCCAGTCGCGCGCAGTGAAGCGGCGAACCATTTTCGCGCTGGGGTTGCGGTCGCCCACGCCAAGGGTGACATCGCCCGCGATCAGATCGACATGGTCGACCCTGGGCACCGCGCCCGCCGCATTGGCGCTGCCGGCGGGCCGGAAGCGGATGGTCACGATCATTTCGTCGCCCTGCTTCACCGCCAGCGTGTCGCCCATTGCAGCCTTGCGACCGGAGGCGGCGGCGGTCACGTCGAGTTGCTCGATCAGCCCGCCGGTCGCGACGAACACGCGGCCCGCGCGCAGCCCGTCCAGAATGTCGGGCGAAGTCGGCGCGGCGAACACCCAGGTCTTGGCATATTCGCCCGGCCAGAAATCGGCCCCGCCCTCGCGCCAATGGCCGTGCGAGTCCGACGTGGCGGTGATTGTCCAGTGCAATCCCTGTCCCAGCAGCGCGTCCCAGCCACCGCCAAGCGTCGCGACCATCTGGTCGAACCCGCCCATCGTCGGATAGCCGCCATATAGCCCGCGCGACCCGTGCGCGGTGTCGAGCCCAGGCTTGGGCCGCGCCGCCTGATGCCCCGGCGCCCCCTCCATGCCGATCGTGACGCGCGGCGCGGCGGCGTGCCAGGCGCGATATTCTTCGGGCGCGTGCTGGCCCCAGATGCCAAGCCCCTTGGCCGTGCGCGAGGGGTGGTTGCCGATCACCACCGGCGGATCGGCGAGCCCCGCCATATAGCGCAGCGCCTCGATCATCCGCGGCTTGGTGTTGCGCGCCGGATCGGCGGGAAAGAGCTCGCGCTTGCCATAGCCGCGCTCGATGCCGCGAAGCGCGTCTCGCTCGGCGGCGCCGATCGGCAGGATCAGGCTGGCATGTTCACCGCCGGGCACGTCGAACTCCATGCCGTAGAACAGCACCAGCCCCGGCACCGCACGCCGCGCCGCGACCACATCGGGCCAGGCGCGGGCATGGTTGAGCTCGGCATGGTTCGGCCCGCCATGGTCGGTCGACACCATCCAGTTCAGCCCGTGCCGCCGTGCCATCTGGGCGTTCATCTCGATCGTATGCGATGAATCGCCGCCGACGATCGGCGGAGGCGGCTGATCGGGTCGTGCCGGGTCCGGGGTATATCTGGCGCTATAGATGCTGTGGACATGATGATCGCCCGCCAGCCAGCGCCGCTGCGGCACCTCCTGCCCCGCTGCCGGGACTGCACAGGCCGCTAACGCCGTAAAGAAAAATACTGCCTGACGATGCATAACGACCCTTCGGAATGACAAGTAACGCGAACTGCCGGTCTTTAGCGACAGCAGTATTACGGTGATCCTGGCGGCGGCGCCCAGCGCTTCGCTCATCACTTTGGGATAACAAAATGGCCCGGCGGGCGCGGTCGAGGTTATGCAATTCATGTTTGCGGTTGGGCTGCACCATGGCTGCCGCGCAGGTCTTTGGTGGGGATCGCTTTTGGTACGCCGTGGCGCCGGAGCGCCTGCTTCCTTCAACGTTTCGCGCCGCCTGTGTTCCGGCCGTCGGCGTTAACTCCGGCGCAATGACGACCTTTCGGTTTTGAACGAAAGCGTCTAGGGAAACAGCGGAGGTATGCGCGACGGACGGCATATCCATCGGCAATCGGAATGGTGGAATAATGGTCCGACCGACCGGCGTTAGCGCTGCACGATCCGCCGTCGAAGCCTGTGTTGATCAGTTCCAGACAGAGCTGGGCCCCTTTTTCGTAGCGGCCGCGAGCACGCCGATGCCCATGGTCATCGTCGATGCGCAAATCGATGGCCACCCGGTCCTGCTAGCTAACGACAGTTTTTTATCGCTTACGGGTTTCAGCCGTGCCGAAATCATTGGCAGGGGGGTTGCCGTCCTGCTTGAACCAGTAACCGATCCACACGCCATCTCGATGATCGAGGATGCGTTGGACAGCAGCCTCGCCGGCACCTGGGAGTGTCGGTGTCGACGCGCCAACGACGACGGGTATCTGGCGAGAATTTTTCTTAGCCCGCTGGTAGACGAGCAGGGCAAGGTCCGGCAGCATTTCCTAGGGTTCGTCGAACTCAATGACCAGATCGACCGACTGGCCGAACAACGTCGCCAGATCAATGCTCTCTACGACTTGGCCCCAGGCTTTGTGGTATCGCTTGAGGGGAGAGATCATCGGATCACGTTCGCCAATGCTTCG
Organism: Sphingomonas sp. S1-29; assembly: GCF_026167545.1. NCBI lineage: Bacteria > Pseudomonadati > Pseudomonadota > Alphaproteobacteria > Sphingomonadales > Sphingomonadaceae > Sphingomonas > Sphingomonas sp. S1-29. The sequence continues at coordinate 2,869,457 of NZ_CP110678.1, read as the reverse complement.
TACAAGCGTTTGGTGGGGCGCGGGGATCTGGTTGGGCACAGGCTCTGCGACGTGTTGCCAGAGGTTGCCACGCAAGGCTTTATCGCGCTGCTAGATAGGGTGTTGGAGACCGGCGAACCGTTTTTAGGCTATGGCGTGCCGATACAATTATCGACACCGTCTGCCGCCACCCCCGACACGAAATATCTGAATTTCATGTATCAGCCGGTGCGGGGACCCGACGGCACCATCACCGGGGTTTTCGTCGAAGGCTATGACGTCACCGCCGAGCGCCTGGCCGCTAATCGATTGTCCCTGCTACAGGGAGAGGTGGCGCACGCCTCGCGAGTGAACGCGATGGGCATGATGGCGGCCACACTGGCACACGAACTCAACCAACCGCTCGCGGCCATCGCGAACTATGCCGGCGCGAGTGCCCATCTGGTCGACCCCACCCAGCCAGGGCGCGACGCGCTGATGGAGGCTTTGCGTGGTATTGAAGAGGCGGCTCAGCGCGCGGGTCACATTATCCGAAACGTGCGGGAACTGACGAAGCGAGGCGAAACACCCAAAGTCCGGTTCAACCTCAAAGCTGCTATCGCGGAATGCGTGAAGCTGGTTCGCGCCAGCGGCTGCCCCGCGGCCATTATCGAGGATCGAACCCCGGAGGATTTGATGGTCTTCGCCGATCGTCTCCAAATTCAGCAAGTCGCTATCAATTTGTTGCGCAATGCCTGCGACGCGATTGCCGGAACGGCAGGCGGCGTCGTCACCGTCGATGCGACCCGCAAGCAGGTCGATGTTGAAATCCACGTCACCGATACGGGCCACGGACTATCGCTAGAGGCAGCCGAGAACATCTTCCACTGGATGGATTCGTCAAAGGACGGGGGCACCGGGCTGGGCCTCGCGATTTCGCGGACGATGATCGAAGCGCAAAGCGGTCGGATCTGGCTTGAGCGCAGCGACCAGTCGGGTTCGGAATTTTGCTTCACCGTCCCGGCTGCAAGCCACGTATCCGGCGGCGCATATGGAAATTGACCGCCGTGCACCGCCGCCTGGGCAAGAGGGGGGCGCCGCCGTCGCCCGCCAAACCGCGCTGCTGCGGACAGCGTATATCGTCGACGATGATCAGATGGTTCGTCGTGCGCTCGGCTTCGCGCTCAAGGCATCGGGATTCGACACGCTGAGCTTCGCTTCGGGCCGCGATTTTCTCGATCGGGTCGACGGCCTCACCTCCGGATGCGTTTTGCTCGACCTGAGAATGCCCGGCATGGACGGGATTGCAGTGATCGAGGCGCTGGGGGACCGCGTCCATCGCTTTCCGGTCGCAGTGATCAGCGGCCATGGCGACTTGGAAGTCGCGGTGAAGGCGATGAAGCGGGGCGCCAGCGACTTCCTCGAAAAGCCCTTCACCGATGCAGCGCTGATGGAAACGCTCGACTTGTTATCTGCCGCCCTCGCCGCGCGCATGTCGGACCTCGCCGAGCGTGAAAACGCGCTAGTGCGGGTAGCCGGGCTGACGCCGCGGGAGCGAGAGCTGTTGCAAGGGCTCGCAGGCGGCCTTTCAAATAAGAGCGTCGCCGAACAACTCGGCATCAGCGTCCGCACGGTCGAAATGCATCGCGGCAACCTGATGAAGCGCCTCGGGGCGGGGTCGGTCGCCGAAGTCGTCCGCCTAGCGATCTTGGCGGGGGTTACGAAGTTGTGACCAACACTCACCGCATGGCGATAGCAACTCGCCGTGAACATATCCGATGCAGCGGTTCGCAAGTTTGGGCGCGCGATGCCGACATTTAGGCTTATCTATGCCAGCCGATCGGTCATTGCCCCCGAGCAAGCCGAGGGGGTGATCGAAGCGATTGTCGATGTCAGCCGCATCCGAAATCGCAACGTTGGTGTGACCGGCTGCCTGATCCTGGCCGGGGGCAGGTTCGCCCAGGTTTTAGAGGGCGAGCAGCACAGGGTGGAAGACATCATGGCAAGTATTTGCCGTGACGTCCGCCACACGGACATCGGCATTCTCGAACAAAAAATGGTGCCCCAGCGTCGTTTCAGTGCATGGTCCTTGGGGTATGCGGGCCCCTCCAGCTTCGTCAAAAACGCCATCGTAGCGCAGTTGGCGCGAAATCTTCGTGGCTCGCCGCGGAGCATTGAAGCGCTACTGCGCATGATGGACGCTTTTTGCGCGGAACCGGTGCCGCCCGATGCTTCGCCGGCAAAGGCTTCGGACCTGCCGTGAACGAATGCCTAATAGGTCACCGTAATTGAAAGCGTGTCGGTATAGAGCCCCGGCCGCAAATTCTGCCCCGCGGGCGCGCGGCCGTAAATCGTGAAATCGCCGCGGGACGCGATCGCGCTGACGGCACTGGTGCTGCCCGTGCCATCCCCCCAAACCGCGGTGCGCTGGGGATCGATGTAAAGATTATAGGCCATTACGTCGTCCCCATGGGTCATCGTCCGCGCGGCATAGGAACCGGCGCCGGGCGTGACTGCAATCTCAAAGGCTGTTTCCGCGTCGCAGCTGACCGTGATCGTCGAAGCGGCGTCGGACGGAGCGCTGCTGAAGGGGTCGTATTGCCCGAAATTCAGGCTCTCGCTGCTTACCGAGCAATTCGCCGCCAAGGCTGGCAACGGCATTAGCGTCGCACCCCATAGGGTGAGCAAGGCGAGCCACCCATGCCGGTTGGAACGAGCGATCATCACGAGGCGGCCGCGCTGCACGTGAACTGCCCAAGCTGCGGTATGGCCTCGGTGCTGGCCGCGAACCGGAAAGCGAAGCTACATTGCGCCTCCCCCAGATCCGCCACGGCTATGTTACTCAATTGAAGGCCCGTGAGATAGAGGTCGCCGCCCGCCGCACTGACGAACTCCTCCGCCGCCCCGTTCAGGCGGATCGGAGTGCCTGCTGGAAGCGGCGCGCCATCATCGAGGACGATGCGGAGCATCCCGCCTCGCGATTCTGTTGCAGCAAAGCGCACCGTTACTCCGCTGCGATCGAAGGGACGGATCTGCTGCTCGCCCCCGGCCACGATGGCGTCGAGCGGAAGGTCCTCGACGTTGATCGATAAACGGTTGGGTTCGAAGGGACGAAGCCGAGGCACGATGACGACGCCTGCCCGGTTGGTCCGGCCAATCAACTGGTTATCGGCATACACACGAACGCCCGGATATTTTCCTACGTGAACCGCGGCGAAGCTCTGTCGGATTTTGCGCGATGCAAAAACTTGGCCGTCGACCGCGGCGATCGAGCCGGATAGGCTCAGCCGCACCCCCGTTCTACGATCGCTCCAAGTCACCTCGCCGTCGAGATTGCCGATATCGCTTTGCAGCATCAGCGCGCCGCTAAAGCGATCGAACGCCCCGGTGGTGGCCGACAGCTGATAGCCGATTCCGTTGCCCGCGGGGAGGTTGCGTTGAAGGTTCGCGGTAGCGCCCATGTCCCCCTGCGCCAGCTGTATCGCCGCGCTCGCGCTCGTACGTTGTCCAAGCGGGATCGTGAGAAATGCCTGGACCGCGATGTCCCGCGGCGCCGTTAAGCTTTGCCGCCCGCTGAGATTAAGCGACCCAAGGTTCGCCAGTCGCACCGAAGCGCTGGCGTTTAGGAACGCGACATCGGGCAAGCCCGAGCGCCGGCGCGCCAACAAGGAAGCAGCGACCGATCCGAAGCCGGTTGGGGCGCTAACAAATAGCCGCGCGTTGGCGCCAGCGTGGGACCGGTCAGCGATCGCACCGATCGGCGCGTATCCCGAGGTGGTGATTTCGCCCGTTGCGCCGAGCGACATGAAGGGGGTCCGCCGTTCAAACCCGATCGCAAGCAGTCCGCCGGTTGCGGCGTTCGACCGACTTGCAGCCGCAGCTGCCGAGAAAACACCGATACCGGGCCATAGCAGGTCGACCCCGACGCTGCCCGCCTGGACACGCTGCGTGGCCTCGACATGCGCCTGAAGCGTTGTCGTGTCGGTGGCACCATAGCGATGCGTGCCTGAAAGCATCGCCGAACCATAATGGTTGCTTTCGACCGCGAAGCCTTCGCGAAGCAGGCCGAGTTCATAGGAATAATCGTGAACACCCTGCCCCAGCAGGTGCGGTGCCGCATAATAGGACTGGGTAATGACGGTGTTGCGCCCAAGCGCGTCGCGGACGACCAGACGGATATCGCCACTGCCCGCGATCACGGGCATGCTGGTAAATTCGAACGGACCGGGACTGATTGCTCGGCTGGTTTGCAACAGGTCGTTGACATAGACGTCGACGATCGAAGGCAGGGCCGCACTGCCGCTCATGGTTGGCAGCGCCATCGAGACGAAGCCTGGTTGCGTCGAGAAATTGGTGGCGAGTTGGAAGCCGCCAAAGCGCAAGGGTGACGCCCCTACCCCGCCGTGACTTATGCTGTCGCCGAAACGCAGCGAGCGCCGGTTTTCAGGATCGTCGATGGTCCAATTGCTCTCGAGCCGAACGAAGTTCGGCCTGCCCTCGGCGCGACCGATCACGGTGGTCGAGCCTGTCCCTGAAGCCGAAAATATGCCGAGTTCGAACAGGCCGTTGGCGTCGGTGCGGCCGTCGGCAATTTGGCCCACCAGCTCATAGTTCAAAAACCCACCGAAGCCGCTTGCCGTCATCGGCCCCGGATCATTGGCCGACAGCCCGATACGCGCTGCATCGAAGCTGGTGGCGGCCACCGTCAAGTGGAGCGTCTGGTCGCCCGCTTTGACCTCGACCGTTACCCCCGGTACCTCGTTGATCGCGCGATAGACCCCGCCTTCGAACTGTACCGTGGCCGCCGTAGCCGGGTTTAGCCGCCATGCTTCGAAAGCCGATTGCGGCAGAAATATCTCCCCGGCGGCATTGCGCAGGACCCACAAGGGCTCGCCCTGATCGATACCGTTCAGCGTCACGCCAAAGAGTTCGAGTTGGCTGGCAACAATCGTCTCCCCGGTCGGCAATACGGCAGTGGTGACGGCGGCAGCACCGGCACCGCTGACCGACCAAAATCCGGCCACCGCCAGGCTAGCGATTCGCCAGTTTGGCCATGATCCTATCTTCGCCACTTGAACTCCGAACACTGAGTTGAAGATCGGCCCCCGCCGCCAGCTCTGGATGCCGGCCGATCTTCCAACGACGCATGCTGGCGGGCAGGACCACGCCCATGGCTGTCGTAAGCATGGTCTTGCGCCCCGCGGGATCGACCAGCGCGATGGCTGTGATCTGGGCATGACGGGTACCGTCGTTGCGCGCTTCGAGGATGAGGTCCCCCGCAGCGTCCCGCGTCGCGCTCCAGCGTAAAATCGGTACCCCCTCCCGTGCCGCCAACACATACAAAGGTAGGTTCAGCCGTAGCGCGACCTGAATGACGTTCTCTTTCGCCGGACGCGGGATTTCCTCGAAGATCACGCGATAGGCGGCGCCCGGCATGCGACGCCGCAACCCCACGCGAACCAGCTGCTTGCCGCTCGCCGGAATCGCGAAGATTGGCGGCGAAACGATCAGGTCTTCCGTAGGCGTGTAAACGTCATCGCCCCCCACCTGCGTCCAGCGGTACGTGAGCACCTGCACCGCAACCTTCTCACGCTCCGAATTGCGGATCGTCACCGATGTGATCGTCTTACCCGGCTGAAGAACGATCTGAACTGGATTGACTTGGAACGAACCGGCCACCGCCGGAACGACGATCGAGACCGCCAACAGACTGGCCGCCAAGCGGCGACCAGTCCCTTGATGTACACTTCGTGCTATCACCGGCTTGGAAATCAATACGTGACGGTCACGGCGACCGTGTCGGCATAGCTACCTGCCACGGCTCCGGTTTGCGCTGCGGCGATGCTGCCATAAATAATCTTGTCCTGCGCGACTCCGGTGCCGATGTCGTCGATCGTCGACGTCGTGGTGGTGCCATCTCCCCAGATCGTGGTACGGGTTGCCTCGGTGAAGAGCGCATAGTTCAACGTGTTGGCGCCATCGGACAGTTGACGGACCGCAAGCGTAGCGGCCGCGCCGGTACCGACATCGGCCGACGCCGCCCACGCAGTACCGTTGGTGCAGACGACCGATATACCACCCGTTCCGAGCACCGCCGCGCCGGTGGTTACGTCGACATTGCCGAAGTCGATAGCCGTCGAGGTGACCGCGCAATTGGCGGTTACTTCGGCCGAAGCACCGAGGTTCGAGCCAGCGGTCTGCGCCATCGCCGGTTGTGCGAAGATCGCTGCGCCGGCCAGGGCAGTCGCCCCCGCGGTGCGCAGGTTGATAAGTTTTACAATATTCACTTTGCGATCCTTTTGACTAGACAGACGCAACAGACGAACTAGTCGAAGCATCGTCACTTATTGCCACGTTCAAGCTGGCATCCGAAACAGATAGCCTCCTTTTGCTGGCTTGCCACTTATGGATCATTTAAGTTTATGCATTGTGTCTCGCGATGAATAATCTCAAGTTAATTGTTGAACACTGCGACCTTTCATAATCTCGCTCGCCGTAATTGATCTAGTATTAGTACGGTATAGTAGTTTTACTGTAGATCAGAAGTTTGCCGCTTGAGTGCTTGTGCGAAGAAAGAGCTTTGCGGTCGATTTTCCCTGAAAGCCCGGCAACTGCCGTGCCGAGGCGAAAGGTCGATGCGAAAACGCCCCCCGGATGCGGAGCATTCTCAGCCGTGTGTTCCCATGCGGCATCGCCACCGCGCGTTGCGATCGCGATGTGCGCTCTCCGCTTTCCTAAGGAAGGATTCTGAAACGAGAATTTGGCGCGAGGAGTGAAGGGCTGCTCAGGTGCAGGAGCGAGCGAGCTGCGTTTGCGGCAAGCGTCATCAGCCGTTCCGGCGCCCGCTCCACAATTCAGGCTGCGCCTTGATCCACGCAATCATCCAACCCGCCAGGTTCTGATGGTCGCTACGGCTGCCATGGTAGTCGCACGCGCTGTTCTCCGGCGTGAAATCGGGCAGCGAGGGGAACTCGATACGGGGAACGCCTGCCTTGACGGCCGCAGCACGAATAGCAGCCTGAGCCGTAGAGCTGAACCGCTGCATAGCCGGATCGTTGCCCTTGGCCAGGTTGGGCCACGGCAGCAAGAGCGCTGCACCAGGTGACCTCTCGTGGATTGTGGCAATAAATTGCTGGTACGCGCGCACGTAGTCGTCGGCGAGCGCGGTTTGATCCAGCCAGCGTTCGCCCGGCTGAATTGGCGTGGTGAAATCATTGAACAGCAGCACAACCACCACTTGTGGTTGCCACGATTGGTTCTGCCACACCGCAGTCCCGTCGGGCAGCGTTCGCGGGTAGAGGGCGGACATTACGCGCTCTGGTGCGGTACCACCGTAATTGCGCACGAGACCGATCCCAGAGACGGCGTTGATCTGATAATCTGCGTTGATCGAATGAGCGACCAGCGAGGGCCAGGCCGCCCCACTGTCCGTGCGCAGCCGCACCTCCTCCTTGGTACAGGTAGGCGTATCGGAGCGGATGCCGTAGCCGGTCATGCCCGAGTCTCCGATAAACTCGATCTGTCGTGATCGCGCCCGAGGCGCCGGCAACACCGCTTCACCCCGCGGAACGAAAAAGCCGTTGAAGGCGCGTGCGACCTCGACGCTCTCCGTTACCTTGTCGAGACGCGCTCTGTGCCGACCCGGCCGCAGTCCGGTAACCACCACCGCAGCCCGGCCCGGTTGCGGTATGGGTATGGCTGCCACATGATCAATCGTGAGCCGGTACTCGTTCTTGTCGTCGTCAAATTTCAAGATCAGCCGGTCGCCAATGAAGGCCGCTTCCCAATATACTGCCGGCCATTGGTGAACATAGGCGCGTGCGCCTTTCGGCGCGGGCGCCGCCAACGGCGCCATAGCAACGCGACCGCCGATGTGGACCGGCAGTGGGCGAGCATCGCTTTTTATGCTGCGGTTGGTGACGTCCTTGGTGATAGTCACTGCCGATTGTGCGGGAGCCGCTAACATCGCCAGATTTGCTAAAGCCAGCGTCCACATTGGCCGATCCCCCCTCGCGCCATTCGAAATAGCTGCGCTTTCCACAAGCCGACAAGCCTTCAGCTGGCTTTCCACCTAGTCGATCGCGCAATCACCCAAATAGCCCGGCAGCGCGCGCTCAAAGGGCGCAGGGCCGCTTCTCGACTTGGGCCGTGTGGTCTGCAGTCAGCCTTCAGCGTAGCGGTGCCGACGTCGATGGCGGTCCGCATCAGGGCATCAATTACCTTCGGCGTCCACCGTGAACACCACCGGCTTGCCGCGCGACATCGGCTCCCAGCCGGCTGACAAAGCGGCGCGCACGCACCGTGAAATCGTTGCGTCATCAAGCTGGAGTCTACCGCGCGGCAACCCCTTCAATAACCGCTTGGGCGGCGGGAATTCCAGCAATGCTTCGCGCTTGGCATCTTGCTGGAAAAGCGAAACCGTCATTCCCTTCCAACCCCCGTCATCCAACGGATACGGTTCGCGCTGAAGACGCCAGTCATATGGGACGCCATCGACATCGACGATGCCGGCATTGCTTCGGAAGTTTGCCATATCGGTGCTGTAGCATGCCAGTACGGCCAAGCACATGTTCGGAGTCGCCGGCCGACGCGCAGCATGCCCAAGGTCAACTCGATGATGGGTTTGGCTTCAACTCAGGCAGACAGCCTTTCCCGACGACGCGTGTCCGTGCCGAGCCATATACCGACCTTCACGATGCCATCGCAGCCTCCCTAGGCCGCCCACAGGTTCATGGTCCTGGTAATCTGGCCGTTCGCGAACGGGCAGGCATATTGATTTCCGCCACGGTGATTGCCCGCTCGCGCGCTGCCGGGCTACTTATTCGGCGCCACGACAGGGTTTCCCGCCGAAGCCGATCAATCAGGCTGAAAGAATTATATCCAGGATCGTCGCGGACGGTCCGCAAAGCCCAATCTTTGTCGGGCATGGCGGTCACGGCGCCCGCCTTGGTACAGCTTTAGGGGAGACTTCCGGAACGACCCGATTGCCTCCTCCCTACGAAGCCGTTGGCATCCCCGCCTAACCCCGCATAATGGACCGATGCGGATCGCGATCATCGACACCAGCACCACGCGCGCCGCGATCATCTCGGATGGCCTGCGCGAGGCGGGGCTCGACGATCTGGTGATCATCGACAGCGGCGGGCGGCTGGTGGCGCAGCTCGAGGCGGCGGCGCCCGAAGTGGTGTTGATCAACCTCGAAAACCCTAGCCGCGACGTGCTCGAGGAATTTTTCGCGGTGTCGCGCGCGCTAGACCGGCCGATCGCGATGTTCGTCGATCAAAGCGATGCCGAATCGACCGCCGCCGCGGTCGATGCCGGGGTGTCGGCCTATATCGTCGACGGGCTGGCCAAGCAGCGGATCAAGCCCGTGCTCGACCTGGCGATCCGTCGCTTCCAGGCATTTGCGCGGCTCCAGGCCGAGTTGCACGAAGCCAGGAGCGCGCTCGCCGATCGCACCACGATCGATCGTGCCAAGGCGATCCTGATGAAACGGCGCGGCATCGACGAGCCCGCGGCCTATGGCTTGCTGCGCGCGCAGGCGATGCGATCGAACCGCCGGATCGCCGAGATCGCCGACGCGATCATCACCAGCGACGCGTTGATGGGGGATATGTGATGGCGCTCGACCGGGTTCGAATCGGCTTCCTGCCACTGGTCGATGCCGCGCTGCCGATCCTCGCGCGCGAGCAAGGGTTCGCCAAGGCCGAGGGGATCGAGATCGAGCTGGTGCGCGACATGAGTTGGGCGACGGTACGCGACCGGCTGCTGTACGGGCATACCGATGCCGCGCACATGGTCGCGCCGCTTGCGCTGGCGACCGCGCTGGGGCGCGGGCGGCCGGCGGTGGCGATGGCGGTGCCGTTCGTGTTGGGGCTCAACGGCAATGCGATCACGCTGGCGCTGCCGCTCGCCGACCAAGTGCTCGATGGGGATTCGCTCGGCGATCCGGTGGTGCTCGGCGCGCGGCTCAAGACGCTCGCGCTGGCGCGCGCCGCTGCGGGCGAGCGGCTGCGCTTCGGCGTGGTGCATCGCTATTCGAGCCATAATTATATGCTGCGCTATTGGCTCGCGGCGGTCGGTATCCGGCCCGATGTCGATATCGAGATCGTGACGATCAGCCCCAGCTTCGCCGCCGACGCACTGGCGGCGGGCGAGATCGACGGCATCTGTGTCGGCGAACCGTGGAACAGCGTGGCGGTCGATCGGGGAGTCGGGCGGATCGCGCTGGTCACCGCGCAGATCTGGCGGCGCGGGGTGGAGAAGGTGCTAGCGATGACCGCCGACACGCTGGCGCAGCGCGGCGACACCGTCGCGCGGCTGATCCGCGCGCTGCACGCCGCCGCCGCGCACTTCGTCGATGCCGACAGCCAGGCCGAAAGCGCCGCGATCCTTGCGCGCCCCGAATATCTCGCAGCGCCGGTCGACCCGATCGCGCGCGCGATCGGCGATCGGGTTCGACTGGTGCAGGGGGCCGAGCCGGTCCACGTCCCCGATTTCATGTTCCAATATCGCGAGGCGGCGAACTTCCCGTGGCGCAGCCAGGCGGCGTGGCTCTATTCGCAAATGACCCGATGGGACGGCACGCCGTTTTCGGCGGCGGAGGCGGAGACCGCGCAAGGCGTGTTCCGGCCCGATGTCTATCGCGCCGCGCTCGCCGGATCGGGCGCACCGCTGCCCGGGGCCAGCTCGAAGATCGAAGGCGCGATCGGCGGCACCGGAGTCGCGGCGGGGTCGACGCAGGGGCGGCTGATCCTGGGGCGCGACCCGTTCTTCGATCACCGCGCCTTCGATCCCGACGATATTCCGGGCTATCTGAAGGCATTGCCCTGATCATGCTGCGATTGCGAAACGACGCTTGCGTCGCGCCTGCGAATCGGTCATCTTCCCCGCGTCGGACAAGGAAGTCCGGCACGAGATAACCGCGCAAGGTTCCAACGAGGGGACCGAACCGCGTCGGATGGCCGGATGGTCGTCCACAGGCAACGAAGCCGCCCCGATGCGCCCGCAAGGTCGCCGTCGGGGCGGCTTTTTCTTTGTCCATCGCAGATGGGGGCACGACCATGGCAACGACCTTCTGGCATGACGAACCGAGCGAACCGACTCGCGGCTTTTGGGACAGCGGCCACAAGCCGACGCTGATCGCAGCGTTCCTGTATTTCGATTTCGCGTTCATGGTGTGGGTGCTGCTCGGCCCGCTCGCCCCCGACATCGCCCTGGCGCTGGCGCTGACGCCCGCGCAAAAGGGGCTCATGGTCGCGGTGCCGACGCTCGCCGGCGCGGCGCTCCGCGTCGTCAACGGGCTGCTGGTCGACCGGATCGGGCCGAAGCGGTCGGGGGCGATCGGCCAGATCATCGTCATCGGCGGGTTGTTCAGCGCCTGGGCACTGGGGGTGAACAGCTTTGCCGGCACACTGGCGCTCGGGGTGATCCTGGGCTTTGCCGGGGCGAGCTTCGCGATCGCGCTGCCGCTCGCCAGCCGCTGGTACCCGCCCGAACATCAGGGCAAAGCGATGGGGCTTGCCGGAATGGGCAATTCGGGGACGGTGCTCGCCGCCCTGTTCGCGCCGACGCTGGCCAAGATGTTCGGCTGGAACGCGGTGCTCGGGCTCGCCTGCATCCCGCTGACGCTGGTGCTGATCGTCTATCTGGCGCTGGCCAAGGACGCGCCGGGTGCCCCTGCCCCCAAGCGCCTGTCCGAATATCTCGAACCGCTCAAGCAAGCCGATGCCTGGTCGCTGATGGGGTTTTACGCGGTCACCTTCGGCGGGTTCGTCGGGCTGGCGGCGTCGCTGCCGATCTATTTCACCGACCGGTTCGGGCTCGATACCGTGCTGGCGGGCTATTGCACCGCGGGCTGCGTGTTCGCCGGATCGATGGTGCGGCCGATGGGCGGCGCGCTCGCCGACCGGATCGGCGGGGTCAAGACGCTGTCGGTGGTGTTCGCGGTCGCCGCGGTAGCGCTGGCGGGAGTCGGCGCGGCCAGCCGGGTCGATGCCGCGCTGGCGTTGTTCGTGCTGGCGATGCTCGCACTGGGCGCAGGCAACGGCGCGGTGTTCCAGCTGGTGCCGCAGCGTTTCGCTGCCGAGATTGGGGTGATGACCGGGCTGGTCGGCATGGCGGGCGGGGTCGGCGGCTTCTACCTCGCTTCGTCGCTGGGCCTTGCCAAGCAATGGACCGGCAGCTTCCAGCCGGGCTTCCTGATCTTCGCCGCGCTGTCGCTGATCGCGCTTGCCGGACTGACGCTGGTCAAGCCGCGCTGGCGTGCGCGCTGGACCACCGTTGCCGGGGTGCGGATCTGATGCGCCCGCCCCTACCCCTCCCGCTGGACGATCCGATGCACCACCAGTCGCACCCCGCCGCCGCCCTTGAGCGCGAACATCTGGTCGTGATCGGCAACGGCATGGCGGGCTGCCGTGCGATCGAGGAGCTGATCGCGCGCGATCCCAGCCGCTACCGCGTGACGATCTTCGGTGCCGAGCCGCATGTGAACTACAACCGCATCATGCTGTCGCCGGTGCTCGCGGGCGAAAAGAGCTTCGACGAGATCGTGATCAACGATCGCCAATGGTACGCCGCCAACGGGATCGAGCTGGTCACCAGCGATCCGGTGCTGGCGATCGATCGCACCGCGAGGACCGTGACTGCACAATCGGGGCGCACGGTCGGCTATGACCGGCTGTTGATCGCCACCGGATCGGACCCGTTCATCATCCCCGTCCCCGGCAAGGACCTGCCCGGCGTCATCACCTTTCGCGACATGGCCGATGTCGATCATATGCTCGCCGCCGCAGGCAAGGGCGGCGATGCGGTGGTGATCGGCGGCGGACTGCTTGGGCTAGAGGCGGCGCATGGGCTGACATTGCGCGGCATGAAGGTGACGGTGATCCATCTGATGCCGACGCTGATGGAGCGCCAGCTCGACGAGGCGGCGGGCTGGCTGCTCAAATCGGCGCTCGAAGCGCGCGGCCAGACGATCCTGACCCAGGCCAACACCGCCGAGATCGTCGGCACCGAAGCGGTCGAGGGGGTGCGGCTGAAGGACGGCACGCTGATTCCCGCCAGCCTGGTGGTGATGGCGGTCGGCATCCGCCCCTCGGTGGCACTCGCGCGCGACGCCGGGCTGGCGGTGGGGCGCGGCATCCAGGTCGACGATCATATGGTCACCAGCGACCCCGCGATCCTCGCGGTGGGCGAATGCGTCGAGCATGACGGCCAGGTCTATGGGCTGGTCGCGCCTTTGTGGGACATGTGCCGCGCGCTCGCCGACGGGCTGGTCGGCAGCCATAGCGGCTATCGCGGATCGGTGACCTCGACCAAGCTCAAGGTCGCCGGGCTCGACGTCTTCTCGGCAGGCGATTTCTCGGGCACCGACGGTGCCGAAGACATCGTGCTGCGCGACGCCTCACGCGGCATCTACAAGCGCGTGGTGGTGAAGGACGACCGCATCGTCGGCGCGGTGCTATATGGCGACACCGGCGATGGCGGCTGGTATTTCGACCTGCTCAAGCGCGGCGAGGATATCGGCGCGATCCGCGACATGCTGATTTTCGGCCAGGCCTTCGCCTCGGGAGGGGGCGTCGCGGACCCTAAGGCCGCCGTTGCAGCGCTTTCCGATACCGCGGAGATTTGCGGCTGCAACGGCGTGACCAAGGGACAGGTCGTCGCGTGTATCGACGCCGGCGGGCACAGCCTGGATGCGGTGCGCGCGGGGTGCAAGGCATCGGCATCGTGCGGATCGTGCACCGGCATCGTCGAGACGCTGCTGGCGATCACGCTGGGCGACGCGGTCGAAGCCGGCCCCAGGACGATGTGCAACTGCACCAGCTTCGGCCATGACGATGTCCGCCGCGAAATCGTCGCCCAGCAGATGCGCTCGATCCCCGAGGTGATGCAGAAGCTGCACTGGGCGACCCCCGATGGCTGTTCGTCGTGTCGCCCAGCGCTCAATTATTATCTGCTGTGCGCGCTGCCGGGCGAATATGTCGACGACCAGCAGAGCCGCTTCGTCAACGAACGGATGCACGCCAACATCCAGAAGGACGGCACCTATTCGGTCGTCCCGCGCATGTGGGGCGGGCTGACCACCCCGCGCGAGTTGCGCGCGATCGCCGATGTCGTCGAGAAATATGATGCGCCGATGGTCAAGGTGACCGGCGGTCAGCGGCTCGATATATTCGGGATCAAGAAGGAGGATCTGCCCGCGGTCTGGGCCGATCTCAACGCCGCCGGAATGGTCAGCGGCCATGCCTATGGCAAGTCGCTGCGCACGGTGAAGACCTGTGTCGGGTCCGAATGGTGCCGCTTCGGCACGCAGGATTCGACCGGGCTTGGCGTCAAGATCGAGCGGATGACCTGGGGCTCGTGGATGCCGCACAAGTTCAAGATCGCGGTGTCGGGCTGCCCGCGCAATTGCGCCGAGGCGACGATCAAGGATTTCGGCGTGGTGTGCGTCGACAGCGGCTATGAGCTGTCGGTCGGCGGCAATGGCGGGATCAAGGTGCGCGCCACCGATTTCCTGTGCAAGGTGGCGACCGAGGCTGAGGCGATGCATTATTGCGCGGCCTTCATCCAATTATACCGCGAGGAAGCGCGCTATCTCGAGCGCACCGCGCCGTGGATCGAGCGCGTCGGCGTCGACTATATCCGCGCGCGGATCGCCGACGACGCCGAGGGACGTGATGCACTGGCGGGGCGGTTCCACGTCGCGCAGCAGTTCTTGCAGGACGACCCCTGGGCAGCGCGCGCGGCGGGGGCCGAACGCGAACAGCATGCGCCGATGGCGCGCTTCACCCCGCATGCGGTGCCGGCATGACCGCCGCTCCCCCGTTCGTGTCGAGCGAAGTCGAGACACGCTTTGAGCCGCCACCACCCCGCCAGCGCTTCTCGACTTCGCTCGAAGCGAACGGATTTCAGGAGGATCGACCATGTTGACCGGTGAATGGCTCGACATCGGCTGGGCCGATGAAATCCCCGTGCGCGGCAGCCGCACGGTGCAGGTCGAAGGCGGCGACGACATCGCGGTCTTTCGCACCGGCGACGGCCGCGTCTTCGCGCTGGCCGATCGCTGCCCGCACAAGGGCGGGCGGCTGAGCCAGGGGATCGTCCATGGCGGCGCGGTCGCCTGCCCGCTCCACAATTGGCGGATCGCGCTGGCGACCGGCGAAGCGCTGGGTGAGGACAAGGGGTGTACACCGGTGATCCCGGTGAAGCTGAGCGGCGGGCGGGTGCTGATCTGCCGGGCAAGCACGATGCAGGCGGCGGCGTGAGGGCGCGTTCGTCTTCTCCCTCTCCCCTCCCGGGAGAGGGGCTGGAGCCGCGGCGCCTCCGCACTGCCCCTCTCCCAACCCTCTCCCCGGAGGGGAGAGGGCTTTGAGCATCCGCACCACCTGCGCCTATTGCGGCGTCGGCTGCGGCATCCTCGCCACCCCGACCGGCGAGCGCAGCGCGACGATCGCGGGCGATCCCGATCATCCCGCCAATGCCGGCAGGCTCTGCTCCAAGGGCACGCATCTGGGCGAGACGATCGGGCTTGAAGGGCGGCTGCTCCACCCGAGGATCGGCAAGCGCCGCGCGACCTGGGACAAGGCGCTCGACCTGGTCGCCAAACGCTTCCGCGACACGATCGCGCAGCATGGGGCGGGCAGCGTGGCCTTCTACGTCTCGGGTCAGTTGCTGACCGAGGATTATTACGTCGCCAACAAGCTGATGAAGGGCTTTATCGGCTCGGCCAATATCGACACCAATTCGCGGCTGTGCATGGCCAGCGCGGTCGCGGGCCACATGCGCGCTTTCGGCGAGGATGTCGTACCCGCAAGCTATGCCGATCTCGACGCCACCGACCTGATCGTGCTGGTCGGATCGAACACCGCCTGGTGCCACCCGATCGTCTACCAGCGCATCCGCGCGCGCTGCGAGGCGGGGGCCAAGCTCGTGGTGATCGATCCGCGCCGCACCGAAACCGCAGGCGAAGCCGATCTGCATCTGGCGATCCGTCCGGGCACCGACGTCGCGCTGATGAACGGGCTGCTCGCGTGGTGCCGCGAGGCGGGCGTAGTCGACGACGCGTATCTGGCGGCGCATGTCGCGACGCCCAAGGATTTCTGGGACCGAGTTGGAGAGGGAAGCGACCTGTGGTCGGTGGCGCGCATCTGCGATGTGCCGCCGCAAGACCTCAGGCGCTTTTTTGAATGGTTCGCCGCGACGCCGCGCACCGTGACGATGTTCAGCCAGGGGGTGAACCAGTCGCTGTCGGGCACCGATCAGGTCAACGCGATCACCAACCTTCACCTCGCCACCGGGCGCATCGGCAAGCCCGGCGCCGCGCCTTTCTCGATCACCGGCCAGCCCAATGCGATGGGCGGGCGCGAGGTCGGCGGGCTGGCCTCCAGCCTCGCCGCGCATATGGATTTCGCCCCCGAAAACGTCGCGCGCGTCGGACGGTTCTGGGCCGCGCCCAATATGGCGACCAAGCCGGGGCTGAAGGCGGTCGATCTGTTCCGGGCGGTGGGCGAAGGACGGATCAAGGCGCTGTGGGTGATGGCGACCAACCCCGCGGTGTCGATGCCCGACGCCGGCCGGGTGCGCGCGGCGCTGGCGGCGTGCCCGTTCGTCGTCGTCTCCGACGTGGTCGCGCAGACCGATACCTCGCGCCACGCGCATGTCCGCCTGCCCGCCACCGCCTGGGGCGAAAAGGACGGCACCGTCACCAATTCGGACCGGACGATCAGCCGCCAGCGCGCCTTCCTGCCCGCGCCAGGCGACGCCAGGCCCGATTGGTGGATCGTCACCCAGGTCGCGCGGCGGATGGGGTGGCGCACCGCCTTCGCCTATGATCGCCCGGCCGACATCTGGCGCGAGCATTGCCGGCTGTCGACCTATGAAAATGACAGCGAACGGCTGTTCGCGCTGCCCGGCCGATCGGGGGGCGGCAATGCCGAATATGACGCGATGACGCCGTTTCGCTGGGGCGGCACGCCGTTTGCCGACGGCCGCTTCTCGACCCCAGACCGGCGCGCGCGGCTGGTGCCGGTCGTGCAAAAGCCGATCGCCGCGCCGCTGGCCGATTGGCCGCTGACGCTCAACACCGGCCGCTACCGCGACCAATGGCATACGATGACTCGCACCGGGCTCAGCCCGAAGCTCGCGCGCCACCGCGAACAGCCGATGGCCGAGATCCACCCCGACGACGCGCGCGGCGCTGGCATCGCCGAGGGCGGCCTGGTCCGGGTAGCGACACCGCAAGGCGACAGCCTGTACCGCGCCAGCATCGTCGCCACC
Source organism: Sphingomonas sp. S1-29 (assembly GCF_026167545.1). Classification (NCBI taxonomy): domain Bacteria; kingdom Pseudomonadati; phylum Pseudomonadota; class Alphaproteobacteria; order Sphingomonadales; family Sphingomonadaceae; genus Sphingomonas; species Sphingomonas sp. S1-29. Next base: position 2,852,219 of record NZ_CP110678.1, on the reverse strand, counting down.
CAGCGCGCGGGCGAAGTCTTCGTGCCGATCCACTGGACCGATCAGCAGGCAAGCGGCGGGCGCACCGGGCTGCTGGCACGCGCGCTCGCCGATCCGTTTTCGGGCCAGCCGGGGTTCAAATCGACCCCCGCGCGGATCGAGGCGGTGGCCTGCGCCTGGCGCGGTTTCCTGATCGTCCGCGACGAACTCGCCGCGCGCCCCGACTGCCTATGGGCAACGCGGATCGCGGTCCCCAGCGGCACCGCCTGGGATCTGGCGGGCGACGGCGACGCCGCCGCGCTCGACCGGCTGTTGCCGCATGGCCAGCGGATCGAAGCCGCCGATGCCGCCAAGGGATCGCGGCGGATCGCCATCCTGAACGACGGTCGGCTGGCAGCCGCGTTGTTCATCACCCGCGACGGCACCCTGCCCCCGCGCGATTGGCTGGTCGATCAACTGCGCGAGGCGGTCGTCGCGCCGCACCTGCTCGCGGGCCGCGCGCCGGGCGAGCAAATCGATCGCGGGCCGATCGTCTGCGCCTGTTACGATGTCGGGCTGCAGACGATCCTGCACGCGATCGCACAGGCGCGGCTGGTCGATGTCGCCGCGATCGGCGCGGCACTGGGCGCGGGCACCAATTGCGGGTCGTGCCGCCCGGCGCTTGCCCGCCTTCTGGCTTCGGAAGGATCGCACCATGCCGCATGATTTCGCCCCCGGATCGGTCTGGCTGGTCGGTGCCGGCCCCGGCGATCCCGAACTGCTGACGCGCAAGGCCGAACGGCTGATCGCGGCTGCCGACATCGTCTTCCACGACGCGCTGGTCGGCCCCGGCGTGCTCGCGCTGATTCCACCCGCGACCGCGCGCGTATATGTCGGCAAGCGATCGGGCCGTCATTCGAAGGACCAGCAATCGATCAACGACCTGCTCGCCGCCGCCGCGCTCGCGGGCAAGCGCGTGGTGCGGCTGAAGGGCGGCGACCCGTCGATCTTCGGGCGTTCGACCGAAGAGATCCACCATCTCGCCGAACGCGGCGTCACGGTGCGGATCTGCCCCGGCATCACCACCGCCAGCGCCGCCGCCGCATCGGCGGGCATATCGCTGACGCTGCGGGGGATGGCACGCAAACTGACCTTCGTCACCGCCCACGCCCGCGCAGGCGAACCGCTCGACCTCGACTGGAAGGCACTCGCCGCCCCCGAAGCGACGCTTGCGGTGTATATGGGCGCTGCCGCCGCCGGCGAAGTAGCGCGCCGGCTGATCGCGGCGGGGCGCGCACCCGACACCCCGGTGCTGGTCGCGGTCAACGTATCGCTGCCCGACGAACGCATCCTGCGCGGGCCGCTATCGGCGCTGGCGTTCCTGGTCGAAACGATCAGCGGCGATGATCCGTCGCTGCTGTTGATCGGCGAAACGGTCGGCGCTCCCGCTATCGTGTCAGCTACCGCCGAAGCCCGGGGTGCCGTCAGTCCAGCGCTGATGCAAAAAGCGCGTACGTCATTGCCAAGATGACCCACTTTCAGACATCCGGCTAGCGATCCGGCGTTCTCGATCTCGACCGTTCATTCACCGATATAGTGAAGACCAGAGATGCGAACGGCCCAGTGTACTTTTCCCATACGGTACCCAATCCCGTCGGCGGACCAAGGCGTCGATCATCTACAAGCAACGGGAAATCTTTGCACGGTCAAATCCCGCTAGCCATACCAAGATCGAGAGCCCCGTCCGCTATCTGGGCCTCGATTTCGAAGATACTCTGGAACTGTCAAAGCGAACAGAATTTGATCGGATCGGCTTGACCCAGAAGCCGCCGTTCCGGGACGCATTTTAGCCGCGACTGCGGACATCTGTTCATACGGCGCGAAGCGAATATTTAGCGGCATCTCAAGGGTGGTTGCCCGCCCGGTCAGGCGCCTTGCATGACGGCGTCGCGGCCGGCCACCGTAAAGGCGCTGCGATTACTTGCGTGGTGGTGACGACAAAACGCCCCTCTACACCGCGGCTTGGCCCGCATAGTTCCCGGCATCTAGGTGACAGCCCACCTAAGGTTTTGGCCTCAAGCCAGCGGAACGATAATCTCGAACACCCGCGCGCAATCAGCCTCAGCGATGCCCGATCCGTCGTCGCGAATTTGAATGTTCGCTCATGCCGCGCGTGGGGTGCTGTCGACCGTGACTTCGCTCGCGCCTGCCTGCCGGCTGTTTTCGAACATCGTCGACAGGACTGTCATCCGCGTCTCGTCCGCGATATGTGCGAAGATCGCATAGGCGCCAGTCGACAGCTGGACGCGTGAGTGATCGACCTACTTCGCCAGCCGGCACACCACCGCCACGATGTCACACCGCGCGTCCTCGTCGAAGCTCGACAGGTTGGCGCGCAAAATCGAGCAGGCGCTGCACCAGCCAGGACAGCCGCTCGGCGTCGCCGTTGGCGTTGTCGAGGAAGTGGCGACGCTCATCGGATGGCATGTCGGCATCGTGGTCGCGCGGCAACTCGATCGCGCCACGGATGCCGGTAAGCGGCGTCTTGAACTCAGGGCTCATCGCTGTGGCGAAGTCGCGCAGGTAGCGCGTCCGCTGGTCGATGCGCTCGGCCATCACCGCGAGTTCGCGTACAGTTCGCGGATCTTGATCGCTGCGGTCGCGGGCGCTTCCGGCATGCGCGGGCCGCCCCGGGCTACGTCCTGGCTTGCGGCGGCGAGCGCGCGGATCGGACGCGCAATGCCGCGCGACAGCAGGCCAGCGAGCACGACGAGCGTAGTGAAGATCGCCAGGACGCCGAGCGCAATCTTGCCGCGGTCTGATACCGCCCGACGAACAACCCGCGCGGGCGCGACGCTACCGCGCCTTCGGGCATCGCCAAGGTGAAGCGCGCTTCGTTCTGGACGTCGGCCGCGTTCGCGATCGCGATCGCCCACTCGGCATTTTGGAAAACGATAGGACATCGGCCCCTCGCTTCATTTGCGAGGACCGCATATCAGCCGCGCGCGCAGGCATGGTCCGGCGACGAAGGATGATCGTCGCAGCGGAAGTGGAGAATTGGTGCAGGGACCATATCGGACGCTGCGGTTAACGTCGGACTGAAGACGTACAACGAGCACGAAGCGATATCCAAGCAGTTCAAGCGCGGTTAGGCTTAGTGACAACTGTCACCCCTCCAACCTGACAAGTCGCACTGGTCCAAGACCGATCTCCGTCGATGATTGCACCTGCAAGGGAGCAAGCAATGGGCACAGACACCATGGCCGTGGTCGCGCGGCTCGACGGCATATCCAAGCGCTTCGAGAACCATCTGGTGCTGGACGACATCGCGCTCGAGGTCCGCGCGGGCGAAGTCACCGCGCTGCTGGGGCCGAATGGCGCGGGCAAGACGACCTGCGTCGGCATCCTGACCGGCAGGCTGGCGCCCGCCAGCGGCCAGGTCGAGCTCTTCGGGCTCGATCCCGCCCGGCCGGCGGCGCGCGCGCGCATGGGGGTGATGCTCCAGAGCGGCGGTCTTCCCGACGTGCTGACGGTACTCGAGCTCATCACGCTGCAGTCGGGTTATTACCGATACCCGCGCGAGGTGACGGCCACCATCGCGCTGGCGGGGCTCGAGGGGCTCGAAGCGCGCCCCGCTGGCAAGCTTTCGGGCGGGCAGCAACGCCGGCTGCATTACGCGCTGGCGATCTGCGGCCGCCCCGACCTGCTCGTGCTAGACGAGCCGACCACCGGCCTCGATCACGAAGCGCGGCGGCAGCTTTGGACGACGGTGCGCGACGAGGCCGATGGCGGCGCGGCGGTACTACTGACCACCCATTATCTCGAAGAGGCCGATGCGCTGGCCGACCGGATCATCGTGATCGACGAGGGGCGGATCATCGCCGACGATGCCCCCGCCGCGATCAAGGCGCGAGTCGCGGGTTCGACGATCCGCTGCCGCACCGCGCTTTCGAAGCACCAGCTCGCGGCGCTCCCCGGCGTGCGCTCGATCGACCGGAACGGCGCTGCTGCCACGCTCATGGTCGCCGACGGCGCGGCGACGGCGCGCGCGCTGCTCGGCACCGATCCCACGATCTGCGACCTCACGATCACCGCCGCCTCGCTCGAGGACGCCCTCAGCCATCTCTCCAGCATGAAAAGGGCAGCGTGATGGACACCGCCATTGCCGATCCGCTCGGCGTCTTCGGGCGCGAAAGCGTCGCCGAACTGCGCAAGAGCCTTCGCCTGCCCCAATTCACCCTGCCGACGATCATTACCCCCGCGGCCTTCTACGGCTTGTTCGCGGTCGCGCTCAACAAGGCCGGCCCCGACGCCGCGGCATATTCGCTCGCGACCTTCGGGGTGTTCGCCGCCACCGGCCCTGCCCTGTTCGGCTTTGGCGCAGGTGTCGCGATCGAACGCGAAAACGGGCTGATCGAATTGAAGCGGGTGTCGCCGCTTCCTGCGGGCGCCTATGTCTTCGCCAAGCTGGTGGCGGCCGGAGCGATGGCGGCGATGGCGCTGGGGTTGATCTACGGCCTCGCGTTGCTCGGCGGGGTCAGCCTGCGTCCCCAGCAATGGAGCTTGCTGGTGGCGGTGCATCTGCTGTCGGTCGTGCCGTTCGCCTTACTGGGCTTCGCGGCCGGGATGCGACTCGGCTCAAAGGGCGCGATCGCCGCGTCGAACGCGCTGTATCTCGGGTTCTCTATCCTCGGCGGCCTGTGGATGCCGGTCACGATCCTGCCCGGCTGGATGCAACAGATCGCGTGGGCGACGCCGTCGTTCCATCTTGGGCAGCTCGCGCTCGCGACGATCGGCGTTCCACCGCAGGGCGCGATATGGCTGCACTTGCTCACACTGGTCGCGATTTCGGCCGCGGCCGCGTGGTTCGCGGTGGGTGGCTGGCGGCGAAGCCCGGCTTGACCGCCGGCCAACCGCCAGCGACCATCGCCCATATGCAACCGAACGCGACTCCAGGGGTTGGCGGCCAGCGCTGGTACCAGCGCCTGGTCGACGTTCGTGGCCCATGGATCTGGCTGGTCTATCTGCCGCTGTTCGGGGTGCCTTGGCTTGGCAATCCGCCGAACACGCTCGACCTGGTCGCGTCCGCCGCCGGGCTGGCGCTGTTTCTCGCGCTCTACATCTACGCCGCACGCGTTTCGGGCCGCCGGATCATCGCATCGGCGATCCTGATGATGGCGCTGGCGATTGCGATGATCCCGTTCGGGGGCAATTGGGCGGTGCTTGCGGTGTATGCGTGTTCAACGGCGGCAGAGCTGCGGCCCGCGCGCCATGCAGTGCGCCTCGTCGCCGGGCTGATGCTGGTGTCGATCATCGCAGTGATCGGCGCGGGCCTGCCCTGGTATGTCGCGGTGATGGTGCCGCTGTTCGAAGCCATGGTCGTGTACGGCAAGATGGCGGGGCTCGCGCTTGGCGAGAAGCACGGCGCGCTGCTTCGCGCGCAGGAGGAAGTTCGCCTGCTGGCGCGAGAGGCCGAGCGCGAGCGGATCGCGCGCGATCTGCACGACCTGCTGGGGCGTACGCTGACGTTGATCGCGCTCAAATCCGATCTGGCCGCGCGCCTTGCCGATACCGATCCCGCCGCGGCCAAGCGCGAGATCGACGAAGTGGGCCAGGCTGCGCGCGGCGGGCTGGCCGAGGTCCGCGCCACGGTCGCCGACATGCACCACACCGGCCTGGCGCGCGAGATCGAGGCGTCGCGCGCTGCGTTGCGGACCGCGGGCGTCGCCTGCACCGTGATCGGCGAGGAGCTTGCGACCTCCGCCGCCAATAGCGCGGTGCTGGCGATGGCGCTGCGCGAGTCGATCACCAACGTGATCCGCCACGCCGCCGCGACGAGCTGCACGATCGCGCTGCAGGACGACGGAACCGCCGTCGCGCTGATCGTGTCCGACGATGGCCGAGGCGGCCAGTTTCGCGAGGGTTCGGGCCTGCGCGGCATGCGCGCCCGCCTTTCGGCCGCGGGCGGACGGCTGCGCGTCGAGGCGCGTGGTAGCGGCACCCGGGTCACCGCCGCGGTGCCGGCGGCTGTGGCATGATCCGTATCGTGATCGCCGAGGATCAGGCGATGGTGCTCGGCGCGCTGGCTTCGCTGCTCGCCTTGGAGACCGACATCGAGGTGGTCGGACGCGCCCCTGACGGGGTGAAGGCGCTCGACCTGGCACGATCGCTCGGGCCGCACTTGCTGCTGTCGGACATCGAGATGCCCGGGCTGACGGGAATCGAGGTGGCGACGCAGCTGGCGCAGGAACGCTCGGCCACGCGGGTGCTAATCGTGACGACCTTCGGCCGCGCGGGCTATCTTCGCCGCGCGATTGACGCCGGCGTGTCGGGCTATCTGCTCAAGGACAGCCCCGCCGATCGACTGGCCGACGCGATCCGTCGCGTCGCGGCGGGCGGCCGCGTGATCGACCCCGACCTCGCCGCCACCGCGGCGTTCGCCGCGTCGGACCCGCTTTCCGATCGCGAACGCGCAATCTTGCGGCTGGCGCAGGAAGGCCATTCGAACAAGCAGATCGGGCGCTCGCTCACGCTGTCACCGGGGACGGTACGCAATTACCTGTCGGAGGCAGCAGCCAAGCTCGGGGCATCGAACCGCATCGAAGCCGGTCGCATCGCTCGCGACAATGGCTGGCTTTGAACGCGCCACCTACGAGCGATACGAAGTTGCCGGATACCGCACAGGGCTTTCGACGAGAAAGGAAACTAGGCTCGGGTGATCATGCCGCCCTGATAACGGCTTTCGCTGATCAGCTCACCTCTCATATTTTCCTTGGCCGATACGCAGCCCGCTTACGGAGTGCTGGCGGTGAGGAGCCGCTGCTGGAAGTAGCACCGCGCATAGTGATGAGATCGTTGCGGTTGCCTGACGGTGACACCGAACCGGTGTCATAGGATTGCACGAATCACCCCCACGGGATGAACAAATATATGAACTTGGCGAAACCGATCCCACAGAAGCCGTTGCGCCGAACGCGGCGGCCGCCCCCCGTGGTTCAATCGCTTCTAGCAAAGAAACTGCCGCCGGGATCGGAATGGTCATTGGACCGAGTTGACGAATGGCTGAAGCTGTTATCGTCCGCGGTACGGCGATCGGCCGATGAACATTTGGCTTCGTGGACCCCGCTGACGCACCTTTTACGGCGCCCCTCGAACCGGCGCGACGTCTATTCCGCTCCTGCCGCGCCCCCGGCGCGCGACGAGCGGCGAGCCTTCAAGTCGTGCGCACGCCGAGCTTCAGCTCCGCCAGCAGCGCAGCAAGGTGCGTCCGCGCGTCCACCGACGGGCCGGGATACGGGCCTTCGGTGGGCTGGTCGCCGACATAGCCCATGTCCTTCTTTCCCTCGGGCAAGGTGTAGAAGCCCAGCACGAACAGATGGCGCAGCCGATCTATGAACTTGACGGGCATTTCTAGTTTCCCGGCAGGCGCCGCGGCGCACAGCGCATCGAGCATTGTGCCCCGCATCGGCTCGCCAATCACCGCGAAAGCCTTCCGGTGCTGGGCGATGCTCTGTCGGTCGAGCCAGTCGAGGCCGCCGAGGACCGTCGCGCGATCGCCCTGCTGCGTCGGATAGGGCGCGCTGATCCATTCGTCGATGAACGCGCCGACGCCGAGCTGCCCTGCGCCGGGCGACACATCGTCTGCGGGAAGGATCATGTCGCCGAGCAGGTCGATGGTCGTGCGCTGCGCCCTGGTCAGCGTCAGCGGCCAAGCGACCTTGGGCTCCATCAGCGTCGGGTCGCGACCATAGCCCTTTGTCGTAGGAAGCGGCGGCGCGCCCGGCCAGTCGGCGATCGGGCCGAGCAACGGCGTACTCGCCCCCTCCGCAGCGGAGGCGGGGGGCATCCAGCGCGCGAGCGGGGTTGCCGCCGCGGCGATCATCCATTGCAGCGTCGTCCGGCGCGAGGGCGTCATGCGAAGGCTCCCGACTTGAAGCGCGCGGCCAGTTGCTCCGAGGCGCGCAGCGCGAGCGCCAGGATGGTGAGCGTGGGGTTCTTGTGCGCGCCCGAGGCGAAGATCGCGCCGTCCATCAGAACGAGATTGTCGACGTCCCAGGCGCGGCCATAGCTGTCGACCACCGACGTTCGCGCATCGGTGCCCATCCGCGCGGTGCCGAGCTCGTGGATGATCTCGCCGCCCGCAGCCATGATCTTCTCGGGCGGCAGGCTCGGGTCGTCGAGGATCCGGCCGTTCATGCGTTCGAACAACGCGTGCGCGATGCGGCGGCCATGCGCGACCTGATTCACCTCGTGGCGCGAGAAGCGGAAGGCGAAGCGCAGCACCGGGATGCCAAAGCGATCCTTCACCCCCGGATCGATCTCGCAATAGGTCTGCTTATTGGGGATCATCTCGCCGCGCAGCGACAGCCCGATCGTCGCCCCCGACGCGCTACGCACCGCCTTTTTCAGGTCCGCGCCCCACACCCGCGGCAGGACGTTGGGGGAGGGAACGCCGAAGCGCCCCCACACCTCGAAATGATAGCCGCGCGCGAAGTCGAGCTCGCCGCGCTGCTGCTCCTGGTACAGCCAGAACGGGATGTAGACGTGCTGCCCGCCGATGCCGTCCTCGTTATAGCGCGGCCGGTCGGCAAGGCCGGGGATGAAGGCGCTGAACGACGCGCCGGTGGAGTCGGTCAGGTTGCGGCCGAGCTCGCCCGACGCATTGGCAAGCCCCCGGCCCGGCTCACCCGAATTGAGGAGCAAGCGTGTCGTCTCGCCCGTGCCCGCCGCCAGCACCACGGCGCGCGCGCTGACCCGATGCCGCACGCCCGTCTTGCGATCGACATATTCGACGCCCGTGGCCCGGCCCGCCTGGTTCGTTAGCACGCGCGCGACCATCGCGTCGGTGACCACCGTCAACCGCCCCGTCGCCTTCGCCATCGGCAGGAACGAGGTCGTCGTCTGGAACATCGCGCCGATCGTGCAGCCGCGGCTGCACGGCGTCGCGTTGAAGCAGGCGCTTCGCGGCGCGACGGGATCGGGCATGTCGCGCGTCAGCACCGCGGTATGCGCCGCCCGCACGGGAATGCCCATGCTCTCGGCGGTCGCCTTGAGCAGCAGCTCGGGCACGCGCGGCGCGGGCGGCGGCATCAGGCAGTCGGCGGGCGAATCGGGATGGTTCTCGAGGCCGATCGGACCGCCATTGACGCCAATCATCTTCTCGACCCGGTCGTAGTAGGGGGCGACATCGTCATAGCCGATCGGCCAGTCGACGCCGAGCCCGTCGCGCGAAAACGGCTTGAAGTCATAGGCACCCCAGCGCGGCACGTGGCGACCCCAGTGATTGGTGCGCCCGCCCAGCATTCGCGGCCGCCACCAGCGAAAACCGCTGCCCTCGGTCGAGGTATAGGGCTCGCCATCGACCTCCCAGCCGCCGTCGACGGTCGCGTCGAAATAGCCGAACGGCTTGTCGGGGGTCGCGCTGCCCCGGAGCGGCGCGTCGCTTTCGGGCGCGAGCATGTTGACCTCCTGCTGCGGGTCATAGTCGCGCCCCGCCTCGAGCATCAGGCAGCGCAGCCCGGCCTTGGTGAGGCTGTACGCCGCCATGCCGCCGGCAGCGCCCGAGCCGACGATGATGACGTCTGCGGGGGCGGTCGCTGGACCGCGGCTCACGGTTTGTCCGCCACGGCGCTCGCGGCGATCGGGCGCAGCTTGATGTTCCTGAACGCGACCGGCTCGCCATGATCCTGCAGCGCGATGACGCCGCTGGCGAAGGTGCCGAAATAGGGCATTTTCGCGAATTTCGAGCCCGCCACGCGCCGCCGCCAGGCATCGTCGCCGTAGGAGACATCGGCGGTCATCACGCCGTTGAGCCATTGCCGGATGCGTCCCGGCTCGACGAGCAGCCGCGCCCGGTTCCAGCTGCCTGCCGGGCGCGCGGTGCCGGGGGGCGGCACGGTCATGTCGTAGAGCGCGCCCGCCCGGTGCGAGGGGATCTTGCCATCGGCATGCCCCGCATCGTCGAGCACCTGCATCTCGAGCCCGGTTTCATACACCTGCCGCGTTTGCGGGATGTTGCGCGCCAGATAGAGGACGCCGCTATTGCCGCCTTTCGCCACCTTCCAATCGAGCGTGAGTTCGAACGCGCCGAAGCTTTTGGCGGTGACGAGGTCGGTCCCGCTCATCTGGCCGTCGTCCTTGACCAGCACGATCGCGCCATCCTGCACGCGCCAGGTCGGCGGCGCGTCGCCGCCGGCAAAGGACCGCCATCCCGACAGGTCGCGACCGTCGACGAGGAGCGTCCAGCCCGCCGCGCGCTCGGCCGCGGTCAGCCTGTTGGCCGCCGGCACCTGCGCATCCGCCGCCATGCCGCCCGCTACGAGGAGGAGGCAGGCCATAACGGATCGCTTGAGCTTGAACATCGACCTCTCCCGATCTTCCCGCGCGCGGGCGTCGTGCACTGTTGTCGGCAGATCGCAGCCAATCGATTGGTTTTCAACCGCCGAGCGCCCTGCCGCATCTCAAGCAGGCGGCGCGGTGGTCGAACCCTTGTGGATTGACGACGCCCGCGACATCGGCTTCGTACCGCGACAAACGGCTTTGCGAGGACATGATGGCGTACCCAATTGATCGACGTTCGGTGCTCGCAGGGGCTGCCGCCGGTGGTGTAACGCTCGCGAGCACCGGCGCCCGGGCGCAGCGCCGCGCCGCGGCGGTGACCCCCGAGGTCTACGAGCTTCGGACCTACCGCCTGGTTCACGGCGGGATGAAGGCGCGCCTCGACGCCTATCTTCGCGATGCCTTCATCCCGGCGGCGCGCCGCGTGGGTTGTGGCCCCATCGGTGCGTTCACGGTGGCCATCGGCCCGGGAAGCCCGAGCGTCCATGTCCTCGTCCCCTATCCCTCGATCGCCGACTTCGTGGAGCTGCCCGGCAAGCTGGCCGATGACCAGGGCTATGCAAAGGCCGCCGAGCCGTTTGCCGACGCCACGCCCGAAGGGCCGCCTTACGCCTCGCTCGACGTGAAGCTGATGCGCGCCTTCCCCCATTTTCCGCGCGTCGAGGTTCCAGCCGCCGCGGGCGCCAACAAGCCCCGCATCTTCGAACTGCGGACGTATTTCAGCCATAGCGACAAGGCGGGCGCGACCAAGATCGAGATGTTCGACACCGGCGGCGAGATCGAGATATTTCGCCGCAACGGCCTGACGCCGGTCTTCTTCGCCCAGGACCTGACGGGCTCACGCCTGCCGAGCCTGACCTATCTGCTGACGTTCCCGGATTTCGCGGCGCGCGAACGAAGCTGGAGCAGCTTCGGGGCGGATCCGGCGTGGCGCCGCCTGATCACGACACCCGGACTTACCGACCCCGAAATCACCACCGGAATCGACAACCAGATCCTGAGCCCGACGCCCTATTCGCAGATCTGAGGTCCAGACGGACCACGGCTGCGCGAATTCGACAAGCGAAATCAAACCTTCACGCGCCGCATCGCCAGCACCGCGACCGCCATCACTGCAGCGGCGATGAGCATGGTATATCCCGGATCGGTCGGGAACACCGCGTCGATCAATGCGCCCATCAACGCAGCGACGATCAATTGTGGCAGCACCACGAAGAAATTGAAGATCCCCATGTAGACGCCCAGCTTATGCTGCGGCAGCGTATTGGCGAGGATGACATAGGGCATGGTCAGGATCGACGCCCAGGCGATGCCGATGCCGATCATCGCGGCGATCAGCAGCGTGGCATCGCGGATGACGAACAGGCCGACAAACCCGGTCGCCCCGGCGGACAAGGCGATCATATGGGTTCGCACCGGACCCAGAGCCTTTGACAGCAGCGGCAGTGCAAAGGCGCAAATCGCCGCAACCCCCGAATAGATCGCGAATAGCACCCCCACCCAATTGCCCGCCTGATTATAGGCTGCAGAAGCGGGGTCATCGGTGCCAAACGCATTTTGCGCGACCACCGGCACCGAATAGATCCACAGGATGAACAACGCCCCCCAGGTGAAGAACTGGACAAGCGCGAGGCGGCGCATCGTCTCGGGCATCGTCGCCAGATCGTTGACGACGTGGCTGAGCAGATTGTCGCCACGCCCGGCAGCAATCAACCGGCGCGAGACGATCTGCGCGATGCCAAATACCACCAGGCCGATCGATACCAGATACGCCTCGGACTTGAGCGACAGCGCGAAGGCCGCGAGCGCCGCGAGCAACCCGCCCACCAGCCAATAGGGTCCGGTTGCGGGGGTTGCGGTGGGAACGTGATGCGGCGGGGGCGGTAGCTCGCCATCGGCGACAGCGTACAGCGCCTGTTGTTCGGGGCTATATTCGCGCGTGCCGAACACCGTCCACAATACCGCCAGCAGCAATGCGGCGGCACCGATATAGAAGCTGAACCGCACCGTATCGGGGATTTGCCCCTCGGGCGCGACATTGGGCACGCCGAGCTCGGTCAGCACATACGGCGCCAGGCTCGCAATCACTGCGCCCACGCCAATGAACGCGGTCTGGAAGGCGTAACCCGCGGGCCGCTGCGCGCGCCGCAGCATATCGCCGACAAAGGCGCGGAAGGGCTCCATCGTGACGTTGAGCGAGGCGTCCAATATCCACAAGGTGACCGCGGCTGCCCAGATCGCGGGCGAATTGGGCATGAACAGCAACGCGACGGTGCAGAGTATGGCACCGACGAGAAAATAGGGGCGACGGCGGCCGAGGCGGGTCCAGGTTCGATCGCTATAATGCCCGACGATCGGCTGCACGAGCAGGCCGGTCAGCGGTGCTGCCATCCACATCAGCGCAAGATTTTCGATCGGCGTGCCGAGCGCCTGGAATATCCGGCTGGCGTTGGCATTTTGCAGCGCAAAGCCGATCTGAACCCCCAGAAAACCGAACGAGATCGACCAAAGCCCCCAAAAGCCCTGTTGCGGCTTGCCGCCTTGCTCGGTCATCGCTGTCCCTCTTCTCTACGCGCGCCGTACTCGCCGAGTTCATCCTTCGCGACGCTGAGCGGGAGGAGATACAGACCCTTATACAGTCGTATGCGCGACACTGCTGGCCCGGATTTTGAGCGATACGGGCAACAAGCAGCTAACCGGCTCGCGTTGTTCGAGCCGTGCGAGCAGCGCATTTACCAGCGCATCGCCGGCGAGTTGCGCATCCTGCTGCACCGTCGTCAGTGGCGGGCTTGCCTGATGCGCGGCGGGGATATCGTCATAGCCTACGACCGCGATGTCGTTCGGTATCTGTTTGCCGCATTCCTGCAGCGCGTGCATCGCGCCGATCGCGATCAGGTCGCTGGCGGCGAAGATCGCGTCAAATGCACCGCCGCGCGCGGTCAACGTGTGGACCGCGCGATGCCCCGCCGCTTCCAAGGTTATCGCATCGACCTGCAACGCTGGATCGGGTTCGATCCCGGCGGCATGATGTGCATCGCAATAGCCCAGCCAGCGTTCGCGAAATTCGGGAGAATGGTTGTCGCATGCGCCGAGAAACCCGATCCTGCGACGCCCTTGGTGCAACAGATGCTCGGTCGCCACGCGCCCGCCCGCGCGATTGTCGCACCCGATTGTCGTGCCGCGATCGCCGTGTTCGGGCGATCCCCAGCGGACGAAATGCGTCCCTTGCGCGTAAAGTTGTTCGAGCCGGGGCCGATATTGTTGGTAATCACCATAGCCGAGCAGGATGATGCCATCGGCCTTGCGACTGTCCTCGTAGCTTTTCGGGCAGTCACCCGCATGATGCTGAAACGAGATCAGAAGATCATAGCCCGCCTTCCCTGCGCCGCGGGTGATCGCGCCCAGCATCGACAGGAAGAAGGGATTGATCAGCGAACCGTCGGCGGTCACATCCTCGAAAAACAACAGCGCGATCGTATGGGACTGCTGGCTGCGCAGGTTCGATGCGTTCTTGTCGACCGCATAATTCAGCTCCCGGGCAATTGCTTCGATCCGAGCGCGGGTAGCGGCGCTGACCGACGGGCTGCCACGCAGCGCACGCGATACCGTCGGTTGCGACACGCCTGCGCGATAGGCGATGTCGAACGACGTGGGGCGCTGTGACGCCGATCGGGCCACCAAGCTGTTCCTCTCCCGGATGTTCGGCCTGCATAGCCTATGGCCTTGCAAGCTAAGCGATCGGCGCGCGTGCGTAAAGCGATGCTGCGCGCATGGCGGCATCCTCGCGCGGATCCACCGGTCACGCGGATCGCACGATGACATACGTATGCCATCTGTTCGACATCCCGCAACTCGACCTATCCCCACCCTTACGTGCCGCGTTCGTCAAAGGCGGCGCAGCGAACAATAGAACAAGCCGCGGGAACAAGCGGGTCACAGATAGGGGAGAGACCGAATGAAATCATCGATCTGTCGCGCGCCTTTGTCCGGCGTCAGCACCACCACCATAGCGCTTTCCATGATCGCGTTTGCCACGCCGGCGATCGCACAGGACGTGCAGGAAACGCCGCCCGCCGAGGCCGAATCCGAAGAGATCGTCGTAACGGGGTTTCGCCAGAGCCTTGAGAACGCCGTTGCCGCGAAGAAAGAACGCGATCTGGTCGTCGAATCGATCTCGGCGGAGGATATTGGTCGCCTGCCCGACGCGTCGATCGCGGAATCGATCGCACGCCTCCCGGGCCTGACGTCGCAGCGTGTGTCGGGCCGCTCGAACGCGATATCGATCCGCGGTTTCGCGCCCGATTTCTCGACGACGCTACTCAATGGTCGCGAGCAGACGTCCACCGGCGATAATCGCGCGGTCGAATATGACCAATATCCGTCCGAGGTCGTCAACCAGGTGCTGGTCTACAAGACCGCACAATCGAACCTGATCGGCCAGGGCCTTTCGGGCACGGTCGACCTGCGCACCATCCGCCCGCTCGAATATGGCAAGCGTACGCTCGCGATCGGCGGCCGCGGCACCTACACCGATCTTGGCAAGCTCAATGCCGGATCGAAGGAATATGGCTACCGCGTGTTCGGCACCTATGTCGATCAGTTCGCCAACGATACGATCGGCATCGCGCTATCGGCCAACTATCTCGACGAACCGTACCAGATTCAGGAATTCAACGCCTGGGGCTATGCGGGCGCGGGTCCGGCGAACCCCGATGCCGGGGTGATCGGCGGATCGAAGAGCTATGTCACGTCGACCAACCTGAAGCGGCTGGGGCTGCAGGGGACGCTGCAATGGCAGCCTGCGCCGAACTATACGATCACGCTCGACGGATTCTTCTCGGATTTCGACGATCCGCAGATCAAGCGGGGTATCGAACTGCCGCTGGCGTTCGACGGCGATGGCCCGCAAGCGACCCGACCGCAGTTGCTGAACCCGGTCGTCGACAACAACTTCGTGACGGGCGGCACCTTCACCAATGTCGAAGGCGTGGTCCGCAACGATTCCTTCGAGCGCAAGGCCAAGCTCTACTCCTTCGGCCTCAACCAGAAATACGAAGGCGATGACGGCTGGAACCTCTTCGTCGACATCAGCTATTCGAAGACCGATCGCAGCGAGACGATCATCGAAAGCTACGCCGGGACCGGCTATGGTCTCGATACCGGGGCGTCCGATACGATCGGTTTCCAAAGCGGTACCAGCGGCACGGTGTTCAGCCCGACGCTGAATTATTCGGACCCCAATCTGATCCTGCTGACCGATCCGCGCGGCTGGGGCGGAGCGAATGTCCAGGCTGGATATTTCAACGATCGCCAGGTTCGCGACGAAATCCAGCAATATCGCGGCGAAGTCGAGAAAGAGCTGGAGGGCTTCCTGCGGTCGATCCAGTTCGGCCTGAACTATACGCGGCGCGAAAAAGCACTGACGCCCGACGAATCATTGCTGGTGCTGAGAGGCGGCGCGTTCCAGCAGCAGATCCCGAGCGAATATCTGCTGGGATCGACCAATCTAAGCTATCTGGGGCTGGGGCCGATGCTCAGCTACAACCCCGCCGAGCTGCTGGAGGGCGGCGTTTACGACCTCATCCGGAATACCAGCCTCGACGTGCCTGCCAAGGCGTTCCAGATCAACGAAGACGTCATGGCAGCGTATCTGCAGGCCAATGTCGATCAGGAGGTCGGCACCGCGGTGCTGACGGGCAATTTCGGCGTGCAGTTCGTCTCGACGGTGCAGAAATCGTCGGGACTCGTCGCGGCGGGCGGCGCGCTCCAGCCGACCGTGGCGGGCGACGACTATATCGATGTGCTGCCGAGCGTGAACCTGTCGTTGCGGCTGCCCAGCGACTGGGTGTTCCGCGTTGCGGCGGCGCGCCAGATGCAGCGCGCGCGGCTCGACGACATGCGCGTCGCGATCAATTACGGGATCAACACCGGTGTCCCCGGCGGCATCTATCAAGGCAGTGGCGGCAATCCGCAGTTGCGGCCGATCCGTTCGAATTCCTATGACGCCACGATCGAGAAGTACTTCGGGACGCGCGGCTACATCGCGTTGCAGGGCTTTTACAAGGACCTGCAAAGCTTCGTGTACAATCTGGAACAAGAGTTCGACTTCACCTCCTATCCCAAGCCCATCGGGGTGCAGCCCGCCACCAATATCGGCCTCCTGAACCAGCCGATCAACGGCGAGGGCGGCACTATCTATGGGGTCGAGCTTGCAGGAACGCTGCCCTTTGGCGAGCTTGCCGGGGCGCTCGACGGGTTCGGCGTTACCGGTGGCCTGAGCTATACCGAAACGCAGATCCAGCCGACGCCGGGTGCGCCCTCGGAGGACATTCCGGGCTATTCGCGCTGGGTAGCGAACGGCACCGCCTTTTTCGAGAAGTGGGGCTTCAACGCGCGGGGCTCGGTGCGCTATCGCTCGACCTTCATCGGCGAATTGTCGGGCTTTGGCGCCAATCGGGTGCGCCGTCGTGCGCTCGATGAAATGATCATCGACGCGCAGATCGGCTATGATTTCCAGGCGGGATCGGCGCTCGAGGGCGTGTCGCTGTTCGTGCAAGGCCAGAACCTGACCGACGAACCCTTCGTCACGGTCGATCCGCGCGACGAGCGGGCAATTGTTGATTTCCAACAATATGGCCGTCGTTTCCTGGCGGGTGCGACGGTGCGGTTCTGAGGTAACGGGCCCCTCGCCTCGCTTCCTGGGAACCCCAGCGAGCGAGGCGCGGGCTCGCAAATGGGGACGCATATATGCGCGACGACCGGACCATCGTAATCGCGGGGGGCGGCACCGCGGGATGGATGGCAGCGGCGGCGTTCGCGCGCTTCCTGGCGCCGGGCTGGCGGATCGTGCTCGTCGAATCCGAGGCGATCGGCACGGTGGGTGTCGGGGAAGCGACGATCCCGCAGATATCGTTGTTCAACAAGCATTTGGGCATCGACGAGGATGCGTTTCTGCGCGCCACGCAGGGAACGATCAAGCTCGGGATCGAATTTCGCGACTGGGTGCAGCCCGGCCATTCCTATCTGCACGGCTTTGGCGATACGGGGCGCCCGCTGGGGCTGCTGGGTTTCCACCATTACTGGTTGCGCGCGCGATCCCAGGGGTTTGCGGCGGATTTCGGCGACTATTCGCTCAACAATGTCGCGGCGTTGCGCGGCGGGTTTGCGCGGTTCGAGGCCCGGGGACCGGTGCCGCCAATGCCCTATGCCTTCCACTTCGATGCCGGGCTGTATGCGGCGTTCCTGCGGCGTTACGCCGAGGCGCGCGGGGTGATCCGGCAGGAGGGGCGGATCCTGTCGGTCGAGCGCGACGATGGCGGCGACATTTCGGCGCTGTTGATCGAGGGCGACCGGCGGGTCGCGGGGGATCTGTTCATCGACTGCACGGGCTTTGGTGCGCTGTTGATCGGCGGCGCGCTGGGTGCGGGCTATGAGGACTGGAGCGATTGGCTGCCCTGCGACCGCGCGCTGGCGGTGCCCTCGGCGCGGGTTGCGGTGCCAATACCCTATACGCGCGCGACCGCGCAAAAGGCGGGATGGCAATGGCGCATCCCGTTGCAGCACCGCACCGGCAACGGGTATGTGTACGACAGCAAGCATATTTCGGACGACGAGGCGGCGGCGACGCTGCTCGCGAATCTCGATGGCGAGGCGCTGGCGGAGCCGCGTCCGCTGCGATTCACCGCGGGCCGGCGCGAGCAAGCCTGGGTGCGAAACTGCGTGGCGGTGGGGCTGGCCAGCGGGTTTCTGGAACCGCTCGAATCGACCAGCATCCACCTGATCCAGACCGCGATCGCGCGCATCCTGGGGTTTCTGCCGGCCGGCCGGATCAGCGATGCCGACCGCGCCGAATATAACAACGAGTCGCGGCTAGAGCTTCATTTCATCCGCGACTTTCTCGTCCTCCATTACCACGCCAATGCGCGCATCGGCGAGCCGTTCTGGGACGCGGCGCGGACGCGGAAATTACCACCCGAGCTCGACCGCAAATTGGCGCTGTGGCGATCTTCAGCGCGACTGTCGCGGCGCGAGGGCGAGTTGTTCGCCGAACCGGGCTGGACGCAGGTGCTGATCGGCCAGGAAGTGATGCCCGATGCCTGGCATCCGCTCGCCGATGCGGTGCCGAGCGCCGATCTCAAGGCCTTTCTCGATGGCGTGGCCGACGTCGCGGCGCGCACCGGCGCGGCGATGCCTGCCCATGCCGATCTGCTGGCGCAGCTTGCCGGCAACCCTGCGCAGCAAGGAGTGAATGCATGATCCGCACGCTAGCCACCGCGATGGCGATAGCCATCATCGCCGCCCCGCCGGTCGCCGCGCAACAAACCGCGCCGCCGCTCGAATTGAGACAGCGGTTGCCGCAGGACGAAGTGATCTATTTCGTGCTGCCCGATCGCTTCGCCAATGGCGATCGGCGCAACGATCGCGGCGGGATCGCGGGCGACCGGTTCGCGCATGGGTTCGACCCGACGCATAAGGGCTTTTTCCATGGCGGCGACATCAAGGGGCTGATCGACCGGCTCGACTATATCCAGTCGCTGGGAATGACCGCGATCTGGCTGACACCGGTGTTCAAGAACAAGCCGATGCAGGGCGGCAAGGGCGAGGAATCGGCGGGATATCACGGCTATTGGATCACCGATTTCACCACGGTCGATCCGCATCTGGGGGCCGATACCGATTTCACCGCGCTGGTGGCGGCGGCGCATGCGCGCGGCATGAAGGTGTATATGGACATCATCGCCAACCACACCGCCGATGTGTTCTATTTCGCCGAATGCGAGGGCAAGGCGACCTGCGCCTATCGCAGCCGGGCCGATTATCCCTATGCCACGCGCGGCGGGCCGAAGGGCGAGCCGATCAATCGGGGCTTTGCCGGCGATCGGGTGATGACGACGCAGAATTTCGCGCGGCTGACCGACCCGAATTACGCGTATGGCGTGAAAATAAAGCCCCAGGAACGTGCGATCAAGGTTCCGGCATGGCTGAACGAGCCGATCCACTATCATAACCGCGGCAACACAATGTTCTCCAACGAAAGCTCGACGATGGGCGATTTCGTCGGGCTGGACGATCTGATGACCGAGAGCCCGCGCGTGGCGCAGGGCATGATCAACATTTATGGCGACTGGATCGACCGGTTCGGCGTCGATGGCTTTCGCATCGATACCGCGCGGCATGTGAACCCCGAATTCTGGACCAAGTTCACCCCGGCGATGCTCGACCGCGCGAAGGCGAAGGGCATTCCCAATTTCCATATCTTCGGCGAAGCGGCGTGGAGCGAGCTGGAAATCGGCTTGTTGCAGCGTCACACCGTCGTCGACAAATTGCCGAGTGTGCTGGATTTCGCGTTTGCGACAGCGGTTCAGCAGACCGTGGCGGAGGGCAAGCCGACCGCCGCGCTCGCCAAATTATTCTGGGGCGATGCGATGTATGCCGGGGGCGAGCCCGCCGCGCTGCAATTGCCGACCTTCATCGGCAACCACGATCAGGGGCGCTTCGCGATGTTCGTGACCAGAGCCAATCCGCAAGCCGACGACGCCGAGTTGCTCGCGCGGACTCGGCTGGGGCACGAGATGCTGCTGACGCTGCGCGGCGTCCCCACGATCTATTACGGCGACGAACAGGGTTTTGCGGGCAAGGGCAATGATCAGGATTCGCGCCAGACGATGTTCGCATCAAGCGCCGCGACCTATCTGGAAGAAAAGCTGGTCGGCACCGCGCGGACGCATCGCGAGGATCATTTCCGCACCGATCATCCGCTGTTCCAGACCATCGCCACCTTGTCGAAGCTGCGCGTCGCGACCCCGGCGCTGACGCGCGGGCGGCAGGTGACGCGTGCGTATCACGATGCTTCGGGCGAAGGTGTACCGGGGCTGTTCGCCGTCAGCCGCTTCGACCCGGCAAGCGATGCCGAGGTGGTGATCGCGTTCAACACCTCCGCCGCGCCAATTGCCGCCAATATCGAGGTCGAGACGCGCTCGACCGATTTTACTGCGCTGTACGGCACCGGCTGTCCGACGACGGCTACGGCACCCGGATCGGTCGCAGTGACGATCGCGCCATTCTCGACGATTGTCTGCGCGGCAAAGGAGTCGCGGTGAGCACTGCGCCAAGATCGCTGCTCGCCAACGCCGAGCCTTGGTGGAAGGGGGCGGTGATCTATCAGATTTATCCCCGCAGCTTTGCCGATGCCAATGGCGACGGCGTCGGCGACCTGCCCGGCATCACCCAGCGGCTCGACCATGTGGCCAGCCTGGGTGTCGATGCGATCTGGCTGTCGCCCTTCTTCACTTCGCCGATGCGCGATTCGGGCTATGACGTCGCCGATTTCTGCGGGGTCGACCCGGTATTCGGGACGATTGCCGATTTCGACGCCCTGGTGGCCAAGGCGCATCGGCTCGGGCTGAAAGTGCTGATCGATCAGGTCTATTCGCATTCGTCGGACCGACATCCCTGGTTCGTCGAAAGCCGCTCCAGCCGCGACAACGCAAAGGCCGACTGGTATGTCTGGGCCGATCCCAAGCCCGATGGATCGCCGCCATCGAACTGGCAATCGGTATTCGGTGGCCCGGCATGGCAGTGGGATGCGCGGCGCACGCAATATTATCTGCACAATTTCCTGGTCGAACAGCCCGATCTGAACCTCCATCATCCGCAGGTGCAGGAAGCGATGCTGGGCGCGGCGCGGTTCTGGCTCGAGCGCGGCGTCGATGGCTTTCGCTTCGATGCGCTCAATTTCGCGATGCACGATCCTTTGCTGAGGGATAATCCGCCGCTACCGCCGACCAACCGCGCGCGCCGGCGTTCGTTCGATTTCCAGGACAAGATCCACAACCAGTCGCATCCCGATATTCCCGTCTTCATCGAACGGCTGGCGGCCGAGATGCGATCCTATGGCGCCACATTCTCGATGGCCGAAGTCGGCGGCGATCACTGGGCGCAGGAAATGGCGTTGTATACGCAAGGCGCGGCGCGGCTCGACAGCGCCTATGGCTTCAACTTCCTCTATGCCGAAGCGCTGACGCCCGCGCTGGTGGTGGATGCGCTTTCGGTTTGGCCCGATGCGCCCGATCATGGTTGGCCGAGCTGGGCGTTCGAGAATCACGATGCGCCGCGCGCGGTCTCGCGGTGGACGGCCCCCGCGCATGCGCGAGCGTTCGCGCGGATGAAGATGCTGCTGCTGCTGAGCCTGCGCGGCAATGCGATCCTGTACCAGGGCGAAGAATTGGGGCTGGGACAAGTGGAGATACCCTTCGACCGGCTGGTCGATCCCGAAGCGATCGCCAACTGGCCGATAACGCTGTCGCGCGACGGCGTGCGTACGCCGATGCCCTGGCAAGGCGATGCCAAGGATCGCGGCTTCGGTTCGATCGATCCCTGGCTGCCCCATGGGGCCGATCATGGCGCGTTGGCGGTGGACCAGCAGGAGGCCGATGGCGATTCGCTGCTGCACTGGACCAGGCGGCTCATCGCACTGCGCCGCGCGGAACCCGCGCTGCGATCAGGTTCCTCGCGCGTCGTCTCGGCGGACAAGGCGGTGCTGGTGCTGGAGCGCGCGCATCCGGGCGGCGCAACCTTGCGCTGTGCGTTCAACCTGTCCGACCGCGCGGTGGCATTTGCCGTGGATGGCGCGGTGCTGGTGGCAACAGGGGATTATAGCGGCGGCATATTGGGAGGGTATTCGGCCGTGGTGATGCGGGGCCGAGCGTAACCAGTTGCGGTAATCCCCCCCGGTCCCCCATCGTCCCGCGCGTTCACGCCATCGTGCGCAGGCGCTTGCGGACCAGCTTACCCGACGATGTCAGCATCGCCTCCCCCCATTTGCCGCGGGGATCGGCACCCGGTTTCAATGCCGCCGACAGCTCGGCTTTGTCCGCCACCGACCAGTTGACGTAGCCGATATGGTGCTGCTCCAAAAAGTCCCACCAGATGCCGGTTTGGGTCGCGTCGATCACGCCATCGCCGTCGGCGCGGGTCGTGCCATATTCGGTGACGAACAGCGCCGCCCCCTTTGCCATCGCCGCGGCGGCCTTGTCCTGCAGCGCCTGCTTATGCGTGGCGGCATAGAAATGGAGTGTATAGGCAAGGTTGGGATCGGCCAGCGGATCGGCCGCCGCCTCGTCGACATCCTGCGACCAGCTGCGCGTGCCGGCGACCACCAGATTGCGCCGATCGACGCGCCGGATCGCGGTCAGCACGGCAGCGTGATACGGTTTGAGCACGTCGGCCCAGCCATGTTCGACCAACGGCTCGTTATACGGCTCGTATATCAGGTTCGGCAGCGCGCCGTACTTGCCCGCGATCCGCGCGAAGAATGCTGCGGCCTGCTCGGGATAGGGCTGGTGCGCGTGCCAGTCGACGATGACGTAGATATCGTTGGCGACGGCGGCGTCGATTACCGCTTCGACCTTGGCCAGCTCGGCCGCGGGATTGGCCAGATACCCGCCCGAGTCGACCCCCATCGCCGCGCGGACAACGTCGATCTTCCAATCGCTGCACAACCAGCGGACGGCGTCGGCGTTGTAATATTGGCCCTGCCACTGACTCCAGAACAGCGACATGCCGCGCAGCGTGACCGGGCGGCCATGATCGCCGACAATATGGTTGCCGCGCACCTGCAGCCGGCCGTGGCGAGCCACCACGCCGCGCGATACCGGCGTGGCTTGACCGATTCGTGGGAAGGCGAGCGATCCGGCCAGCCCCGCCATGCCCGCCACCACCATGCGCCGGTCGAAGGTCACAGCTTCATCCCCAGCAGGATAGGCTCGATCACCTTCTCCATCGCGGCATACCCCGCTGCTTCGGGGTGAACACCGTCGAGCGCCAGCCCCTTGCGCATGCCACCCCGCCCGTCGCCGAGCGCCGAGGTATAATCGACATGGGTCGCGCCGATGCGCGCGGCATAGGCGCGTATCCAGGCGTTGATCTCGGCGATCGGCTCGATCGTTGGAAGGCCCGGCCGCCAGGGGAAGCCAGCGGCGGGGGGAACCGACGCCAGCAGCACCGCGATCCCGTTCGCTTTCGCCAGCTGCGCCATCGCCATCAGATTATCGTACGTCTGCGCGCGCGTCATTGGCCCGGTATTGCCGGCGACATCGTTGGTCCCCGCCATGATGTGCACCGCGCGCGGACGCAGCGCGATCACGTCGGGCATCATGCGAAGCACCATCTGCGAGGTCGTCTGGCCACTAATGCCACGCCCCACCCGCCCCTCGCGGAAAAATTCGGGACGCTTGTCGCGCCAGCCTTCGGTGATCGAATCGCCCATGAAGACCACCCCGACGGGTTCCCCGGCGGATCGCAGCCTTGCATTGTCGTCGGCATAGCGCGCCCACCATGCCCAATCTTCGCGCAGCCGCTTCTCTCGGGCGGCATCCTGGCCGGTGGCAAGGCCGGGCAGCAGCGAGAATCCGGCGGTGGCAGCGAAAAAGGTGCGGCGGTCGAGGCTCATAGATGCTCCGTCAGCAAACAGGGTTCGGCGCGCGATCGGCACCCGGCGTCACGTCGCGATGCTCGAAGGCCGGTCGGCGTCGCCCGACCGCATCGTAGCGCGGTCGATGCCGAAGGCCAGCCGCATCGGAATTGCCGCGGCGCGCCAATTCGGCAACTTTCAGCCGAGCGAGCGTTCGACGACCCAGTCGCGCCTCCGACAATTTCAGTGGAAGTTGGGATCGTCGGTCGGCATACCCTCGGTCATGAAATATTTCGAACCAATCGCGCTTGCGCTCGTCGCGCTCCTTCTTCCGGCCGCGCATCAGCCCGATCCGGCGACCCGCCAGCTTTGCTCCAACCAGACCGGCATGCACGACGGCTATTTCTTCACCTTCTGGAAAAGCAGCGGTGATGCCTGCATGACGCTGGGGCAGCGCGGCGGCTACACGACCGACTATCGCCTGGGTACCAGGGAAAATCTGGTTGCCGGCAAAGGCTGGCGGGTGGGATCGCAGACGCGGACGATCGGGTACAAGGTCAACCAGTTCGAAGCGGGCACCAACAGCTATCAGACGCTTTACGGGTGGTCGACCGATCCGCTGATCGAATATTATATCGTCGAGGATTGGGGTTCGAATTTCACCCCGCCCGGCGACGATGCGAAACCGCTGGGCACCGTGCGCAGCGATGGCGGCACCTACACCATTTACCGCACCCAGCGCGTCGAGCAGCCATCGATCCGCGGCACCCAGACCTTCTACCAATATTGGAGCGTACGGACCCAGCGCCAGACGTTCGGCGAAGATCGGAAAATCACCTTCGCCAACCATGTCGCGGCGTGGCGCAAGGCGGGGATGCAGCTCGGCACGATGCACTATCAGGTGCTGGCGACCGAAGGTTTCGGCAGTACGGGCAATTCGGCGGTTACGCTTTGGCAGGAATGATGCGGCGGGTCGGGTAAGGCCGGTTGCCAAGCCGTCCGCGATCGGGCTCCTGCCCGGCCTAGGCACCCAACCGCCGCTTATTTGCCACCGAGCACGCGCAACAGATATTGGCGCATGCGTTCGGTACGCTGGGCGGACGCCGGTGCAAGCACCCCGCGTGCGCTTGCGGGCAGATGATCGCCCGCGGTGCCGGCCGAGGGGCTGAAGACATAGTGATCGAACCAGGCGCGCCAGCCTTCCTTTTCGAACTGCGGCCGATCGCGCACCGCCATCATCGCATGGACCAACGCGTGGAATGCCGAGTTGGCGGGGTCAAAATCCCACCAATAATTGCACAGGACGTTGAGCGTATCGAACGCCTGCACATGGTGCCACCAGGTCGCGGGGACGAATATCGCATCGCCCGGCCCAAGGTCAGCGACGACCGCGTGGGCGAGCGCTTCGGCGAAGCGCGGGTAGCGGTCGAAATCGGGCTGGGTAGGATCGACCATCGACGAAGGCGGACCCGCCAGCGTCCGGTCGAGCGGTCCCAGATACAGATTGCCCACCTGCTCGGGCGGAAAGAGGATGAACCGCCGCCGCCCCGCCACGACGCACGCAAGGTTGGTCGAGCCGTCATAATGGGTCGCGGTGCGGCTGGCATTGCCGATCCACAGCCGCGGCACCGCGCCGCCAAGGTCGAGATCGATCGGATTGCCCGCCGACCATCCGGGCAGATGCTCGGGCGCTGTCGCGGCGTTGGCATAGAGCGAGTGCGCCTCGCCTGCGGGCAACGCCGCCAGCCGCAGCAGCTCGCTGAGCAACAGCTTGAGCGGCGCGCGCTCGCGGTTGAAGTTGAAGCCTTCTAGATTGTCGCCGCGATAGAAAAACCGCCCGCCAAATTCGGGCGGCGACACCAGCACCTCGAGCGGATGCGCGGCACCGGCCTCAAGCCCCCCCAGATAGTCGGCTATCGCGTTGTCGCCTGCCTTGGCCGCCGCGACGGCGGGCCATGCGGCGACCTGACCGCGCAGCACCAGCGGTTGCGCGAGCGGTGCGACGTCGGCGGCGAAGGTTGCGGCATCGACAGCGGCGCGTTCGTCGGCGGGCCGAAGCGGTGACAAAGAGGAGATCATGGCTTCCTAGGTAACAGCACGATGGGGCCGGACAACCCCGGCCGACGCACCGGATTGGCACGCGCGCATCGCTCGCCCGCTCAGCATGCTGCGAGCGCGGCGTCGGTCGGCAGCGATTCAAGCCGCGCCAATGCCTCGGCATGGGGGGGCATATGATCGAGCGACGCGGTCACCACCGCCTCGATCCGTGCGAGCCGATCGGCAACGCGCGCCAGCGGCCAGGCGTCGCATACCGGATCATGCCCAAGCGCGGGGGCGCCTTGCCCAGTCAGCAAGGCGAGCCAACTCCAGGCGTTGAACAGCTCGTCATCCTCGCGGAACAGCCGCCCGCCGCCTGCGAACAGCGCAAGCTTTTCGGCGAGCCCGGGCGGCGGGGTTTGCGCGCGGCGATCCTGCCAGAAGCGCTCGGGCCGTTGGTTGAGGTAATAATGCGCGACCAGGAAGTCGCGGATCCGTTCGAATTCGGTGGTCATCACCCGGTTGTAGCGCGCGCGCGCCGCGGCCACCGCGTCCGGCCCCGCCGCTGCCCCAGGCAGATGTTGCAGCAGATGTTGCAGCCCCGCCTGCACCAGATGGATGCTCGTCGATTCGAGCGGCTCCATGAACCCCGACGCAAGCCCGAGGGCGACGCAATTCTGCGCCCAGAACGCCTGCCGATGCCCGGTCGAGAAGCGCAGCACCCGCGGCTCGGCGATCGGCGGCGTCTCGAGCGACGCCAGCAACTCGGCGGTCGCCTGATCCTCGCTGAGATACGCCGAGCAAAAGACCCGCCCGTTTCCCGTGCGGTGCCGCAGCGGGATCCGCCACTGCCAGCCCGCCGCGTGCGCGATCGATCGAGTCAGCGGCAGCGGCGCTGCATCGGCTGACGACGCCACCGCGACCGCGCGATCGCACGGCAACCAGTGCGACCAATCGACCCAGCCGACCCCGAGCGCCTCGCCCAGCAGCAACGACGCGAAGCCCGAGCAATCGAGGAACAGATCGCCCTCGATCCGCCGGCCATCGGCCAGCACCAGCGCCGCGATCCCGGCAGCGCCGCGCTCGACGCCCTCGACGGTGCCTTCGACGCGCGACGCGCCCATCGCTTCGGCATGCCGGCGCAGAAACGTCGCATAGCGCCCGGCGTCGAAATGATAGGCGTAGGTAATGCGCGACAGCGGCGAATCGCCATTGTCGAGCGGGTGCGCGAACCGCCCTTCCTCGGCCGCACGCGCCTCGAGCCAGTAACGCTCGAGCGCTTCGGCCTGGCCCGCGGCGCGCGCGCGGAGCCATTGCGCGTGGAAGGGCAGCCCGCCGACATCGGTGCCAGGACGTCCGAAGGCGTGGAGGTACGAACTGCCCTGCCCCGACCAGCCTTCGAACCGGATCCCGAGCTTCCAGCTGCCCCCCGTCGCACGCAGGAAATCGGCCTCGTCGACCCCCAGCATCGCGTGGAAGGTGCGGATCGGCGGGATCGTCGCTTCGCCGACGCCGACGGTGGGTATCGCGTCCGATTCGACCAGGGTCACCGTCCAGCCCGCGGGCCCCAGCAGCCGCGCCGCGGTGGCCGCGGCCATCCAGCCGGCGGTGCCGCCGCCCAACACCACGATGCGCTGCGTCACGCTGCGTGCCGCCGGCCAGGCGCTACCCGCGCGATATAGTCGGCATGGCGCGGCATGCGGCTTGCCGCGTCGGCGAACAGCGAGCGCAGCCGAGCGAAACGCTGCTCGACCATCGCGGGATCGGCAAGATCGGCCATCCGATCCCATCCACCGGGCACCAGCCCCTGTCCGAGCAGCACCGCAACCCAGCTATCCTCGGCGAACAGATCGTCGTCGCGGCGAAACACGCGACCGGCGCGCTTCCACAAGGCGATCTTCTCCGCCAGCGTATCGGGGATCGCGCGCGCCGCGGCATCGCGCCAGAAGGGCGAATCGTCGCGGCGGGTGAGGTGATAGTGCAGCGCCAGAAAGTCGCGGACCTGATCATATTGAACATCGGCCTGGCGATTGAAGGTCGCCGCCTCGACTCCCGAAAATTCGCGATCGGGGAATAGCGCGAGCAATCGCGAGATGCCGCTCTGGACCATGTGGATCGACGTCGATTCGAGCGGTTCGGCAAAGCCCCCGGCGAGCCCCAGCGCGACGACATTCCCGATCCACTGCCGCCGCCGCCGCCCCGCGGTGAAGCGCAGCAGCCGCGGATCGGCCAGCGCGGGGCCGTCGAGATGGGCGAGCAAGGTTGCGGTCGCCTCGTCATCCGACAGATAGGCGCTCGAATAGACATAGCCGTTGCCGGTGCGGTGCTGGAGCGGGATCCGCCACTGCCAGCCCGCCGGTCGCGCGGTCGATCGCGTAAAGGGCGTCAGGCCGTCGCCGCCGGTGGCGCAGGGAACCGCAACCGCGCGGTCGCACGCCAGCCAGCGGGTCCAGTCTTCATAGCCCGCCTGCATCGCGCCTTCGATCAGCAGGCCACGAAAGCCCGAGCAATCGACGAACAAATCGGCAGCCAATGCACTGCCGTCAGCCAGTCGCACCGCGCTGACGTTCCCGCGCTCGCCTTCCTTGATGGCTTCGACCACTTCGCCTTCGACCCGAACGACCCCGGCGCGTTCGGCGCGGGTGCGCAGGAACGCGGCGTACAGCCCGGCGTCGAAGTGATAGGCGTGGTTCATCTGCGACAACACCGACGCCGGATCGGTCGCGGGGGGCATGAACCGGCCTTCGCGCGCGGCGACCGCGCACAACGCATAATCGGCAATGTCTTCGCGGACTCCCGCGGCGCGGCGCCGAAGCCAGTGCTGGTGGAAGCGAACCCCCTCCTGATCGAAACCGAAGACGCCGAAGGGGTGCAGGTAGCGCTCGCCCGCCGCACCCCAGCCGACGAATTCGATCCCCAGTTTGAAGCTGCCCGCCGTCGCCGCAATGAACTCGGCTTCGTCGATACCAAGCGCGGCATTGAACGCGCGGATCGGCGGGATCGTCGCCTCGCCCACGCCGATCGTTCCGATCGCGTCGGATTCGACCAGCGTCACCGAAAGCCCGGTGGGGATCATGCGCGACAACGCTGCCGCGGCCATCCAGCCGGCGGTCCCGCCGCCAACGATAAGCACCGATCGGACCGGCCCGGTGGTCATGCCGCGACCCACAGCAGCGGCCTCGTCGCCGCCTCGATCATCCCGCCAGCGGTGCCGCCGCCGTTGATCGCCATCCGGGGACCGAGCCTCTCACCAGCCCTCTGTCCGCTGTCGTACACATCGCTCTCCACAGCCTGTTGCAAGGTTACAACACCATGACAGCCAACTGAATCTAGACTTTTTCCGCTATTGGCAAACCTTAAAATCCGTGGGTATTCGGTCGCTCGGCGCACCGATGCATCGGCATTTGATAGCGCTAACACGGGGGAGGTTTCATGAAGGGTAAGACTTTGGCTACTGCGCGCGCGGGTGCACTGACGGGTGCTTCGGTTATGGCGATGGTGCTCACCATGCCGGCAGCTGCTGCATCGGCGACCGATGGCTTGCCCCTGGTGGCGCCGATGGTTGCAATCGAACCGACGAAGCCGGCAACCGCGCAGACGTCGACCGGATCGACCGCGACGGCGCAGGACGAGGCCGCCACCGGGGAAATCGTCGTAACCGGCATCCGCCAGAGCCTTCAGAGCGCGCAGGCGATCAAGCGCAACTCCGACGTCGTCGTCGATTCGATCTCGAGCGAAGACATCGGCGCCCTGCCCGACCGTTCGGTCACCGAAGCCCTTCAGCGCGTTCCCGGCGTGTCGATCAGCCGGTTCCAGGCGGGTGCCGATCCCGATCACTTCGCCGCCGAAGGTTCGGGCGTCGTCGTGCGCGGCCTCACCTATACGCGGTCGGAGTTGAACGGGCGCGACACCTTCAGCGCAGGCAACGGCCGCGGCCTGTCCTTCGCCGACGTTCCTGCCGAATTGTTGTTCGGGGTCGACGTGTTCAAAAGCCCTTCGGCCGACATGATCGAGGGCGGCATCGCCGGCACGGTCAACCTGCGCACGCGCCTGCCCTTCGATTCGAGCGGCTTGCTGCTCGGCGGCACGCTCGAGAACAACTATGGCGACTTCGTCAAGAAGTCGGCGCCGACGGTATCGGTGCTGCTCAGCAACCGTTGGAAGACGGGCATCGGCGATTTCGGCCTGCTCGGCAGCTTCGTGCGGTCGCAAATCCGCAACCGCGCCGACAGCATCCAGATTTCGAACTGGGGCACGCGCGTGCTGACCGA
Source organism: Sphingomonas sp. S1-29 (assembly GCF_026167545.1). Classification (NCBI taxonomy): domain Bacteria; kingdom Pseudomonadati; phylum Pseudomonadota; class Alphaproteobacteria; order Sphingomonadales; family Sphingomonadaceae; genus Sphingomonas; species Sphingomonas sp. S1-29. The sequence continues at coordinate 2,822,204 of NZ_CP110678.1, read as the reverse complement.
CGACGGGCGATTGCTCCAGCCGCTCGCCGCCGATGGCACATCCAATGTCGGTACGACGGTATATGTGCCGCGCGGTGCCGCGGTGCGCAGCCAGGAATATGATCGCGTTCGTTATGGTTATTCGGCGGCAGCACAATGGCGCAGCCTCGACGGCCGCACCGACGCGACGCTGCAGTTCCTGCGCTCGGACTCGCGCGAGGCCTGGACCGAGAATGCGATCGAAGTCGCGACCGACAACGTGCTCGCCGCGGGCGACAGCCAGCCTTTCCCCGGCACGACCTTCGATTTCGACGACGACAATGCCTTTACCGGCGGTCTGATCACTGGCCCCAACGGCTATCGCGCCGATTCGCAGGCGGGCGCAGATGGCCGCACGCCGACCAACGGCCTGCAATCGAACAACATCGCGCGCGGCAATACGGCGCGCTTCCAGACCAACGACATCAGCTTTGGGCTGAAATCGCGGCTGACTGACCGGCTTTCGGTCAAGGTCGATTACCAGCATGTCTGGTCGAAGGTTAACGTCACCGACCTGACGGTCTGGGGTACGACGTATCAAAATGCCGACATCCGAATGAATGGCAAGGATCCGGCGCAAGTGACGCTGATCCCGGTGACCAACGGCCCGAACAATTACCAGAACGCCGCCAACCCATCTTACCTCAATGCCTATAACAACTTCTATCGCTCGGCGATGGATCACCTCGAGGATAGCGAGGGCGATTCGGACGCGGCGCGGATCGATTTCGACTATAGCTTCCCCGAGGAAGGCTGGCTGAAGTCGGTGAAAGCCGGCTATCGCTTCGCCGATCGCCAGAACGAGGCGCGTTCGTCGGCCTATAACTGGGGCGTGTTGAGCGAGATCTGGGGCGGCGGCACGCTGGCCGACAATACGTCGGTCGGGCCGGGCGGCCCGGTCTGGTTCGACCGTCCGATCGACGGCAATCCAGCCACGCGTACCACCGGTGCGCTAGCGCCGCAGGAAGCGTTCCTGTATTCGAACTTCTTCCGCGGCCAGGAAGCCAATCCGTCGGCGCCGGGCGGTCCGGGCCGGCTGTTCTATCCCGGCGCTGCGCTGCAGGATTACGGCACCGCGATCCAGTCGATCAGCCAGATCGCGCAGGAATGGCGCAACTTCACCAGCAACCTGTCGGGCGCCAATGGCTGGGTCCCGCTAGAAAATCGCGCTGGCGTGATCGAGGGGACGCCGTATCTGCCGGGCGAGGTCAATCCGGTATCCGAGCGCAACAACGCCGCCTATTTCGTTGCCCGCTTCGGCAATGAATTCGACAATGGCTGGAACCTCACGGGCAATGTCGGCGTGCGCTACACGCATACCAGCCGCGTTTCGTCGGGCTTCTTCGCGTTCCCGCAACAATCGTTCAACTGCGTCCCACCCGCCGACGGTCAGGTACAGTCGCGGTTCTGCGCGTTGCCGCAAGCTACTCGCGATCAAGCGGCAGCGTTCCAGAACGGCGCGCTGATCCCGAACGACGCCAAGCTGAATTATGATTACTTCCTGCCGTCGGCCAATTTCCGGCTGGCGATGGGCGGTGGGCTGCAATTCCGCGTCGCGGTGAACAAGACGGTTGCGCCGCCCGACTTCCTGCTGACCCGGTCGTTCTACAACGTCAATCTTGGCACCGGCGATCAGACGATCCTGTTCAACGGCGGCCCGGTCGCGATCTTCCAGGTCGGTAATCCGTTCCTCGAACCGGTGCGATCGGACAATTTCGATCTGACCGCCGAATGGTATTTCTCGAATGTCGGCCAGCTCACGCTGTCGGCGTTTGCGAAGAACTTGCGCGGCGTCCAAGTGACCAGCACCGAGCGGCAAACCTTCACCAACAATGGCGCGACCTTCGACGCCATCGTCACGACGCCGCTCAATTCGGACGAAATCGGCAGGATCCGCGGCCTCGAGCTCGGCTATCAGCAGACCTATGATTTCCTGCCAGGGATGCTCTCAGGCCTCGGCCTGTCGGGCAACTTCACCTATGTCCATTCATCGGGCGTCTCCCAGTCGAACCTCGATCGGAACGATCCAAACGTGGCTGCGGGCGTTATCACTTCGATCGACGTTGGTGGCCTGCCACTGCAGGGATTGAGCAAATATCAGTTCAACCTTGCGCCCTTCTACCAGAAGGACGGGTTGGAAATCCGGGCGGCCTATAACTGGCGCTCGAAATATCTGCTCACGATCCGCGACGTGATCGTACCGAACGCGCCGGTGATCCAGGAGGCCTATGGCCAGCTCGACGCGTCGATCTTCTACGCTGTTACGCCATCAATCCGCATGGGATTCCAGGCGGTGAACCTGACCAGTGCGATCACGCGAACCAATTACGTCATCAACAACGATCTGCTCGAACGGCCCCGCAACTGGTTCGTTGGCGACAGCCGTTATACTTTCTCGATCCGGGCGAATTTCCGCTAACGCCACTATCGCGATCGTATCTGCGTACCTCGTTTTCCAATTCGTTAGGAAACGAACACCCCGATAAGCCTGACGGGCTTCGCCTTTGCTTCCTCTTCTGTGAGGAATGCTCAAGCGAAGCCCGTTGGCACATTCGGCGTCCACTAAGTCGATTTTGCATGAAGATGGCCGTGATCTGCACACGACGCGTGCCCTCGCTTCGAGCTTGCCCTTCCAGTGTTGCGCTCCAGGGCGAAAGCGACACACTGTCCCTTACGCGCAAAACAGGGTAAATTCCGACGCAGCGCGACTTACCCCGGCCTATCGGCGGGGCCTCATGACTTTCTTCGATGCAGAGCGTAAATAGATTGTGCCAATCGGCTCGCTATTGCAGGGGCGCCGCGCGCGCGATAGCATTCGCGACATGGCGACGCGCATCGTTGTTCTTGGCCAATATTGTCGCGTCGCGGCGTGTGCCGCGGCGTTGCTGATGGCGCCCGGCTGCGGCGGTCGCGGCGGCGACATCGCCTATGATCCGGCAAGCTTCGTCGCCCCCGATGCGCCGCCCCTTCCCGCGACGACCACCGACTATCGGCTAGGCGCGGGCGATGTCGTGTCGATCCAGGTGTTCAAGGTCGACAGCCTGTCGGGCGACCAGACGATCGATTCGGCGGGGCGCGTCAATCTGGCGCTGCTCGGCCCGGTCGCCGCCGCCGGGCGCACGACCGCCGAGTTCGAGGACGAGCTCGAACGCCTGCTGGGCGCCAAATATCTCACCGCGCCGAGCATCGCGGTGACGCTGAAGAGCGCGGTGCAGCGGACGATCACGGTCGACGGATCGGTGCAACAGCCCGGCCTCTACCCCGTCTCGGCACCGACCACGCTGATCAAGACGATCGCGATGGCGCGCGGGATCGCCGAAGAGGCCAATCCGAGCCGCGTCATCGTCTTCCGCCAGATCGACGGCCAGCGCATGGCGGCGGCGTTCGACTTGAAAAGCATCCGCCGCGGCGAATCACCCGATCCCGCCATCTACGCCGACGACATCGTCGTCGTCGACGGATCGGCCACGAGCAAGGCGATGAAGACCGTCATCCAGTCGCTACCCTTCGTGACGCTGTTCAGGCCTTTCTAAGTCTTGGCCGATCGGGCCACAGAGCACTGACACGCCCTCTATCGACTTTGGCGATACATCGGCTTATGTTTGCACGCGTCGCCTGAGCACAGCGGCGACATCAGATTACTTCAGCTTGCGCTGCGGCGTCAGGGGAGATCGGCATGGGCGTTCGAAGCACAGCATGGGTCGCGGCATTGGCGCTCGTCGCGCAGGCGACCGTCGCCTCGGCGCAAACCGTCGAACCGCGCCTCGCCAGCAACCGAACCGCGCTGGGGATCACCGCACAACAACCGACCCGGGCATCGACCGCGACGGCGCAGCCATGCGTCGCGGGTAGCGCGCTGACCGACTGCGTAACGGTGGCTGGCAGCAGCCGAGCCGTCGGCCGGACCGGGGGGAGCATCATCGTCCTGCTCGGCGCGATCGCAGCGGTGGGGCTTGGCATCGCCGCGGCAGCCAGCGGCGATGATGACGATACCACGGGCGGTCCGCTTCCGATCAGCCCGTAACGCGTCCTCGGGCGCGTAAGCGTGACGGCGCCATTGCGACCTTTCGACGAAAGCCTGCCCTCCGAATCGGCGCCGATCGCGCCACACCCTTCCGCCCGGATTCCCACGGCTGATGACCGGCAAGGTTTAGGCGCGGCGTTCCTTTGCGGTGCCGTCCTCCTTGGCGGTGCCAGCGCGGCGGGCTTCGTCGCCAACGCCATCGTCCAGCTTGCCGCGGTCATGCTGGTGTTGGCTAGCCTATGGGGCCGCAATGCCCGGTCGCGGCAGGCGATCGGCGACCATCGCTGGCCCATGATCCTGTTCGCGCTGACCGCGGGCATGATCGCGCTGCAGGTCGTCGCGCTTCCCGCGTCGATCTGGCAATCGCTGCCGCAGCGATCGGCGATCGTACAGGGCTTCGCCTTGGCGCAGGTCGATCCCGGCTGGCTTCCCCTGTCGCTCACCCCCGACGCGACCTTGGCCGCACTGGTCGCGCTGGCGCCGCCGCTGGCGATCTATGCGGCAGCGATCGGCGCCACCCCCGCCGACCGGACGCTGTTGCTCCGTTGCCTCGTCGCGGTGGCGGTGCTGTCGGCCCTGCTCGGCGTGGCCCAGCGGCTGCACGGGCCCGATTCGCCGCTCTATCTCTATGCGATCACCAATCGCGGCAGCGCGGTGGGGTTCTTCGCCAATCGCAACCATCTTGGCACCTTGTTGCTGTGCGCGGTGCCGTTCTGCGCGGTGCTTGGCGCAAGCGCCTGGGCCGACCGCGCGACGTCGCGGAAGGGCACGCTCCAGGTCGCAGCCCTCACCGCCGCGATGCTCGTCCTGCTCGCTGGGCTGGCGATCACCGGCTCGGTCGCGGTCGCCGTCATGGCGGGTCCGGTCGTCGCAGCATCGATCGCGATCCTGGCCGCGGGCCGCGCAAAGCACCTGACCCGTGCCGCGCTGCTGGGCGGGGCTGCCGTGCTGACGGTAGCGGCGGCCAGCGTCGCGGCGCTCCCCCGCCAGTCATCGGCAAGCGACCAGCACCGCACAACGATCATCCCCACCGCCGCGCGTGCCGCGGCCGATCACTTGCCGCTGGGCGCGGGCGGCGGCAGCTTCACCGCGGTCTATCCGGGCTATGAAGACCCCGCCGCGGTCACCCCCGAATATGTCAACCACGCGCATAGCGACTATGTCGAATGGCTGCTCGAATATGGCCTGCCGGGCGTCGCGATCGTCGCTACCGCGCTGGCGCTGTGGGTGCGCGCGACCTGGATCGCATGGGCAGGCGGCGGCAGCGACATCGCGCGCGCGGCAACCACCGCGCTCGGCGTGGTGCTGGTCCACAGCGCGGTCGACTATCCGCTTCGCACCGCCGCGATCGCGGTCATCGCCGCGCTCGCGACCGCGCTTGCGGCGCCGCGACGCGGCCCAGCACCCCTTGGTCGCCACGACTAGCAGGATCAAGCGCAAGATCGGCGCTGCTTCGCCTATGTTAACCCCGGGAAAATGCTAGTAACGATGAGGTCGCTAGCCCGGATCGGTCGATATCGCGACCAAATGGGGCAAGATGGCGTCTGGGGGGTAGGCGATGAGCGAGGCAATCGGCGAGATCGGCGGTCGCAGCCTGCGTCGTCCGCATAGTGCGGATACGCCATCGATATTTGCACCCACTATCCCCTGGAGCAGCGGTGCGCCGCGCCCCGCGCAAATCGATGTCAGCGATCTGTTGCGGATCATCTTCAAATGGAAATGGCTGATCCTGGCCGCAGTCGTCGTCGGTATCGCACTGGCGGTCGCCGCGACGATGCTGTCGACGCGCGTCTATCGATCGGTCGCGACGCTCGAGATCAACACCAGCCCGATCGAAGTGATGGGCAACAACCGCGGCGTCCAGCCCAAGATGCGCAGCGAGGACCAGTTCCTGCAGACGCAGTTCGGCCTGCTCAAGAGCCGGTCGCTCGCCGAGCGCGTCGCGACGACGCTCAACCTCGGCAACGATACCGGCTTCGTCCAGGCCGGCGGCACCGCCGACCAGCGGCGCCAGGCAGCGAGCTACAAGCTGGCGGGCAATCTCAGCGTGCAGCCGCTACGCGGCAGCAACCTGGTGGCGCTGAGCTATACCGATGTCGACCCCGAGCGTGCGACGCGGATCGTCAACGCCTTCGCGACCGGCTTCATCGATTCGACCGCCGAACGCCGCTACGGCACCACCGCCTTCGCGCGCAATTTCCTGCAAACCCGGCTCAACGCCACCCGCGAACGACTCGAATCGAGCGAACGCCAATTGGTGAACTATGCGCGCAGCAAGGGCATAGTGCAGTTGAGCGGCGGCAGCGGGGGCGGCGGGCAAGCGGGCGGGCGCGACGCCGACACCCCCACCGGCGGATCGGGCGATTCGCTGACCACCCAGTCGCTGCTCACGCTCAACGGCGCGCTGTCGAACGCGATCGGCGAGCGGATCGCTGCCGAGCAGCGCTATCGCCAGGCGATCGCGACGAGCGCCGCGGGCGACATCCTGCAGAACCCGACGATCGCCGGCCTGCGCGCCGAACGCGCCAAGCTGGAGGCCGATTATCGCGAGCGGATGGCGACCTTCAAACCCGATTACCCCGACATGATCGCGCTGCGAACGCGCATCACCGAAATCGGCGCCGCGCTCGGCCGCGAAGGCGGCGAAGTGTCGTCATCATTGCGCTCGGCCTATCTCGCCGCCTTGGGCCGCGAGAGCGAGCTGCGCGCGCAGGTAGCGTCGCTGCGGTCGAACGTGCTCGACCTGCGCAATCGCGGGATCGGCTACACCATCCTGCAGCGCGAGGTCGAAACCAACGGCACATTGTACGACGCGCTGCTGCAACGCTACAAGGAGATCGGCGTGGTCGGTGGTCTCGGCGAAAGCCAGGCGGTCGTCGTCGATACCGCGCTGCCACCGCGCAGCCCGTTCAAGCCCAACCCGATCCGCAACCTGTTGATCGGCATCGCCGCGGGGCTCGCGATCGGCATGGGAATCGCGTTCGGGATCGAGTTCATCGACGACACGATCAAATCGGCCGAGGATGTCGGCAGCAAGCTCCATCTGCCGCTGCTCGGGCTGGTGCCGCGGATGGAGAAGCGCGCATCGATCCTCGAAGAGCTCGCCACGCCGCGATCCGAAGTCGCCGAGGCCTATTATTCGGTGCTCACCGCGCTGCAATTCACCAGCGGCAATGTGCACCCCAAATCGCTGCTGGTGACCAGTTCGCGCGCGAGCGAGGGCAAATCGAGCACCTCGCTGGCGCTGGCGCAGAATTTCGCGCGCACCGGGCTGAACGTGCTGCTGGTCGACGCCGACCTGCGCAAGCCGTCGTTCCTGGCCAAGACCGCCAACACCACCACCGGGCTGTCGCGGCTGTTGTGCTCGAACGAGGCCTTGGGCGAGCATGTCGTCGGCACCAACACCCCGCGGCTGTCGCTACTCCCCAGCGGGCTGGTGCCGCCCAACCCCGCCGAGCTGCTCGCCACGCGGCGGATCCACCAGATCGTCGCCGAAGCGATGAACAGCTACGACATGGTGATCATCGACGCGCCCCCCGTTCTCGGCCTCGCCGATGCCCCGGTGCTGGGCTCGATCTGCGAGGCGACTTTGCTGGTGATCGAAGCGGCATCGATCCGCCGCGCGATCGTCCTCAATGCGATCGAGCGCCTCACCACCGCCGATGCGCGGCTGATCGGCGTCGTGCTGACCAAGTACAACCCCAAGACCAGCGGCTATGGCTACGGATATGGCTATGGCTATGGCTATGGCCGCCCCTATGGCAGCGAAGCGCGGACGACGCCGATGCTCGACATCGCCTCGTGACGACCGAGGCGGCTGCGCAGGGGTTTCGCTGGGTACGCATCGTGGCGGCGGCATGCGCGCTCGGCCTTGCGTGGCTGGCGGTTCGGCAGGCGGCGCTCGGGCAGTGGCAGACGACGCGGCCCGAACTTGCCGCGGCTTTTGCGCCTGCGGGCGGCACGGCGCTGGCCAATCTCGCGCAGGCGCGGATCATCGCCGCCGGCGGCGGCGTCGATGCCGAAGCGCGCGAGCTGATCGCACGATCGATGCGCAGCGCCCCCGGCAACGCCGCGCCGGCGATGCTCGCAGGGCTTGCCGCCAGTGCCGATGGCGATGCCGCCCGCGCGCGCGTATTGATGACGATCGCCCGGAACCGCGATCCGCGCGCCGACATCGCGCGCTACTGGCTGCTCGACCACCACATCCGGCGCGGCGACTATCGCGCGGCGCTCGCCGAGGTCGGCCCCGCGATGCGGCTACGCCCCGGCACGCGCGAGCCGATCCTCGCGCTGGTCGCCGCATTGCTCGACGATCCGCGCGGCGCCGACGCCGTGCGTTCGGCGCTGGCCACCGATCCCGATTGGCGCGGCGAATTCTTCGCGGGGCGCGCGGGTGCGGGCAGCGATCCGCTGGCGTTGCTCGCGTTGCTCACCCGCTTGCCACGCGCGCGTGATCCGGTCGCCGCCGACACCGAACAGCGCGCGGTGCTGCGCGCCGCGGTCGAGCAGCATCACTATGCCGCAGCCCATCGCGCCTGGCGCAGCTTCGTGCCCGCCGCGCACCGCCGCGCAAGCACGACGCCGTACGACCCGAATTTCGCAGGGCTTCCCGGCCCCCTCCCCTTCAACTGGACCACCGGCGACAACGCCGCCGGTGAAGCCACCATCGCCCCCGTCCCCGACCTGCCCGAAGCTGGCGCCATGACGCTCGCCTTTCACGGCGCGACCCCGGCGGTGCTCACCGAACAGCTGGTGCTCGCCGCTCCCGGCCCCGCGACGCTGTCGCTGCGCTCGCGGATGACCGGCGCCGATCCGGTGGGTCGGATCGTCGCGCGGGTGCGGTGCGCGCATGACGACATGCTGCTCGCCGAAATGCCGTTGGCCACCGTCGGCGGGCCGATCCAGCGCTTTGCGGCAAGCTTCGCCGTCCCGCCGCGTTGCAACGCCGTCCGGCTGCAGTTCGTCGGCGAACCCGGCGAACGCTTCGGCGAGGTCCGCATCCAGGTGACCGGCGTCGATCTGCGTAGCGGTCGCGCGCCGGCATGACCCCCGCCCCGAACCAGCACGAAGCCGCGGGCCCCTGGCGATCGGCGCGCAAACTCTACGATGCGCTGCCGCAGAAGCGTCGACGCCAGGCGGCGCTGACGATCGTCCTGATGATCGTCGGCGCCTTTGCCGAACTCGCGACGATCGGTGCGGTGCTGCCCTTCCTCGCGATCGTGACCGGGGGGTCGCAGGGCCGCTATGGCGGCGCGGTCGCGATCGTCGATTCGCTCGCGGCAACCACGGGCCTCGGCACGCTCGGCTTTTCGGCGCTGCTGCTGGTGGCGATCGCGATCCTGTCGGGCGCGGTGCGGCTGGCACTGGTCCGCACCAGCCAGAATTTCGTCTTCTCGGTCGCGCATGACCTGGCGACGCAGATCTACGACCGCACGCTGCACCAGCCCTATAGCTACCATGTCATGCGCAACAGCAGCCAGACGATCTCGGGGATCGAGAAGGTGCAATATGTGCTCGGCAATGTGCTGCTGCCCGCGATGCTCGGCACCACCGCGGCGGTGGTCGGGCTGTTCATCCTCGCCGCGCTGATCGCGATCGACCCGGCAACCTCGCTGATCGCGTGCCTGTGCTTCGTCATACTCTACGCGATCGTCAGCCTGGCGACCCGCAAGCGGTTGTACCGCAATGCCGACATCATCGGCGATGCGCTGCAGGAGCGCGTCCAGACGCTGCAGGAGGGGATGGGCGGCATCCGCGACGTCCTGCTCGATCGCACCCAGCCGATCTTCGTCGCCAAATTCGCGCGCGTCGATCGCGCCTTTCGCCGCGCGCAGGCTGCCAACCAATTCATCGCCGCCGCGCCGCGCTATGTCGTCGAAGCGGGCGGGGTCGTGCTCATCGCGGCGCTGACGCTCTATGTCAGCACCCAGCCTGGCGGGATCGTCGCGGCTTTGCCGATGCTCGGCGCGCTGGCGCTCGGCGCGCAGCGACTGCTGCCCCTGGTCCAGCAGGTCTATTTCAGCTGGTCGCAGATCCATGGCAACCGCCGCGCGATCGAGGATGTCGCACGGCTGCTCGATATCCCGCCCCCCGCGCCCCACGCCGCGATCCCCGTCCCGGCGCTGGCCAGCGCGATCGAGTTCGATCGCGTCACCTATCGCTATCCCTCGGGTGACCGCCCCGCGATCGAGTCGCTGTCGCTGACGATCCCCAAGGGGGCGCGGATCGGGCTGGTCGGCAAATCGGGGGGCGGCAAGAGCACGCTCGCCGATCTGGTGATGGGACTGCTCGATCCGACGACGGGGTGCCTGCGCGTCGATGGCCGCGTGCTCGACGCTGCCGCCAAGCCGTCGTGGCAGGCACAGATCGCGCATGTGCCGCAAGCGATCTACCTCGCCGACAGCAGCATCGCCGCCAACATCGCCTTCGGGCGCGACGCCGACGCGATCGACATGGGGCGCGTCCGCGACGCGGCCGAGGGTGCCGACCTCCACGACTTCATCGCTGGGCTCCCCGATGGCTACCGCACCCGCGTCGGCGAACGCGGCATCCGGCTGTCGGGCGGGCAGCGCCAGCGGATCGGCATCGCCCGCGCGCTGTACAAGCAGGCGACGATCCTGATCCTCGACGAAGCCACCAGCGCGCTCGACGACGAAACCGAACGCGCGGTGATGGCCGCGATCGACCGATTGTCGCGCGACCTGACGATCGTCTCGATCGCCCACCGGGTGTCGACGTTGCGCGGGTGTGACCTGGTGGTGCGGATCGAGGGCGGCCGGATCGTCGCGCAGGGGCCCTATGCGCACATCGTGACCGCCGCCGCCGCTGCCGGGTGACCATGGCGATGCCCGACGGCAGGCGTCGCGACCTGCAGGCGCTGCGCGGATGGGCGGTGACGATCGTGATCCTGTTCCACACGGGGCTCGGGGTGCTTCCCTCGGGCTATCTCGGCGTCGACATGTTCTTCGTGCTGTCGGGCTATCTGATCGCCGGGATCATCCTGCGCGATCGCGCCGCGGGGCGGTTTCGCTTCGGCGAGTTTTATCTGCGCCGCGCGCGCCGGCTGTTGCCCGCGGCCTATGCGATGCTGGCGCTGACGATCGTCGCGGCGATGCTGCTGCTGACACGCAGCTTCCATGCGCGCTTCCTCGATCAATTGGCGGGCGCGCTGACGATGTCGATCAACATGGTCCTGTGGCGACAGATCAATTATTTCCACGATTCGGCGATCTTCGAGCCGCTGCTGCACCTGTGGTCGCTCGCGGTCGAGGAGCAATTCTATCTGCTCATGCCTGCGCTGCTGGTGGTGTTGCCACCGCGCCGATGGGCGGCGGCGCTCGCGGTGGCGACGTTGGTCAGCCTGATCGCCTATCTCGCCGTCTATCCGCGCGCGCCCGCTGCCGCCTTCTACCTGCTGCCGTTGCGCGCATGGGAGCTTGGCTTGGGGGCGGTCGCGGCGACGGCCTATCCCGGGCGCGCGCGCGTTTGCGGCTGGGCAACCCGGCTTCGCCCGCTCGCGCTGTTGGCGCTGCTTGCGCTGCCGCTTGCGCCCACGGTCGCCGCGCTGGTTCCCTGGTTGACCCTGTTCGCATGCATCGCGGCGGTGGCGTTCATCGTCGCCCAGCCCTGGGAAGTCCGCGCGCTGACGCCGTGGGCAGCGATCGGCGATCGATCCTATTCACTGTACCTGGCGCATTGGCCGCTATTCGCTTTCGCCAACATCGTGTGGCTCGGGATGCCGTTGCCGCCCTTGTCGGTCGGCGCGCTGCTGCTGGCGACGGCCGCGCTCGGATGGGCATCCTATCGCTGGATCGAGCAGCCGGGGCAGGCGATGCCGCTTGGCCCCCGGCGGATCTGGGGGCTGGCGGCGGCGGGCGCGGGGGGCCTGGCGCTGCTGGGGGCGATCGGCGCGCAGGTGGTGGCGGGGCGCGGCCAGCCCTTCGACACAAGCGGCGTCACCGGGCTGCCGCTGCTCGGATGCGAGGGCACCGCCACGCGCTTCGACGGGCGCTGCAGCCAATCGCCGCAGCCCAGGATCCTGCTATGGGGCGATTCCTTCTCGCAGCATCTCGTCCCCGCGCTCACCGCCTCGACCCGCCACCCCATCGCGCAGGCAAGCCTTGGCGGATGCGCGCCATTACTCGGCATCGCGGCGGTGGACCGGCTGGCGAGCCGCCGGATCGCCGCGACGTGCATCGGCTTCAACGACAGCGTGCTGGCGTATCTCGCGCGAACCCCCAGCATCGAGCTGGTGGTGCTGTCGGGTCGGTATCTTCGCTATGTCACCCCCGATACCCACCTGCTGTTGTCCGCCGGCGACAGCATCGTCGCGAGCACGCCCGGTCGGATCGTCGCGGCGCAAGCGCGAACGAGCGCAGCGATCCGCGCGATCGGCCGCCGCGTGGTGGTCGTTTCTGGACCACCGCAGGCGCGCTTCGATATCGGCCAATGCTGGGAGCGCAAGCTGGCAGGGCTGCCGCACGCAGGTGCCCGCCCCGATTGCGCGATCGCTCCGGCAAGCGCGCATGTGCTGACGCAGCCGACCGCACGGCTGCTCGACGCGTTCGTGAGCGCCGCCGACACGCCGGTGTTGCGGATCGACCGCGCGATGTGCGCCAACCGCGTCTGCCCCACCGCCTGGAACGGCGTCCCGCTGTACCGCGACAACGACCATCTCGGCGAAGCCGGGTCGCGCCTGGTGGGCCGCCGGTTCGCACTGGGCGAGCGGCTATGGGCGATGGGGCGCTAGAGCAGGCGCTTGACCGTGGAAAAGCCGCGCGAACCCGCGCGAAGCGCCGGGGCGGGAAGATAGGACAGCAGCTGATACACCAGCCGTTCGACCCGCGCCGGCTGGTGGACGTCGCGAAGGATCGCGCGCGCTTCGACACCGCGCCCGACATATAGCCGTCCGCGCGCATAATTCAGCCGCGTCCGATCGGCATAAGCGCGGATAGGCGCATGCAGCTCGCGATACCGCGGCGACGCCAGCGCGCGCTCGAGCGTCGCGAAGACCGGCGATTCGGGCAGCGGCCGGTCGCGGCCTCTGGCGTCGCTGGCGACCCGCTCCATCACCCCGCCATTGCCGCGCAGATAGATCGAGCTTTGCCGCGTGCTCACCGCGATCGCATGATCTAGCGCGAAGCGAATCCAGAACTCGGTATCGGCGCCTACCCGGTAGCTGCCGAACCCCGATGTGGCGGCGAACGCGGTGCGCCGGATCGCGACGCTCGATGCGTTGAAGACGCTGCCGTCATGGTCGCGAAAAAAGTCCAGCCGGGCGATCGATCCGGCGGTGCTCGGCTGCTGCAACAGCTGGTCGAGCTCGCCAAGATACGTCGCGAGCGAAGCCGCCCCCACCAGGTCGACCTCGGGATAGGCATCGATCACCTCGGCGAGCGTCGCCAGATGCTCGCGCCGCCACCCGTCATCGGCATCGATCAACGCGATCCAGTCGCCGCAAGCGCGCGCCGCGCCCGCGTTGCGTGCCGCACCCTCGCCGGCATTGGCCTGGCGGACCAGCTTTATCCGTGGATCGCCGATCACCGCGACACGGTCGGCGCTGCCGTCGTCCGATCCATCATCGACGACGATGACCTCGGTCGGGGGAAGGGTCTGGTCGAGCACCGACGCCAAGGTCCGCGCGATATGGTCGCGCTTGTTGTACAGCGGAATGACCACCGAGAAGCTGGGAAGATTCGCAGCCATCGACGCTTCATGACGCAAGTATCCGACCAACGCCAGCGCCGGATCGCATGATGTTGCCGTCCGCCGGATTGTCGCCGATACATGATGGCGATGCGCATTACCGGCCCGCTATTATATGTGACGCCGACCGGTCCTGCCGCCGCGCCCGGCGGTCGCGCAAAACTCTCGCGGCTACACCAAATGCTGCTGCGCGATCTGCTGGGTGATGGCTTTCACCGCTTCATGCTGCCCGACCGAGGCGCGCGCCCGGTCGATGCGATATTGCACGGCCATATCGACGGCATCGATCGCGACAGCCTCGCGGCGTTGACCGATACGGTCGAGCGCGAGCGCATCGCCCAGTTGTTTCTCGACGGGTCGAACCTCGGCGTCGCCGCGCAGGCGATCAAGCGAAGCCACCCCGGCGTTCGCGTCGTCACCTTCTGCCACAATGTCGAGGCGCGCTTCTTCTGGGGGGCGTTGCGCGCGCGCGCGACGCCGCGCGCACTGGCGATATTGGCAGCCAATGCGCGCGCCGAACATGCCGCGATGCGATCGAGCGACACGGTCGTTTGCCTGAGCGCGCGCGACAGCAAACTGCTCCAGCGATTGTACCGACACGGCGCCGACGCGATCGTGCCGATGGTGATGGAAGACATCCGCCGCGCCGAAACTCCGCCCCGCCCGGTTGCCGAACCCTATCTGCTGTTCGTCGGCGGCAGCTTCTACGCGAACCGCGACGCGGTGCGCTGGTATGCCGATACGATCGCCCCAGCGCTGCCGATCGCCACGATGGTGGTCGGCCACGGCATGGACCAGATCGCAGCTGCCCCGAATATGACGATGGTCGGCACGGTCGACGATATCGCCCCCTGGTACGCGCATGCGCTGGCGGTAGTCGCGCCGATCCGCGATGGTTCGGGGATGAAGACCAAGGTCGCCGAGGCGCTGATGTTCGGCAAGCAGGTGATCGGCACGGCGGAGGCGTTTTCGGGCTATGATCGAACGGTAGTGGCGGCCAACCGGCAATGCGACGAACCGGCCAGCTTCCGCCGCGCCATCGACGCCATCTGCGCCGATCCGCCGCCGGCGTTCGATCCGGCGATCCGGCTGCTCTACGAACGGTTCCACGCCCCCGCGGTCGCGCGCCGTGGCCTCGCCGCCATCCTCTCGGCATAGAGCGCCGCGATCTGATCGGCGAGGCGATCGAACGCGAAATCGCCGATCCGCCGCGCGCCATAGCCAATCAGCCGCTCCCGCGCGATCGGATCGGACCAGACACGCTCGATCACCTCGGCGGCGGCGACCGCGTCGTCGAGCGGCATATACGCCCCCTGCCCCTCGCTGACCTCGCGGAAGACCGCGGTATCGCTGGTCACCACGGGCCGTTCGGCGGCCATCGCTTCGATCACCGCGATGCCGAAGCCTTCGTAGCGCGATGGCACGACCACCATGTGGCATGCGGCGTAGAGCGCGCCGACCGTCGCATCGTCGGCATGCTCAATGATCCACACCAGCGCGCCGAGCGCCAGCCGCGCGATCCGCGCCTGCAGCGCCGCCAGGCTGCCCGCATCGTTGCCGACGATCACCAGGGGCCTGGCGCATCCGCGGTCGCGCAGCACCGCCACCGCATCGATCGCGAGCTCGAGATTCTTGCGCGGTTCGAGGTGACCGACCGCGAGCATGAAGCGCGAAGGCATGCCCGGCGGCAGCGCACCCGAAGCGGCGGCACGCGCCGACACCCCGTTATAGACCACCGACACCTGGGTGCCCGGGCGGAACGCCAGCAACTCGGCGCGCATCGCCTGCGATACCGTGATGATCCGATCGGCGCGCGCCAGCGCATGCGACACGATCGCCGGCGCCACCGCGCGTTCGATCAGCGGCCGGTCGCGCTGCAGCGGCCGCAGGTCGTGGATCGTCAGCATCGTCGGGCATGGCGCGCGCACCAGCGGCAGCGTGAAGGTCTCGAACAGGTCGAGCCGGTCGGCCGCCAGCGTGCGCCGCCAATAGCCCAGCCCAGCGCGAAAGCGCGGCCATCGCCCGCTGCTCGGCATCGGCGTTCGCCGCACGATGATGTTGGGCGCATCGGCGAACCAGTCGCCGATCCGCTGGTCGGCGGGTTCGTAGATGACGAACGATATCGCAGGATTGCGCCGGATCAGCGCGCCGTACAAATGCCGGAAGCGCTGGTTCGCCCCCGACGGGCGATCATCGAAGCAGGTCGCGTTCAGCCCGACGCGCATCGCTTCAACCGGCATCGAGCTTGAGCAGCGCGAAATGGCGCGCGATCACCGCCGATTCCTCGAACGGTTCGACCGCTTCGGCGAGCAAATCGGCCGCGATCGGGCGATCGAGCGCGGCGGCGATGCCGTCGGCCAGCGCCTGCGGATCGGCGACGGGCACGAGATAGCCAAAGCGCCCGCCGCCGAGCACCTCGCGTGGCCCGGTGGGACAGTCGGTCGCGACCGGGGTGCAGCCGCACAGCATCGCTTCGACGAGCACATTGGGAAGCCCCTCGACATGCGACGACAGCGCGAAGACGTCGGCATTGGCGAAATATTTGAGCGGATTGGCGACGCGGCCCGGCAGTCGGACGCGATCCGCCAGCCCCGCCGCCGCGACCTGCGCCTCGAGCGCGGCGCGCGACGGCCCCTCGCCCAGGATCACGAGCCGCACCATCCGCCCGCAATCGCGCAGGATCGCCGCAGCGGCGATCAGGTCGGCAAACCCCTTCCACGGCGCCAACGTGCCCGCCGCGACGACCAGCGGCACGCTGCGATCGGCGAACCAGCGATCCTCGACCGGCTCGATCGCGCGTGCGCGCGCTGCGGGCTGATCGACGATATTGTAGACGCACACATGCCGGGTCGCGCCAAAGACCTCGGCATATTGCGCCACCATGTCGCGCGACACGCAGGTGAGTGCATCGGCGCGCCACGCGACGCTGCGCGCGAGTTGCTTGAGCACCCATTTCTTGGTGAAGGCACGGTTCGAATAGGTATCGAACGGCGTTACCCGCGATGAGCCGCTGATCCGGACGCGCGACCGCGTGACGATCGCGGCGAGCAGCATGAAGGTGTTGAGATGGTCTTCGGCCGAAAACACCGCATCGGGCCGCTCACGACGGAGATAGCGTACCAGCGGCGCGAACATGCCGCGCGTCTGCCCGCAGTCGAGCACGCGGACCACGACGCCCGGCGCATCGGGAACGCGAAGATCGGGATCGCAGCGGCCGATGATCAGATCGACCCGATGCCCGCGCGCGGCGAGCGCCGCCGCCAGCCGCCACTGCGCCAGCGGCACCCCCGAAATCGCATAGCGCGGCGTGACCACCGCGATCCGCAGCGGCTTCATGCCAGCAGCGCCTGATACTCGCCCGCCGCCACGCGCGACCGCGCCAGAAACAGGAAATTGTTGTAATAGCCGCCGCCCGCCACCCCCAGCGCGGCAAGCGACTGGTGCAGCGCGGGGCGGAACCCAGCGACCGGCACCAGCACCTCGTCCTTGAGGAAAAATCCGCGATAGCCGAGCGATTCGATCCGCGCGAACATCGCGGCGATCGGCGCGCTACGGTGGCGCTGTTCGATCTCGATCAGGATCGCCGGGCAGGATGCCGCGATCGTCGCCAGCGCGCCTTCGATCACCTCGGCTTCATGCCCTTCGACATCGATCTTGAGCAGCGCGGCATCGGTGATGCCGAACGAATCGAGCCGGCGAAGCGCGACATCGACGATCCGCCGCGTGCCATCGTCCTGCGGCTCGATCGACGCCGCCGCGTCATGCTCGATCCCGTCGCGATCGACCGGAATGCCAAGCAATGCGCTGCCATCAACCGCCGACAGCGCGCAGCCATGGACGCGCACCCCCGGCCGCCCCGCGGCCCAGGCCTGCAGCGCGGCAAGGCACATCGGATTGGGCTCGAATATCTCGACCCGCGCGCCCAGGCGGTGCAGCGCATAGGCATAGGCGCCATAATTTCCCCCGACATCGATCGCGCGCGCGCCAGGTGGCACCAGCCACCGAAGCAGTCGCATTTCGGGCTCGAGCGTTTGGTGCAGCCGTGCATGCCAATATTTGGCAGGTACGCGCAGGCGCGCGGGCAAGCCTTCGCGTACCAGCGCCTTGGTCCGGCTCAGCCTATTTACCGCCATATCACGCCGCAACACCGAAGTTTTCTTGACGCGCGCGGCTTTCTATTGTGCATCCAATATCGGGGGTCGCTAGATGTGCGGGATTGCGGGTATCTGGTCGCACGGGCCGGCACGACGGCATGACGCGGTGGCGATGGCCGACGCAATCCGCCATCGCGGCCCCGATGATGGCGGCATCTGGCACGATGACATGGCGGGCATTGCGCTGTCGCATCGTCGTTTATCCATCATCGATCTTACGGCGGCGGGCCATCAACCGATGGCGTCACCTTGCGGACGCTATATTCTTAGCTTCAACGGTGAAATCTACAATCATCGCAACTTGCGCCATTTGCTCGAAGCCAAGCGCCCGATCGACTGGGCGGGCCAATCGGACACCGAAACGCTGGTCCACGCGATCGCGCATTGGGGGCTGGCGGCGACGCTGACCCGATCGGTCGGCATGTTTGCGCTGGCGCTGTGGGATCGGCACGAGCGGACCTTGGCGCTGGCGCGCGACCGGATCGGCGAGAAGCCGCTTTATTTTGGCTGGTCGAACCGCGCGATCTTGTTTGGCTCCGAGCTCAAGGCGATCCGCGCCGCAACGAGCTTCACCGCGCGCACCGACGCCGACGCACTGGCGCTGTACCTGCGCCACAACAGCGTCCCCGCGCCATGGTCGATCCTGCAGCGGGTGTACAAGGTCGAGCCCGGGGTGATTGTAACACTCGATTCGCGCGCGCTCGATTGCCCGCCGGCGGCCCCGCCGAGCGCGTCGGGCACGGCGACCCAAGGGGTGCGCTGCACCCGCTATTGGTCGCTGGAAGATAGCGTCACGGCGGGTCCCGACCCGGCGATGACCGCGCCGCAAGCGGTCGAACAGCTCGAGGCCCGGCTGCGCACCGCGATCGCAGGACAGATGATCGCCGACGTTCCGGTCGGCGCGTTCCTGTCGGGCGGCATCGATTCATCGACGATCGTCGCGCTGATGCGCGAGGCGACGTCGGCGCGCGTGCGGACCTTCACGATCGGCTTTGCCGAAGCGGGCTATGACGAAGCGCCGCATGCGCGCGCGGTGGCGCGGCATCTGGGCACCGAACATCATGAAACGATGGTCGGCGCGGAGGATGTCCGCGCGGTCATCCCCGCGCTGCCGACGATTTATGACGAGCCCTTCGCCGATTCATCGCAGCTGCCCACCGTATTGCTCAGCCGGATCACCCGCGCGACGGTGACGGTTGCGTTGTCGGGCGACGGCGGCGACGAATTGTTCTGCGGCTATAATCGCTATCTGGTGTCGCGCCGCGTCTGGGACAGGATCGCGCGGCTCCCGCAGCCGCTTCGCGCCGCGATCGGGCGCGGCATCACGACGATCGCACCGAGCAATTGGGACCGGCTGGCACGGCTGCCGATGCTGCCCGACATGCCGATGCTGGGCGACAAGCTGCACAAGACCGCGCGGATGCTCGGGACCGGTCTCGACACCCAGGCGATCTATCGCGCGTCGAGCGAGGAATGGATGTCGGGGCTGCCCTTGGCCGAGCCCGGCGATGCGCACCCGATGCTCGCGCTGCCGCAAACCGCGCGCACGCCCGAGGAGCGGATGATGCACTGGGACATGCTCGGCTATCTGCCCAACGACATCCTCACCAAGGTCGATCGCGCGAGCATGGCGGTGGGGCTCGAGACGCGCGTTCCGTTCCTCGACCATCATGTCGTCGAGCAGGCGTGGCGCACCCCACTGGCGTTCAAGAAGCGCGACGGCCAGGGAAAATGGCTGCTGCGGCAGATATTGTATCGCCACGTTCCCCCCGCGCTGATCGATCGGCCCAAGGCGGGGTTCGCGGTGCCGATCGGCGCGTGGCTGCGCGGGCCATTGCGCGATTGGGCCGAGGAATTGCTTCGCCACGACCAGCTGCGGCTCGATCCGTTGCTCGATCCCGACCCGATCCGGCGGCGCTGGGAGGCGCATGTCGAGGGATCGCAGGATTGGACCGCGTCCTTGTGGGGCGTGCTGATGTACCGCGCCTGGGCCGCTCACTGGTCCGAACCATGCTGATCTATTGGCTGATGTTCGGCTTTCCCGCGATGATGGCGCTGGTCGAGCAGGCCGATCGGCGCGAGCGGCAGCGTTACGGTTTCGCCTGGGGAATCGCGCTGTTGGGGCTGGTGCTGGTGATCGGGTTTCGGTGGGAAACCGGCGGCGACTGGGCGAATTATGCGCGCATGGTCGAGCGGGCCTTCTGGGATCCAGCCAGGCTCCACCCGCTCGGCGACCCGGCGTTCACCCTGCTCACGGTAGCGGCGGCACGCTCGGACCTCGGCATGCTGCTGATCACCGCGGTCAGCGGCACCGCGATGGCGGTGGCACTGACGCGTTTCTGCCTCGCCCAGCCGCGGCCCTGGCTCTGCATGGCGGTGGCGATCCCCTATCTCGTGGTGGTGATGGGGATGGGATATATCCGCCAGGGGATGGCGATCTCGTTCCTGATGATGGGGCTCGTCTCGCTGCAGCACGGCCATGTGCTGCGCTATTCGGCCTGGGTGCTGGTAGGATCGCTGTTCCATACCACCGCGCTGATCCTGCTGCCGCTGGCGGCGCTGGTCACCAACCGCAACATCGTCCTGCGCGTGGCGCTCGCGCTGACGATGCTAGCCGCGCTCAGCTACGCGATCATCGCCGCGCGCGCCGAAACCTTCCTCACCAACTATGTCGAGGCGGCGATGGAATCGTCGGGCGCGGCGATCCGGCTGTTCATGACCGCGCTGCCGGGCATGTTGCTGCTGGCCTTCCGCGACCGTTTCGCGCTGGTGGGTGCCGAGCGCAGCGTCTGGTCGGCGCTTGCCGCCGCAGCGATCGCGGCGTTGGCACTGTTGTTCGTGTTCCAATCCTCGACCGTGGTCGATCGGCTGGGGCTGTACCTGCTGCCGCTGCAATGCTTCGTCTATGCGCGCGCGCCCGCCGCCTTCGCCGGCGACCAGCGCGGCGAGCGGCTGATCACCGTCGCGATCCTGGCGCTGTACGCCGCGGCGTTCTTCGTCTGGCTCAATTATGCGGTGAACATCGAATATTGGCTGCCCTATCGCTCCTATTTCTTCGAGGACGCGATATGCCTGCAATGCTGAGCTAGCGCCGGCGATGGCGAAGATCCTGCTATCGGTGAATGCCGCGTGGAACATCGTCAATTTCCGCGCGGCGCTGGTGCGCGCGCTGCTCGCCGACGGACATGAGCTGGTCGCCGCGGTGGTCGACGATGGGTATCTCGCGCAGGTCGAAGCGCTCGGGATACGCACGATCGCGCTGCCGATGGCGCCGCGCGGGGTCTCGCCGATCGCCGACGCGATTCTGGTGTCGCGCTATGTCGCGCTGATGCGGCGCGAACGCCCCGATGTCTTCCTGGGGTGGACGATCAAGCCCAACATCTATGGCGGGCTGGCGGCTTGGCTCACCGGGGTGCCGGCCATCAACAATATTTCGGGGTTAGGCACGGCGTTCATCCGCAGCAACTGGCTCACCCGGGTGGTGCGCTGGCTGTACCGCGCGGGCCTGCGCCGATCGTCGACCGTCTTCTTCCAAAACCGGCACGATCGCGACCTGTTCGTCGAACAGCGGATCATCGACCCCGCCCGGGCCGAAATCCTCCCCGGATCGGGCATCGACCCCGATCATTTCGATCCCGCGCGCTTTGCCCCGCCGCCCGCGCATCCCTTCCGCTTCCTGCTGATCGCGCGGTTGATCCGTGACAAGGGGGTGTTCGAATATGTCGACGCCGCGCGATCGGTGCAGGCGGTCCACCCCGATGCCGCGTTCGACATCATGGGGTTCCTCGACGTCGTGAACCCGACCGCCATCCCCCGCGCGACGGTCGATGGCTGGGTCCGCGAAGGCGTGATCGCCTATTGCGGCGCGAGCCCCGACGTTCGCCCGGCGATCGCCGCCGCCGATTGCATCGTCCTACCCTCGTATCGCGAGGGGATGTCGCGCGTGCTGCTCGAAGCCGCGGCGATGGCCACCCCCGCGATCACCACGCGGGTGCCCGGCTGCGCCGATATCGTCCGCGACGGGGTGACGGGATTGCTGTGCGAGCCACGAAGCGCCGCCGATCTTGCCACGAAGATGCTCGCGATGATCGCGCTTCCCCGGGAAGACCGCGACCGGATGGGGAATACCGCGCGAACCTTGGCCACGACGTGCTTTTCCGAAGTCCAGGTGATCAGGCTTTATCGTGATGCTATCGCGCGGGCATTGCATCAGTAGTGCAACCACTATGGCTCTATCACTGCCCGGCCATCTTTCTACAATAGATGTAACTTGATTTGGCACGATATTTACCGTTCCTTCCTGTTCATTGTATTTTCGATTCGCGGATGGTGCCGGGCAGACTGCGGCAGCGTGATGCGTCGATGGTACGTCGAGCTTATTCAACCTTCGCTTTTTTCAGCCAGTAATGAGTTCGTTCAATAGCACCAGGGGGGCCAGTGACCGATCGCAGCGACTGTCGCATCGTCGTGATCGGTCTGGGCTATGTTGGCCTGCCACTTGCCGTTCAGCTGGCGACCTGCTTTCCCACGACCGGCGTCGACATCGATCCCGCCCGCATCGCCGAGCTGCGCACCGGCAGCGATCGGACCGGCGAAGTCGATGCCGAAGCGCTCGCCCGGTCCTCGCTCGAATTGACCGACGACCCCGACCGATGCGCCCCCGCCGACATCTACGTCGTCACCGTCCCCACCCCGGTCGATGCAAACAACTGCCCCGATCTCGCCCCGCTACGCGCCGCCACCACGATGGTCGCGCGGATGATCGATCCGGCGCGGCAGCCGATCATCGTCTATGAAAGCACCGTCTATCCCGGGGTCACCGAGGATGTCTGCGGCCCACTGGTCGAGGCGGTGTCGGGGCTCACCCGCGGACGCGACTTTTTCCTCGGCTACTCGCCCGAGCGGGTCAATCCGGGCGACCGCGAGCATCGCGTCGATCGGATCGTCAAGGTCGTCGCGGGCGAGAGCCCCGAGGTCACCCGGCGGCTGTGCGCGGTCTATGACCGGGTCACCAGCGCGGGCACCTTCGCCGCCGCCTCGATCCGCGCCGCCGAGGCCGCCAAGGTCATCGAAAACGCGCAGCGCGACATCAACATCGCCTTCATCAACGAAGTGTCGCAGATCGTCGCCAGGCTCGACCTGTCGATCTGGGACGTGCTCGCTGCGGCGCGCACCAAGTGGAATTTCCTGCCGTTCCAGCCGGGGCTGGTCGGTGGCCACTGCATCGGCGTCGACCCCTATTATCTCAGCCACTGCGCCGAAAGCCTGGGGCACCGCCCCGAAGTCATCCTGGCGGGCCGCCACACCAACGACGGCATGGGCCAATGGATCGCCGACCGGCTATCGGCGGCGACCGTGACACCCGGCCACGCGCTGGTCCTCGGGCTGACTTTCAAGGAGAATGTCGCCGACCTGCGCAACAGCAAGGTGATCGATGTCGTCGCGCGGCTGCGCAACCATGGCCATCAGGTCGACGTCCACGATCCGCGCGCCGACCCCGCCGCCGCCGCGCACGAATATGGCCTGACGCTGATCCAGGTGCTGCCCGATGCGCCGCGATACGACATCGTCCTGCTCGCGGTCGCGCACGACGCCTATCGCGCGCTGCCCCCCGAGCGCTTCGCCGCGATGCTCGTCCCCGGCGGAATCTTCGGCGACCTCAAGAATATCGTCCCCCCCTCCCCGGCATTCGACCATGTACGACGCTGGCGCCTTTAGGCGGGTCCGCCACGCGCCGATCCGCAGACGGATCTGGCAGCGGCGCGACCTGCAATTGGGGGGCGGCGTGCTGTTCGCGGTGCTCGTCCCGGGCGCGGTCGCCGCGGCGATCGAGCCGGCATTGTGGCAGTTCGCGCTTTTCCCGGCCTCGATCCTCGGCAGCCTTGGCGCGGTGTGCCTGGGCTTCTGGTTGTTCAGCAACATGGTCGCCTTTCCCGGCATCCGCGCGAGCTATTATGTCCTGCCGGTCTTCGCCTCCACCTTTGCGGCGGTGTTCGCGGTCTTCTTCCTGCTGCGACTCGATTACAGCCGGCCGCTGCTGATCGCCGGGTTCGGGCTGTCGGTGACCTGGTATTATGTCGTCTATTTCATGATCCAGCGGCAGCAGCGGCTGAACATCGCGGTGGTGCCGATGGGGGGCGTCGACAGCCTGTATCCGATCGACAGCATCTGCTGGACCCGGCTCGACCATCCGGTATTCCCGCGCCACTGCACCACGCTGGCCGCCGATTTCGACCACGACCTGCCCCCCGAATGGGAACGCTTCCTCGCCGAATGCGCGCTCGCGGGGATATCGGTGGTGCACTATAAACAGCTTCGCCAGTCGCTGACCGGCCAGGTCCAGATGGAGCGATTGTCCGAAAATGCGTTCGGGTCGTTGATGCCCAACGCGACCTATCTGACCGTCAAGCAGCTTGCCGACGCCTTGATCGCGCTCGCATTGTTGCCGTTGGTGCTGCCCGTGCTGCTGGTGATCGCCGGCGCGGTAAAGGCCGATTCACCCGGCCCGATCTTCTTTCGCCAGAACCGAATCGGCTATCGCGGCCGGGTCTTCACCGTCTGGAAGTTCCGCACGATGCATGCCGCGCAACCCGCCTGCCTTCGCCCCGAGGACGTCGCGATCACCGCACCCGGCGATCCGCGCATCACGCGGCTGGGGCGGCATCTGCGGAGGACACGGATCGACGAGATCCCGCAAATCTACAATATCCTGCGCGGCGAGATGAGCTGGATCGGCCCGCGCCCCGAGGCCGAGATTTTGTCGCAATGGTATGAGCGCGAAATTCCCTTCTATCGCTATCGCCACATCGTCCGCCCGGGGGTGTCGGGATGGGCGCAGGTCAATCAGGGGCATGTCACCAGCATCGACGATGTGTTGAAGAAGCTCAGCTACGACTTCTTCTACATCAGCCGCTTCAGCTTCTGGCTCGATATGCTGATCGTGGTGCGGACGCTCAAGACGATCGTAACCGGCTTCGGGTCGCGCTGAGCCGCGCACGGCGGACGCGGCGCGCGATCAGCAGCGGCAGGCGCAGCAGCGGATACACGAACACCAGCCCGCGCGGCAGCGCCAGCAGCCCGACATCCTCGCCCGACACCAGCAATCGCCGCACGATCGCCGCCGCATTGCCGATCCGCGGCGCGATGAGCAATTTGGCGGCGAATTCGGCCCAGCCGCGATAGCGCGTCGTTGCCAATTCGCGCGTGCCGCCGCCTGCGGTGATGATCCGGATCGCCATCCGGTTGAGCAGCGCCACCCGCCGCGAGCAGCAGGCGAAGCCGGGAGGCAGCGGGGTGCCGAGCAGTTGGTGGGCGAGCAGCAGCGCCGATGCCGCGGCACGCGCGCTCCCTGCGCCCTGCGCCAGCCGCCAATAGCGTGCGCCATCATCGGGCGCCGCCGCCAGCATCGCGCCGATGTCGGCGAGCCATTTGAGCCGCGCCCAGCCATGCGCCGCGCCGTGCGTGCACAGATAGACGAACAGATCGTCGTCCCCCAGCGTCATCAGCGCGCGGCCATCGTCGATCTCGACCGCCTGCCAGGTCGCGCGCGGCGGCAGTTCGGGGCGTTCCAGATCGTCCGACAGCCGCCAGTGGAGCTCGACCACCACCCCGCTGTCGCGATGCCGATGGATGCTGTCCTTGGCCGCCCAGCGATACAAAGGCGGGACCGCACCCTCGCGCGGATGATGCGGCGTCACCCGATCGAACCCCATCGCCTCGAGCACTTGCCAGCCGCGCGCGACATCGCCCGGCGCGACGACCAGATCGATATCGACCGACTCCCGCGCGCCGATCGTTCCATAGAATTTGCGCGCAAGCGTGCTGCCCTTGAGCTCGATCGACGCTACCCCGGCGCGGTGCAGCGCGTCTTGCAGCGCCAGTGCGGTTTGCGCCTGGCGCAGCGCCGCGAAGCCACGCTTGCGCGCAACCGCGGCGATCGGCGGCGGGACGGCAACGCCGGCATCCGACAGTGCCTGCGCGACCAGTCCGGTCACCCCGTGTCGCACCGCGATCGCCAACACGCGATCGGGATCGACGGCCTGCGCGAGCGAAGCGATCGCTTCGCGCTGCACCGGGGTCGACGATCGGGCGATGCAGCGGCGAATCAATAGAAACTCGCGCGAAGCCGCAGGCTTCACCTGTGCCAAATCGGTGGCTTTGGCGGCTGCCGCGGCACCGACATCGCTTGATTCGGCGATGATGTTCATCGAACATTACCGTGGGGAACGGGGACGGAAACGGGGGCAGGATGAGCGAAGGGCTGTTGGAGCTCGACCGGTTCGCGCCATGCGTCGGCGAGCTTTTTATCGTGGGCGAGCAGCCCGACGCCCCAGCCTTGGAGCTGATCGAGGTAAAACCGCTGCCGGCTCATGGCGCGGCCGTGCGCCAACCGTTCGCGCTGCTGTTCCGGTCGAACCACCTTCCGATGCTCGCGCAGGGGCTGTACCGGCTGGCCAACCCGACCGCAGGAACGCTCGACATCTTCTTGGTCCCGGTCGGCCGCGATGCAGCGGGCACGCTGTACGAGGCCGTCTTCAACTGAGCGCCTGCGCGGCGGCGCGAACCGGCCGCGCCATTCGATACCGACCACCCTCGGCGCCGATCACCTCGAAGCCGAGCCGGCGGTACAGCCGTATCGCTGCGCTCGCCGGCTCGACCGCGAGGCAGACCGGCTTGGCCGCTGCATCGGCCCCGGCGAGCACGGCCGCCAATAATGCCGAGCCGAGGCCGTTGCCGCGCTCGGCGGGGAGCAATGCGACATCGACGAGCAATATTCGGTCAGCGGTATCCTGCAGATACAGCCGCCCCACCGGATCACCGCCGCGCTCGATCACCCAGAAACCGCACCCGGCGATCCGGGTGCGGAAATGCAGCCGCTGCGCCGCGAATTGCCCTGCAAGGAATGCCGCCTTTCGGGCCTCGCTCCAACCGATCGCCGCTGCGAGTTCATCGGTCCGTGTCGATGCGTATAGCGCGCGCAGAAACGCTTCGTCGGCATCGCACTCCGCGCGCAATCGATAGCCCTTGTGGGTCCAGGGCGGCGGCAATCGGCAGGCAGGCGCAATCGGCATCGCGGTCCCTAATTGCGCGCCGGGAAAATCCCTTGCACCGCGATGACAAAGTTGAGCGCGACAAAGGGCTGGCGATTTTCGTGCGGCTGGCTGCCGCCCGCCGCTGCGATCGCCGCGGGCGACATGTTGGCCAACGGCGCCGCGGCATCGCTATAGGCAAAGCCCGGCGCCGATACGCCGAACATCGTGTTGGCGGCAGGGGCACCGACATTCTGATCGGGATTGGGAGGGCTGAGCGTCGCGCCCGACAGCGGATGGGTGTGGCTGGGGATCTCGGCCGTCGTCAACGTCACCGCGGGCTCGCCGCCGACTTCGCCAATCGATCGCATGGTAAGCCCTGGCCCCTGCCCTGCCCCGATCGGCACCGATGCCTGCAAATTGGGCAAGGCGAAGTTGGTAACCCCGTCGCCGCCAAAATTGGTGCCCAGGATCGAGAACAGCGCGGTATATTGCCGGATCGGCAGCAATTGTCCTGCGCAGAACATGTAATTGAGTGGCGCAAAGCTGAAGCCGCAGATCTTGATTTCGCCTACAAATGGTTGGGGCATAGTCGTGCCTCCGCTAACGGTTTCGGGCTAGTTCCGGCTGGGGTAAACCCCGGAGGTCGCGATGATGTAGTTGATCGCCACGAACGGCATCATATTGTCGTGCGGCTGGTTCCCGCCTTGCGCGCCGATCGCCGCGGTATCCATCGGCGACGGGACCAACGTGCTGGTGCCGTTGCGCGAGACATAGAGGGTCGGCTTCACCACGCCGCCAGTGGGCGTCGCCGCGACGCCATCGACCGGCCCGATATGCGTGGCGGCATCGGTCGAGGCGAGCATCGAATGCGTGTGCGGCGCCATGTTGATCGGGAGGATCGTCACCTCCTGGCTGCCGATTGCTTCCCCTAGGATGTAGTTCGACAGGCCGATCCCCTGGCCCTGGCTGACCGGCACGCGCCCGCGCAGATCGGGGACCGCGAAGGTATTCACCCCGTCGCCGCCATAGGCCGTTCCCAGCAAGGTGTAGAGCACATCGTAGGCGGCGATGCTCAGCAACCGACCATCGCACAGGACCCAGCCGGCGGGTGCGAACGTCCCCGCGAACAGGCGGATCTCTCCAACAAATTGGTCGCTCATATCCAACCCCTGCCCTGATTGTGTCGATCGGCGCTCAATTGCGCGAAGGATAAACCCCGTTGGTGGCGATGCAGAAATTGATCGCGAGCGAGGGTTGAATGTTCGAATGCGGCGCGCCGCCACCGCTCGACTGCAGCGACGCGGGATCCATCGGCACCAGCGACTGCGCGGGTCCGAAGAAATCGACGACGGTCGAGGTATCGCTGCCGAAATAGTTATTGGCCGCCGTACGCCGGGTCGCCGGGCCATCGATCGCGGCCATCGCATGGGTATGCGCGGGCAGCGTCTGGACGGTCAGCGAAACCATCTCGTCGCCGCCGGTGCTACCTTGCGGTACAGTCGATGCAAATCCCATCGGGACGCTCGATCGCAAATCGGGCAGCTTGAACGTGATGCGACCATCGCCGCCATACATCACGCCAAGCAGCGAAAACAGCGCGTTATATTGTGCGATCGGCAGAAGCTGCCCGTTGCACGCAATATAGCCCCGCGGAACGAATCCGAAGCCGAACAGCTTCACCTCGCCTAGAAACGGTTCCGACATATCTGGCGCCCCCACCTAGGTGAACCGATGTTCTTGGTCGAACTGTTCACGACACCAGTCTATGGCATACCGAAATGATTTCAATATCAAAATAGAGTCCTCTGCCAGTTCGCTTGGCAGTACTGTCGGGTGCAATAGGGGTTGCGTCGGTTTCGGCGCCGATTGCGTGTTCGATTGCATTGCGTCGTCATGATGTGCAATATCGCCCAAGCATAGAATGATCCCAAGCGCGGAAGGGAGCTGTGGCGGTGACGCACGACGAGGGCAAGATGACCGATGATCGGGCGAAGCCGGCCCCCGTCGAGGCCTTGAACGATGGCCGGCGCCTCTGGTCCACCCCCACGGTCATCGTCTCCGACATCGCCCAATCGGGCGCGGGGGTGGCGCTTGCCACCGACGGCACCTCGACCGGCGGCTATCAATACGGCTCCTGATGCGCGAATCCGGACCGGTCAGCGATTGGCGCGGTCGAACCAGGCGATGAAACGCGCGGTGACGATCGCGTGCATCGCGACGTGCAACCGGCGGCGATCGGCGGGGCGGCGACCGTCTGCATTGGCGATCATCGACTCGAGCTGGTCGAAGTCCACATAGCGCTGCAGTTCGACATCTTGCTTCAGCAGCGCCAGCGCCGCAGGCGCGCGCGCCGCGGTCATTTCGAACAATTCGGGTTCCTGCGCGTCGTTGCCCGGGCCGTTTTTCAGCAGTCGTCGCGGCAGCCGATCGGCGAAGGCCGCACGCGCCAGCGGGCGTTCGAGCCCGTCGCGAAACTGCAGCCGCTCGGGGATCGCCAGCCCGAATTCGACGACGCGGCGATCGTGGAACGGGCGCGTGAGATCGAGCCCAAGCGCCGCAGCCTGCACCGCCGGATAAGGCGGCGCGTGCGACACGCGCCGCAACAGATGCACCGCCCGCGCGCGCCAGCGATGCGCGACTGGGATCGCTTGGCGCAGCCGCGCGGGGTCGATCGCGCCCGCGTCGAACAGCCGCTGCGCGAACCCGCGCGCGACCGCCCGGTCGCGCAGGACAGACCGGCCCCCGCGCCGCCATGCCTGCTGCCACGCGATCAGCCGCAGAGGGAGCAGCGCGGGCGCAATATCGTGGCGCAGTATTTGCGCGAGCGTCCGTCCGGTCGCGCGCCGGCGCGCGCGGCATTCGCGAGCGAAGCGCCGCAGCTCGCCGCGGCGCAGGATACGACCGAGCATCCAGGGCGCGCGCGAATTGACGGTGTAGTCGCCGCCATGCCCGTCCATCACCAGCCGCACGCCGCGCGCCGCGACCCGCGCGAATAGCTTGTGCCGGACATCGGCGCCCGTAGCGTTGTCGGTCGCGGCGAAATTGGCCTCGAGCGCGTCGAAGATGCTGTCTTCGCCGCGGTGATAGGCCAGGATATCGAGTTCGGCACGGTCGGCGAACGCTTCCACCGCATCGCGCGCGTCGCGCACCCGTATATCCACCCCCTCGGACGCAAGCGCTGCGGCGGCAACCAGCCTTCGCCCGCGCGCCGCGGCGATCGGCCCCGCCACCGCGGCGATCGTGCCGCTGTCGAACCCGCCGCTGAAGAGCAGCCCGGGCGACGCGATCAACCGGCGGACGCGACAGCCGATCGCCTCCTCGATCAGCGCGCGATAGGTGCGCAGATAATAGGCGTCGTCGCGATCGAGGTGGGCCGGGTCGGCGTGCGGTTGCCAATAGCTGCGCGCCGACCGATCGCCGTCGGCCGCGAGCGTCATCGCGGTGCCCCCGGGAAGCGCCTCGATCCCCTCGTACAGCGTCGCCCAGGGCGCAGGGTCGATCGGGAACAGCAACCGCCGGCCAATGCCGACCTCGCTCAACCGGCGGGGGACGCCGTCGACGCACCACAACGCTTTCACCTCGCTCGCGAAGACCAGGCAGTCGACAGCCAAATGAAAAAACAGCCCGCGCTGCCCCATCGGATCGCGCACCATCAGCAGCGCGGCGCGGCGCCGGTCCCAGATGACGAAGGCATAATCGCCGATCAGGTGATCGACGCACTCCTCGCCCCAATGCAGATACGCGGCGAGCAATAGCGCGCTATCGGGCAGCGTCGGCAACGCGTCGGGCGCGAGCCCGACCGCGGCGGCGACCGCCTCGCGATTGTCGAGCCGGATATCGGCGACGAGCAATACGCCGGTCGATGGGTCGCGCAGCGGCTGCGCCTCATACCGATCCTCGACATTCACCTGCATCAGGCAATGGCCGAGCCCGATCGAATCGAGCGCCAGCGTCTCGCGCCCATCGGGGCCGCGATGCGCCAGCGCCGCGGCCATCCGCTCGACCGCCGCGGTATCGACGGGGGCTCCATCGAAGCGGACGATGCCGCAGATGGCACTCACTGCAGCGCCAACGCGTCAGCCCGGCGGTTCGCGTCGCACGACGCCTTGCGCCGCAAGCTGGTTGAGGAACTGCGCCACTTCGGCGGCGCAGGTTTCGGACGTCACGACGAATTCGGCTTCGAGCCGATCGCAGATCGCGATGCTGTCGGGACAGTCGTCGAGCAACTCCCAGATTCGCGCGCCGACTTCGCTCAGCCCCAGATACAGCCCGCGTTCGACGCTCATCATCAATAATTCGGAACCTACCCGCGCCGCCAGCCAGCCATCCTGCTTGTGCACGATCATGCTCGAGTCCCCGCCCCTCGCGCAACCTTAGGGCGACTACCCGCCCGCCTCAAGACGAAGGCGGTCGAGATCGGCGATCCTATTATCCAGATACTTCGCCGCCGCCGAACGGATCGCGGGGCTTGCTTCGCGCTGCTTGGCCGCGGCGTCGTTCGCGAAGCGCGCCTTGGGCGATTTGGCGTCGCGCAGTGCCGCCGCCGCCATCGCCGCCTGCTCGTCGGGATCGAGCGCCACGCCGAAATGCGGGAGGATGCGCGTGGCCACCGCTTCGGGCAGGTCGCGATAGCCGATCAGCGCGCCGCCACCCAGCGCATGATGCGCGAGCACCGCGTCGCAGATCCGCGCGAGCACGCGCGCGGTATAGACGGTGATACCGAGCAGATGGCCGTCGGGCATCCCGAACAGGTCGCCCATCATCCCCGGCACCATCTGCGACCCCGGCATCCGCTGATGCGAGACGAGGATTTCGACCGGGTCGCGATAGAGGAACACCCATGGCGTATCGGGAAAGGCGTGGCGCAAAAGCGGCAGCGCCAGCGTGTGCCAGCTGTCGACCTTGAGGAAATAATGCCGCCGATTGCCGAAACGGTCGCGCCCCAGCGCCGCCGCCATCGCCCGCACGAGCAGGACGCGCTGCGCCAAGGGGATAGCGGGCTGGCGTTCGAGCAATTGCACCAGCGCATCGAACGGCGGCGCTTCGGACACCACCACATGCCGCGGCGAGGCGGCGAGCATCTGCGCCACCAGCGTCGATCCGCAGCGCGACAGATGGAAGACCAGGCCGCTCGGCGGGGCCAACGCACCACCCGGCGCGCCATCGGCGAGCGCGACCAGCGGCGTGCGCACGCGAAGCCAGCGGTTGAACGGACGCCGGCGCGCGGCGCGCAGCGAGTCTTCGAAAAATGGTGCGGTCAGCGGTGAGTCGCCGAAATGCAGCCATTCGACGCCCGCCCCCTCGGGCCCGGGGACGATCGCGGTGGGTAGCCAGTCGCCCACGGGCCACGCGATCTGGGTGAAGCGTGCAGGCGCGAACCGCGCGAGCCCGACCGGATCGGGCCGCACCGAGTCGACCGCGGCATCATGGTCGAGCGCGATCCCAAGCGACCCCGCGATCTCGGCGAGCGCCGCGACGAACGCGTCGCGATCGTCGATCGCCACCAACCGCGCTTGCAGCGCGGCGCTGTCGAGGACGGCCTGGCGCAGGCGATCGATCGGTGGGTCGGCGTGCGACATTCCTCGGCTTCCCCCAAAGCGTTGCAACGCATAGCTTTGCATTCGCCATGCCGCCTGTCATCCGTCTTCCGCTCGCGTTCGATGTCGCCCGGCTGCGCGCCGATCTCGACCGGCTGCACACCAGCGCCTGGACCGCGCATATGGTGCGGCAGAATTACCGCGGCGACTGGGACGTGCTGCCGCTGCGCATCGTGAAAGGCGCGACGCATCCGGTGATGATGATCTACGCCGATCCGGCCGCGACCGCGTTCGAGGACGGCCCGCTATTGGCCGCCACCCCTTATCTGCGCGACGTGCTCGCGGCGTTCGCCTGCCCGTTGCAGACGGTGCGGCTGATGCGGCTATCGGCGGGGTCGGTGATCAAGGAGCATCGCGACCATGATCTCGACGCGGCGCAGGGAATGGCGCGGATCCACGTGCCGATCACGACCAACGACGCGGTCGATTTCCGGCTGAACGGCATCCGCGTGGTGATGCCCGAAGGCAGCGCCTGGTATCTGCGGCTCGCCGACCCCCACAGCGTGGTGAACGCCGGCGACACCGATCGCGTCCACCTGGTGATCGATTGCGAAGTGAACGACTGGCTGCGCGATCAGCTTCGCGCCGGCGCCTGATCCCCGCCGACCAGGCAGCCGATTTCGGTGAGCGCCGGGTCGACCGGAAAGCCGGTGACCCCGATCCCGCCGGCATCGAGCCAGACATGCCCCTCGCCCAGCGCCTCGCCCACCCGCATCGTCCCGAAATGGATCACGCTGGCGATCCCGCGCCGATCGAGCATCGCGCGCGCCGCGAGCGCCTGTTGCAGGCATTTGGCGCGGAACGGCAGATGCGCCGCGGTCGCCGCGATCGCCCAGCGCACTTGGCGGATCACGATTCGCTGCGCTTCGGGCGGCGGTGGCTGCACCGCGCGCGGATCGTCGGGCGCGACCAATTGCCCCGTGGCGGCGGTGACCTCGGCAAAGGAGCGACGGGCGAGCGCCACCCGCGCCGTGGTGAGCGCCGCTACCGCTTCGAGCGCGAGCAGCTGGTTGCGCGGCCCCATCCGCAACGCGGTCCACAGCCGGGCGCTGGTCATGCGGGAGGCGGGTCGGCGCGATAGCCCAGCCGCTGCATCATCGCGTGATGATCGCGCTCGATCGCTTGCTGCTGGCCCGCGCTGAGCTCGTCGCGCCAGCCATCGGCACGCCCGCGCCGGAAGAAGGCGCGATCGACCCGCGACGGCGGCGCCTCGCGAAACCCCTTTTCGCGCTCCTGCGCGGTCAGCGCGTCGAACCGCGCGAATTCGACCGCGCGGGCGATCGCTTCGCGATCGGCGGCGACCCCGGCAAA
The DNA here is from genome assembly GCF_026167545.1 of Sphingomonas sp. S1-29. NCBI lineage: Bacteria > Pseudomonadati > Pseudomonadota > Alphaproteobacteria > Sphingomonadales > Sphingomonadaceae > Sphingomonas > Sphingomonas sp. S1-29. The sequence continues at coordinate 2,788,363 of NZ_CP110678.1, read as the reverse complement.
GTCGAGCGCGGCGGCAAGCCCTGCAGCGGGATCGGCGTGCATGTCCTCATAGCGGACGCAGTGGACGGGCAATTCGGCCTGATCGAGCCAGCTGGCATGAAAGGCGCTCCACCCCAGCAAGCGCTGGCGCAATTGGCGGTGGAGCCGATCATCGCGCCCGCAAAATGCCGAGGTGCTACTGCCCATGAAGCCGATCGTATCGTCGATCGATCGCGCTTCGTGATGCGCCAGCGACGCGGCGACCGCGCGCGGATCACGAACGATCAGGATCGCGCCCGCCGCCGCCGCCGTGCCCCCCAGCAACGGCACGCCGTCGTCGCCGATGGTCCAGCCGTCATGCGTCTTGACGAAATGCACCCCGCCGATGCCCTCGCCCGCGTCCTCCTCATCGGGATCGCGCCAGGCATGCATCGCCTCCGAGCGATAGACCATCGGTCGCATTCGGTCGCACTCCTCGTGCGTCAGCAACGCGGAGGGAAACAGCATCGCCGAATCGAACATCGCGCGCCCGCTCGCGATCCCGCCGCGCGACGGCAGCGCATTGATGTCGGCGGGCTCGGATCGCCCCAGATTGGCGATGAGCATCCGAAACCAGGTGTTGCCCGATTTGGGGTACGACGCGAGCCAGATCGTCCGTTTCACCCGGCGGACCCGGCCAGGCAGATCGTCCGCCAATGCGCCTTCAGGCTATCGAGAACGTCGGTGAAATCGGCGAAATCCATCCGCCGCGTCAGCGTGAAGACGCCGCCCGGCCGCGCGCCCGCGAGCAGCGCGGCGGCGCGGAAATACAGGTCCTGCTGGCGCATCCGCTCGACCAGGCTGGGCCGATAGGCGTTGCGGCGCACCAGCATCGCGCCATCGACGATGTTGGGCTGGACGATGCCGGCAAGCTGCGGCGGCCGCGCCTCGCGCAGCACATACACCGCGCGCACCGGCAGCGGCGCAGTGACCGCGGCGTGCGGCTCGACATGGAATTTGCGCAATTTGGCGCGCACCGGATCGGCGCGCTGCGCCTCCAGCGACAGGCTGGCGATCGCATTGTCCCATAGTTTTAACTGGCGCCCGTCGGGATGGACCATCGCGCCGCGATCGGGATCGATCGTGATCGCGCAGAAATCATCGGCGAGCAGCGCATGACCCGCCCCCACCAGCCCCGCCGCCAGCGTCGACTTGCCCGCCCCCGACGGCCCGCAGAACAACGCCGCACCATCGCCGACGCGGACAGCGCTGGCATGGAGCACGATCCGCCCCCGCTGGTGCAGCAGAATGCCGAAACCGGTACCGCCGACGAAGGGCGCGGCATCTCGCGCATCGCCGCCGTCGAGCGCATAGCGTATCTCGCGCCGCGCGCTGATCGCCATGCGGACGATCCCCGGCACCGCGAGCAGGAACCGCTCGTCGGCCATCTGCCAATTCGGCCCCGCGGCGATGCTACCCGGAAGCGCGGCCGGCACGTCGCCTTCGCGGATCACGATGTCGGCGGGCTCGCCGGGGTCGCCGGCGATCAGCCCCGGCAGCGCCAGGTCGCTCGATACGCTCAATCCCGAAACGCGATACGCGAACATCCCAGCCCCCCCGGCGCGTCATCCACGCGCCTAGGGATGCCGGGTCGCGGCGCGCACCGCAAGGCTCGTACCCGGCGCGGCGCGGTGATAGCCTGTGTTCGCGGCAAGGATGGGATGCGATGACGACAGCCGATGCGCATATCGTGGCGCGGATCGCCGCGTTCCTCGACACGATCGGCATCGCGCTGGTGGCGGGCGAGATCGATCGCGACACCTTCCTGCCGGCGATGACGATCCGGAGCGGCGCGGTGGTGTACGATCCGCAGCGGCTGACGAACCCCGGCGACCTGCTCCACGAAGCGGGGCATGTCGCGCTGACCGAACCGCCTCTGCGCGCGACGCTGTGCGAGGTATCGACCAGCCCCGCCGAGGAGATGGGGGCGATCGCCTGGTCCTATGCCGCCGCAGTGCGGATCGGGATCGATCCCGCGCTGGTATTCCGCGCCGATGGCTATCGCGGTGGCGGCAACTGGATCGCCGAGGCGTTCGCGGCGGGTACGCCGATCGGGCTGCCGATGCTGCAATGGCTGGGCATGGCGGCGGGCGCCGATGCCGCCGACGCGCACACGCGCTATCCGCACATGCTGCGCTGGCTTCGCTGAAGCACCGCCCGCGCGCGCTTGCCCTGCGCGCAAATAAAGCTATGACGCGGGTTCGCGAAGGGGCGCTTAGCTCAGTTGGTAGAGCATCTCGTTTACACCGAGAGGGTCGGCGGTTCGAGCCCGTCAGCGCCCACCATCGATCGGTCGATGGCCCTTTGCGGCTCCAGGTTGCGCGACGTCAGGTAATCGTCAGGCCCGCGCGACGGACCGCAGCGACATAGCCCTGCATCCCCGCCACCGCCTTCGCGGTCAGCCCGATAAAGGCGCGGCGACGGTCGAACGGATCGTCCTGCCGCTCGAACAATCCCGCCTCGCGCATCGTGCCGATCCAGCGCAGCGCGGTGGTCGGTGGCACCGCGGCGGCGATGCACAGGCTCGACACCGATACGCGGCTGCGATCGAGCCGCGCCGCGAACAGGTCGAGCAGCATGTCCCAGGCGGGATCGGCGAAGAGTTCGCGCTCGAAGAACTGCTCGCGCATCCGCCGCGCGCGGATCGCGGCGCGGATCTCGCTCGAATCGATCTCGGCATCGCCATTGGCGGCGGGCGGCTGTGCGGCGAACCCTTTAACCCGGTCGCGCACCGTCACCGCCTGGCCCGCGCCGTCGCCGCGCGCGAGCTTCGCCAGCGTTTCGGCGATCCGCGCGACCTCTTCGTTGAGCTGGTGCAGCCGGCGCTGTTCGGCCTCGCGTGGCGCCTCGCGCAGCACCGCCCCCGCCACCGGCTCGGCGAGCGCGATCGCGCCATAGCGATCGGCTTCCCCGGGCTCGCACAGAAATTGCGTGGCGGTCCAGGTGAGCTGCGATGCGACCAGGTCGATCTGCTGCTCCGAAAAGCTCGCGATCACCGGCACCACGCGCTCGCGCGCTACGGCATCGATGCGCGCCAGCGTCTCGAACGCGACGTCGTCGGCAACCCCGGTGGTGTCGATCAGGATCGCGCCGAAACGCGAACGGCGCGACAGCGATTCGGCGGCGTCGCGAAACGCGATCCCCACCAGGTCGCGCGTGCTCGACGCTGCGGCCGCGCGCTCGATTGCGGCGATCGCGGCGGCGTCGTCGGCAACCAGCAGCATCAGACGATCGCGACCGCCAAGCGACTCGGTATAGGATTGGTGGTCGGCTTGCGGCATCAAAGACTCCATCAGCTTCGAATTGGAGCAATCATGCCTCAAACCCCTTGATATTGCGCGATACGACAACCGTCGAAATGGTGCGATCTTGCCGACAGGGTGTCTAGTTCGGTCCGAAACCGATCAAATCTAGTCCAATGCCTTGACGATATCCTCGACCATCTTCTTGGCGTCGGCGAGCAACATCATCGTATTGTCGCGATAGAAGACGTCGTTGTCGACGCCGGCATAGCCGGCGCCCCCCATCGACCGCTTGATGAACAACACGGTCTTGGCCTTTTCGACGTCGAGGATCGGCATGCCATAGATTGGCGAGGTCTTGTCGGTCTTGGCCGCCGGGTTGGTCACGTCGTTGGCGCCGATGACGAAGGCGATGTCGGTCTGCGCGAACTCGCCATTGATGTCCTCGAGCTCGAAGACGTCGTCATAGGGCACGTTCGCCTCGGCGAGCAGCACATTCATATGGCCGGGCATCCGCCCCGCGACCGGGTGGATCGCATATTTCACCCGCACCCCTTCGTGCTTGAGCTTGTCGCCCATTTCGCGAAGCGCATGCTGTGCCTGCGCCACCGCCATGCCATAGCCGGGGACGATGATGACCTGTTCGGCCTGTTTCATCAGGAAGGCGGCATCCTCGGCGCTCCCGCGCTTCCAGGGGCGATCGGTCGCCCCGCCGCCGCCGGCGGTGCTCTCGGTCGCGCCGAAGCCGCCCGCGATCACGCTGATGAAGCTGCGGTTCATCGCCTTGCACATGATGTAGCTCAGGATCGCGCCCGACGATCCCACCAGCGCGCCGGTGATGATCATCGCGGTGTTGCCGAGCGTAAAGCCCATTGCCGCGGCGGCCCAGCCCGAATAGCTGTTGAGCATCGACACCACGACGGGCATGTCGGCCCCGCCGATCGGGATGATCAGCAGGAAGCCGATCGCAAACGCCAGGATCGTGATCGTCCAGAAAATCCAGGGGCTCTGGTCGACGGTGAACAAAGCGATCAGCCCGACGATGCCCGCGAGCACCGCAAGGTTGAGGACATGGCGCCCGGGCAGCAGGATCGGCTTGCCCCCCATATTGCCGTTGAGCTTGAGGAACGCGATGATCGATCCCGAAAAGGTGATCGCGCCGATCGCGACGCCGAGCCCCATTTCGACCCGGCTGACCGGGCTGATCGCGGCGAAGGGCTCGCCGATCATCGGGATCACCATATCCGCGATACCGAACGCGACCGGGTTGAGGAACGCGGCGCACGCGACCAGCACCGCGGCAAGCCCGACCAGCGAATGGAACCCCGCCACCAATTGCGGCATGTCGGTCATCGCGATTCGCCGCGCGGTGAACAGCCCGATCGCGGCGCCGACCGCGATGGCGCCAAGGATCTCGGGCAGGCTGGCGACCGAATGGGTCACCAAAGTCGTGACCACCGCGATCGCCATGCCGATCATGCCGAAGCGATTACCCTGCCGGCTGGTCTCGGGGCTCGACAGCCCGCGCAGCGCCAGGATGAACAGGACGCCTGCGACCAGATAGGCGAACGCTATCGTGGGATCGACCGGTGCGGCTTCATGCATGTTCTAGTCCCCAATTCGTCCTGCCAGCGCAGGCTGGCATCTCCCGGTGATAGCGCGCCCTTGTCCGACGAGACCCCAGCTTGCGCTGGGTTGACGTCATTTGGGATTGGTCGCCGGCCGTTCCTTCTTCTTGTACATCGCCAGCATCCGTTCGGTGACCGCGAAGCCGCCGAAAATGTTGACGCTCGCCAGCACCACCGCGAGCAACCCCAGCCATTTGGCCACCGGCGACCCCGCCGCCGCCCCCGCGACCAGCGCGCCGACGATGATGACGCTCGAAATCGCGTTGGTCACCGCCATCAACGGCGTGTGGAGCGCCGGCGTGACCGACCAGACGACATAATAGCCGACGAAACAGGCCATCACGAAGACCGACAGGATGCTGATGAAGTCCATGCGTTATGCTCCGGGGGTTCAGGCTGCGGCGCGGCGCTGTGGCTCTGGCACGTCGCGGCCCATTTCATTGGCCGCCTCGATCCAGCAGGCGATCGCGTCATAGGCATTGTCGAGCGCTTCCTGCGGCGTGTCGCCGTCCGAGCGGCAGCCGGGCAATTCGGGCGCAATCGCGACGAAGCCGCCGCCATCTTCAGGAGCCAGCGGCCGGATATCGACTTCATACGCATGCGGGTTCACGATCATTCTCCGTTCACCTGATCGACGAAGCGCACCAACGCCCGAATATATACCGCCTTGATCGGCCGACGCGCCGGGATGGTAAGTATCTCGGTGCGGCTGGGATGCTTCACTTTGTAATGTGACCCGTTGCGCGGGGGCGTGCAACCGATGTCGTGCGCGGCGCAGACCGCGATGACTTCTTCGATCCGCCAGTCGTTGGGATTGCCGCGCATCCGCTCGAGAAGCTTGGTGTCTGCTACCGAACCGCCCCCAATATATGCCGTGCCAGCACCTGCTGGACCGCGACGATGTTGGCGCCCGCCGCCACCTTCACCTCGAGCGGCGAATCGCTTCCCGACATCCACACCAGCAGATCGGCGTCCATGTCGAACGTCCCCGCGCGTTCGATCGACCAGCGGACGATCGAGCGATAGGGAATGCTCTCGATCTCGACCTTGCGCCCGGTCAGCCCCTGCACGTTGACGGTGCACAGCCGCAAATTGGTGAGGAACACCAGGTCGCGCACCGCCTTGAACGCGATCAGCACGCGCTCGCCGTCGATAAGCACCGGCGCATAGTCGCGCTCGACGGTTTCGATCTTGGTCTCGGTCGCGGAGAAGAGGCCCATCAGGCGCCCAGCAGCCGCGCGTGAACCACCTGCCCGCCTTTGGTCAGCCGGATCGCGTCGCCGATCTCTTCGTCGAGCACCGGGCGGCCGCTATCCTTGTCCCAGAAGGCCGACAGGAAGTTGAACAGGTTGCGCGAGAACAACGCCGATGCGTCCGCCGCCAGCCGGCTGGGGACGTTGCGATGGCCGACGATCTTGACGCCGCCCACCTCGACGACTTCGCCCGCGACCGCGCCCTCGACATTGCCACCGGCCTCGACCGCCAGGTCGACGATCACGCTGCCGGGCTTCATGCTGGCGACCTGCGCCGCCGAGATCAGCCGCGGCGCGGGGCGGCCGGGGATCAGCGCGGTCGTGATGACGATGTCCTGCTTGGCGATGTGCGCCGAGACCAGTTCGGCCTGCGCCGCCTTGTATTCGTCGGACATTTCGGTGGCATAGCCGCCGGTGCCTTCGCCCTCGATCCCCGCGACATTCTCGACGAAGATCGGCTTGGCGCCGAGCGACTGGATCTGCTCCTTGGTCGCGGCGCGCACGTCGGTCGCCGATACCTGCGCGCCCAGCCGCCGCGCGGTGGCAATCGCCTGCAGCCCTGCGACGCCGACCCCCATCACGAACAGCCGCGCCGCGCTGACGGTGCCCGCCGCGGTCATCATCATCGGAAAGGCGCGGCCATATTCGGCGGCGGCATCGAGCACTGCCTTGTAACCCGACAGGTTCGACTGCGACGACAAGATGTCCATCGATTGCGCGCGGGTGATCCGCGGCATCAGCTCCATCGCCAGCGCCTCGACCCCCAGCGCGGCGTAGCGATCGACGCGCGCGCGCCCGCCCTGCTCGCCGGTGCCGAAGGGATTGAGCGCCGCGACGATCCACGCGCCGGGGGCGATCCCCGCCAGCGAATCGGGATCGGGCCCCTGCACGCCGAGCACGATATCGGCGCCCGCCAGCACGCTGCCGGCATCGCCGACGCTGGCACCCGCGGCGCGATACGCGTCATCGGCGATCGAGCAGGTCGCACCCGCCCCCGTCTCGACCGCCATCTCGGCGCCGAGCGTGATAAATTTCTTCACCGTCTCGGGCGTAGCGGCGACCCGCCTTTCGCCGGCGGCGCGCTCCCGAAGGACGGCGATCTTCACCGTCAGCTGGCGATCAGGGCGACGACTGCGATCGTCACTACTACGGTGATCGCCGTGCCGATCTTCACCATGCGGATGAAGCCGTCGAAGGTGTCGGTACGTACCGGGGTTTCGCCGTTTTCGGCCACGCGCGCTATCTCCTGCCGCTTATATGAGCGCCACCTCTAACCGGCAGCGCCCACGCCCTCAAGCCCCTTGCGGCACCCCTTGCAGTAGGGGCCTGCTTAAGTGCATTTTCATGCTTGGCGCGTACCGCTTGTGTTCGAAACAGGGACAGTAGGGACAGTCAGGGCGATGACGCGCAGCGAACAACAGTTGCTTATGCTGATCGACGACGAACCCGCGCAGCGCCGGCTGGTCGCCGCGATCGCGGCGCGCCGCGGCTGGCGGACGGTTTTTGCCAATGATTACGAGATGGCACTGGCGATGCTGGGGACGCAGGACGGGATGCGACTCGACGCGATCGTGCTCGACGCCTGGGCCCCCGATTGCGACGCCGCCGGGCTGATCGCCGAACTCAAGCGCAACCGCCCCGCGCTGCCGATCCTGATGCTCACCGCCAACGGATCGGTCGCCAACGCGGTCGATGCGATGCGCGCGGGCGCGACCGATTTCCTCGTCAAGCCGCTCGCCCCCGAACGGCTGCTCGCCGCGCTCGACATCGCGGTGGGCGCCAAGAGCGCGGGCGAGTTGCGCCCGCTGACCGAGAAATTGTCGATGCCGCTGGCGTTCGACGAGATCGTCGGATCGGCACCGCAGTTCCGCGCCGCGCTGGCGATCGCCGCCAAGGCCGCACGCGCGCGGGTGCCGGTGTTGATCGAAGGCGAAAGCGGGGTCGGCAAGGAAGTGGTGGCCGAGGCGATCCACAACGCCTCGCCGCGCGGCCGCAAGCCGATCGTCCGGGTGAATTGTGGCGCGATCCCCGCCAATCTCGTCGAAAGCGAGCTGTTCGGCCACGAACGCGGCGCGTTCACCGGCGCATTCGAACGCAAGATCGGGCGCTTCCAGGAAGCCGATGGCGGCACCATCTTCCTCGACGAAATCGGCGAGATGCCGCTCGAGGCGCAGGTGAAACTGCTCCGCGTGCTGCAATCGGGCGAGGTCCAGTCGCTCGGCGCGCGCCATGCCAGCGAAGTCGATGTGCGGATCATCGCCGCGACCAACAAGACGCTGGCCGACGAGGTCGAGGCGGGGCGGTTCCGCGAAGACCTATATTACCGGCTGAACGTGGTGCAGGTCACGATCCCGCCGCTGCGTGACCGGCCGGGCGACGTGCCGCCGCTCGCGCGCCACATGCTCGCGCGGATCGGCGAGCAGCCGGGGCTGCGGCCGCTTGGCATCACCGACGATGCGATCGGACTGCTCGGCACCTATGAATGGCCGGGCAATGTCCGCCAGTTGCAGAACGCCTTGTTCCGCGCGGCGGTGCTGTGCGACGGCGACGCGCTCACCCGCGCCGATTTCCCGCAGATCGCACAGATGAGCGCGCTGCGCTCCGAACCTTCGAAGGCGAGCAACGGATTCGAGCAATCGGGCGGCGTCACGCTATTCCGCCCCGACGGCAATCTGCGCGCGCTCGAGGATATCGAGGCCGATGTGATCCGCCTGGCAATCGGCCATTATCGCGGCCGCATGACCGAAGTCGCACGGCGGCTGGGGATCGGGCGGTCGACGCTGTACCGGAAACTGGGCGAGCTGGGGATCGATCAAAGCGCGGCGTAATTTGCCTGCTCCCCTCCCTTCCAGGGAGGGGGGGAAAGACCTACCGCCCCACCAGCGCGGCATCGCGCATCCCGCGCCACACCCGCACCGCCTGCACCGTTTCGAACACGTCGTGCACGCGCAGGATCTGCACGCCCTGCTCCACCCCTTTCAGCGCCAGCGCCAGCGATCCGCCGAGCCGCTGATCGACCGGCGCCTCGTTCGCCAGCGCGCCGACGATCCGCTTGCGGCTGGCACCCAGCAATAATGGACAGCCGAGCCCGTGCAGCAGCGACAGCCCGTTGAGCAGCGCCAGGTTGTGCGACAGCGCCTTGCCGAAGCCGATGCCCGGATCGACGATGATCTTGGCCCGATCGACGCCGCCCGCAACCACCGCGGCGATCCGCGCCTCGAGCCAGTCATACACCTCGATCAGCGGGTCGCCGTACCCCTCGCCGCCATGCGGCCCCTTGGCGGGATCGGGCGAGTGCATCAGCACCACCGGGCAGCCCGCGCGCGCGACCACCTCGACCGCGCGGTCGTCCCAGGCGAGCGCGGCGACGTCGTTGACGATATGCGCGCCCGCCGCGAGCGCGGCTTCCATCACCCCGGCCTTGCGCGTGTCGATCGACACCGGCGTACCGCTCGCCGCCAGACGCTCGATCGCGGGAACGACGCGCTTGATCTCGTCGCCCTCCCACACCGCCGCCGCGCCCGGCCGCGTCGATTCGCCGCCGACATCGATGATCGCTGCGCCGATCGCCGCCATATCGACCCCCACCCCCGCCGCAGCCGCCGGATCGTCGACATGCGCGCCGCCGTCGGAGAAGCTGTCCGGCGTGACGTTGAGGATGCCCATCACCATCGGCTGGTCGAACCGGATCACGCGATCGCCGGCGTGGATCGCTGGGCGCGGGGCCGAGATGCGGGCGGCGAGCACTTGAAGCTGCTGCGCCTGCGGTTCGGGGAGCGTTGCCAGCAACGCGGGGAGGTCGGCGACCGCGATCGTCGCCTGCGCGGTGCGCTTCCCCGCTTCGACCGCGATCAGCTCATACGCGGCGAACCATTGCAGCCCGCCCGCCAGCCGCGCGACCTCGCCGTCGCGGCCGATGGGGGTGTCGGCGAATTGGGTGGGGCGGAGATAGAGGCGCGCGGCGGCGGGGATTCGGAAAGCCATGAATGGTCCTTACCGCACGATGTGATCGAGCATAACCGTTCGTCCTGAGTAGCCGCTGAGCTTGTCGATACGGGCCTTCGCCTTCGCTCAGTCCCTACTCAGGACGAACGGTGGTAGGGATTCAAGGCTGGGTCGCCAGCAGATACTTCTGCCGGATCGTGTCGATCGGCTGGAGCTTGCCCTCGGCCTCATGGTGCCAGAAGGTCCAGCCATTGCACGACGGCGCCCCCTGCAACGTCGCACCCAGCTTGTGGATCGACCCTTCGCCGTCGGCACCGTGCAGCGAGCCATCGGCGCGCACCGTCACCGACCAGCGGCGCTTGGCGTCGGTAAGCTTGGTGCCGGCGGGCATATAGCCGGTTTCGACCAGCGTCCCGAACGACACCTTGGGTGCGCTCTTGCCCGCCTGCATCGTCACCAGCAGCGATTCATCGAGCGGCAGCGCGGCGGCGATCCGCGCCTCGGCGGCGGCGATATAGTTCGGCTCGCGCTCGATGCCGATCCAGCGGCGGCCCAGGCGCTTGGCGACCGCGCCGGTGGTGCCGGTGCCGAAGAACGGATCGAGCACCACGTCGCCCGGTTTGGTCGTCGCCAGCAGCACCCGGTACAGCAGCGCCTCGGGCTTTTGCGTCGGGTGGACCTTTACCCCGTCCTGCTTCAGCCGCTCGGGGCCGCCACAGATCGGAAATTCCCAGTCCGATCGCATCTGCAGCTCGTCGTTGAGCGTCTTCATGCTGCGATAGTTGAAGGTGTAGCGCGCCTTTTCGCCCATCGACGCCCAGATCAGCGTCTCGTGCGCGTTGGTGAAGCGCGTGCCCTTGAAATTGGGCATCGGATTGGCCTTGCGCCAGACGATGTCGTTGAGGATCCAAAAGCCCAGATCCTGCACCGCGGTGCCGACGCGGAAGATGTTGTGATAGCTGCCGATCACCCACAAGGTGCCGGTGGGCTTGAGGATGCGGCGTGCTTCCTTCAGCCAGGCGCGGGTGAAGCGATCATACACCGCGAAGCTGTCGAACTTGTCCCAATCGTCGGTGACCGCGTCGACGTGGCTGCCGTCGGGGCGCGCGAGATCGCCGCCCAATTGCAGATTATAGGGCGGATCGGCGAAGATGCAGTCGATGCTCGCGGCGGGCAGCGCCTTCATCGCCGCGACGCAATCGCGCATGATGATGCTGTCGAGCGGCAAGGGCGCGGGCGCGGCGAGCGCGCGCTTTGTCGGCGCGGGTCCGCGCTTGATCTTTTCCAGCACCTGCATCGACAACCCCCGGCTTCCTTGAGGCCGCATTCCTGCGGATAAGCGCGACTCCGTCAAGCACGCAGTGGTTAACGCCGGGATTGAAGAAATCGTTAAAACGGCATGATATTTCGCTTGCGCAACCACATGTTGAGTCCGCGGGTCGGCGCTACCCGCAAGCGGTTGCGGTGTGGCGCGCAGGACTCAGCGGGGCGGAAAGTTTGTCACCCGGTGCCCGCCGCCACTCGCCGTCACCCCTGCGCCATCGCCAGCGCGAGTTCGGCCTGCCGCACCGGCGCGAAGCTGCGACGATGCAGCGGCGTCGGCCCCAGCCGCACCAGCGCCTCCTGGTGCGTCTTGGCCCCATAGCCTTTGTTCGACGCCCAGCCATAGCCGGGATAGACCGCATCATAGTCGCGCATCATGCAGTCGCGGCGATGCTTCGCGACGATCGAGGCGGCGGCGATCGACAGGCACAAGGCATCGCCGCCGATGATCGCACGGCTCGAAAACTGCCACTTGGGGCAGCGATTGCCGTCGACAAGGACCATGCCGGGCACGAGGTCGAGCGCCTCGACCGCACGGGTCATCGCCAGCATCGTCGCCCACAGGATGTTGAGGCTGTCGATCTCCTCGACACTGGCGATGCCGACGCCGACGCGCGCGCAATCGAGCAGCCGCGCGCACAGGTCGGCGCGGCGCGCGGCGGTGAGCACCTTCGAATCGTTCAGCCCATCGGGAATGCAATCGGCGTCGAGCACGACGGCGGCCGCCACCACCGGCCCTGCAAGCGGCCCGCGCCCCGCCTCGTCGACCCCCACCACCGGGCCGGCATGCTGTGCTTCGTGCGAATAATCAGGCATCGCCGATCCGCCAGGGGGGGAAGCGGCGCATTTCGCCCGCCTGGTACAGACATACGGTGTTGCCCGCGGGATCGACCAGCCGCGCCTCGCGCCAGCCCCATTTCTCGTCGGTCGGCTCCTGCACGAAGCTCAGCCCCTGCGCCTTGAGATAGGGCACCGTCACATCGAGGTCGCCGCATTCGAGATAGATGACCGGCGCGGCGAGCTGCTGCTCGACCTCGATGCTCAGCGTTGCGCCGCCTTCGGTTTCGAAGCGCGCATAGCGATCGTCGGAGCGGACGATCTGGCGAAGCCCCAGCAGCCGATAGAAATGCTCGCTCTCGCCAAGGCCGTTCGCCGGCACGGTGACGTGGTTGAGCATCGGCGACCAGCGCGATTGGTTGAGGTCGAGCCGCACCGCCTGTTGCGCCATCGGCCCATGCCCCTGCCCCAGATCGGCGGCGTCCTGAATCGCGATCCGCACGAAGCGCCGCGCGCGGCCGATCGCCTCGGGCAAGGTCCAGTCCTTGGCGAGCTCGCACGCGATCGCGGTCGACAGCGTGCAGCCGGTGCCATGCGTCGCCTCGCCGTCGAGCCTTGAACCGGTCCATTCGATTTCGGGCGCGGTGCCTTCGGATTGCTGGAACAGCCGGTCGGTGACTTGCCGCCCCTTGGCATGGCCGCCCTTGACCAGCAGCGCGCTGCCGCGGCGCTGCACCAGCGAGCGCGCGGCGCTGCGCTGCGCCGCCTTGTCGAGGATCGACATGCCCGACAGCGCCTTGAGCTCGGGCAGATTGGGAGTGGTGACGGTGGCGACGCGCATCAGTCGCGCAAAGGCGGCGATCGTGGCGTCGTCGGCCAGCGTTGCGCCAGAAGTGGCGATCATCACCGGATCGAACACGATCGGCAGCCCGGGCATCTCGGCGAGCCGCTCGGCCAGCGCCGCGGCGGTGCGCGCCGATCCGATCATGCCGATCTTGACCGCATCGACGCCGATGTCGCGGATCACGCAATCGACCTGCGCCATCACCATGTCGGTAGGGATCGGATGGACCGCATCGACGCCGAGCGTGTTCTGCGCGGTGATCGCGGTGATCGCGGTCATCGCATGGCAGCCGAGCATCGTCGCGGTCTTGATATCGGCCTGGATGCCCGCTCCGCCGCCCGAATCGGAGCCTGCCACGATGAGGATGCGCGGCGGGTTCATGCTGGCTTGCCCGCCGGTCGCTTGCCGGTGCGCGTGGGGCGATCGAGCAGTTCTCCGCCGCAATTGGGACAGCGTTCGTCGAGCGCATCGGCACAGGCCGCGCAAAAAGTGCATTCAAACGAACAGATGAACGCGCCGGGATCGGCAGGCGGCAAATCGGTGCCGCAACGTTCGCAATCAGGGCGCATTTCGAGCATCGCTACGCCATATCGCTTGACTGCGGCGGACACCAGCAACGCTTTTGCAGAGCAATGATCGCGGCTTGGTAACGCTATCGGCTAATATAATACCGCCTTTGGTCACATATTTCGAAATAAAGCGGCCAATCCAAGGACCGACTGTCGCTGGCGTTTCAAACATTACAGTTCGCTGACTGATGCTTTATACGGTATGCCACTCCATGGCGTCTTGGGGATAGGGGTAGCTCCGCGACGGGCCATCAGGGTTGTCGCACCATCCTCCAAGGAAAGTATTCTCCCATGAGCGATCAAACGCATGACATCGTCGATACGGCGGTAGCTGCCGGGTCCTTCACCACGTTGGTTGCAGCCGTGCAGGCCGCTGGCTTGGTCGAAACGCTGAAGAGCGACGGCCCCTTCACCGTGTTCGCCCCCACCGATGCCGCGTTCGCAGCATTGCCCGAGGGCACGGTCGAAGAACTGCTGAAGCCAGAGAACAAGGAAAAGCTGGCCGCAGTCCTCACCTACCACGTCGTCAGCGGCAAGGTGATGTCGGGCGATCTCGCCGGCGCGACCGCAACCCCCGCCAGCGTGCAGGGCGAAACGCTGAACGTCGACGGCACCGACGGCGTGAAGGTCAATGATGCGACGGTCGTGACCGCCGACATCGATTGCACCAATGGCGTGATCCACGTCATCGATTCGGTGTTGCTGCCCAAGGGCTGACACCATCGGGCGCTGCCGGGTCGAGGGCGACCCGGCAGCGCTGCTTTCACTTTTCCCTTACGCCGCTGCGCGCACCGCGTCGCAGATGCGGTTCACCACCGCCTCGACCTGCGCGGCATCGTCGCCCTCGGCCATCACCCGGATCACCGGTTCGGTGCCCGAGGGGCGGATCACCAGCCGGCCGTTCGCCGCGAGCTCGGCCTCGGCACCCGCGATGCAATCGATCACGCTCGCGGCCTCCAGTGGCTTGCCGCCGGCGAAACGGACATTCTTCAATATCTGCGGCACCGGCTCGAAGCGGTGGAGCACCTCGCTCGCCGGCGCGCCCGCGCGCACCAGTTCGGCGAGCACCTGAAGCGAGGCGACCAGCCCGTCGCCGGTGGTGGCGTAGTCGGTGAGGATGATGTGCCCCGATTGCTCGCCGCCGACATTGTACCCGCGCGCGCGCATCGCCTCGAGCACATGGCGGTCGCCCACCTTGGTGCGGATCAGGCCAAGCCCCTGCTCGCCCAGATGGCGCTCGAGCCCGAGGTTCGACATCACGGTCGCCACCAGCCCGCCGCCATTGAGCCGCCCGCGCCGCGCCCAGCCGGTGGCGATCGTCGCCATCAGCTGGTCGCCATCGACGATCCGGCCATGTTCGTCGACGACGATCAGCCGATCGGCATCGCCATCGAGCGCGATGCCGATATGCGCGCCCGATGCCACCACGGTCTCGCGCAAGGTGTCGGGCGCGGTCGAGCCGACCCCGTCATTGATGTTCTTGCCGTTGGGATCGATGCCGATCGCGACGACCTCGGCGCCCAGCTCCCACAACGCTGAAGGCGCCACTTGATAGGCGGCACCGTTGGCGCAATCGACCACCACTTTGAGCCCGTCCAGCCGAAGGTCGTCGGGGAAGGTCGCCTTGGCAAAATGGATGTAGCGTCCGCGCGCATCGTCGTAGCGGCGCGCGCGACCGATGTCGCTCGACGCCGCCAGCGGCACCTCGCGGTCGATCAGCGCCTCGATCGCTTCCTCGTCGGCATCGGACAATTTGAAGCCGTCGGGGCCGAACAATTTGATGCCGTTGTCGGCATAGGGGTTGTGGCTCGCCGAGATCATCACCCCCATGTCGGCGCGCATCGACTGGGTGAGCATCGCGACCGCCGGCGTCGGCATCGGCCCGACCAGCACGACGTCCATCCCCACCGAGGTGAACCCCGCGACCATCGCGTTTTCGAGCATATAGCCCGACAGCCGCGTATCCTTGCCGATCACCACGCGGTGGCGATGGTCGCCGCGCTGGAAATGCGCCCCCGCCGCCATGCCGACCTTCATCGCCATCTGCGCGGTCATCGGCGCCATGTTGGTCGCACCGCGAATCCCGTCGGTGCCGAAATATTTTCTTGCCATCGCCGTGCCCTGCTCCACCTTGCCCGATCGGTCGGCCAGCCTGATAGCGTGCCAAACAACGAAGGGCGAGCATGTCGCAAGCAATGCGAATTTTGATGGCGCTGGCGGCGGGCCTGGCGCTTGGCGTCGCGCTGTCGCAATGGCAGCCGGGCTGGGCCGAGACCGGCAGCGCGGTGGCGCAGCCGATCGGCACGATCTGGCTCAACGCGCTGCGGATGACGATCGTCCCGCTGGTGGTGGCGCTGCTGGTGACCGGCGTCGCGGCGACCGCCAAGGCGGCGAAGGCCAGCCGCCTGGCCGCGCGCGCGATCGTGATCTTCATGTCGTGGCTGTGGATTTCGGCGACGCTCGGCGCGTTGTTCGCGCTCGGGCTGCTCGACCTGTTCCCGCTGCCCGCCGAGGCAGGCGCGGCGCTGCGCGCGAGTTTCTCGGGCGCGGCGCCGGTCGGCGACGTGCCGCCGTTCAGCGATTTCCTGATCGCGATGGTGCCGACCAATCCGATTTCGGCAGCGGCGGAGGACCAGTTCCTGCCGTTGATCATCTTCACGCTCACCTTCGCCTTCGCGCTGACCACCCTGCCCGCCGAACCGCGCGAGACGCTGACCCGCTTCTTCCAGGCGGTGGCCGACACGATGCTGGTGATGATCGGCTGGGTGCTCCTGCTCGCACCGATCGGGGTATTCGCGCTCGCCTTCGTCGTCGGCGCGACCGCGGGGACGTCGGCGTTCGGCGCCTTGGTGCATTATGTCGCGATCGTCGCGGGCACCGGGGTGTTGATCTGGATGCTAGCCTATCCCACCGCGATGCTGCTCGGGCGGGTGCCGCTCAAGCGCTTCGTGCGCGCGGTCGCGCCCGCGCAGGCGGTGGCGATCTCGACCCAGTCGTCGCTCGCCTCGCTGCCCGCGATGCTGCGCGGCACCGAGGCGTTGGGACTGCCGGTCGCGACCGCAGGCGTGGTGCTGCCGCTGGCGGTCGCGATCTTCCGCTTCACCGGTCCGGCGATGAACATCGCGGTCGCGGTCTATGTCGCGCATGTGTTCGGGATCGAGCTCGCCCCGCAGCAAGTCGCGATCGGCGTCGCCGCGGCGGCGATCACTGCGCTGGGGTCGGTGAGCCTGCCGGGAACGATCAGCTTCGTTTCGTCGATCGCCCCGATCGCGCTGGCGATGGGGGTGCCGATCGAGCCGCTGGCGCTGCTCGTGGCGGTCGAGACGATGCCCGACATCGTGCGGACGTTGGGCAACGTCACGATGGACGTCGCGGTGACCAGCGTCGTCGCGCGCGGCCAGGACGGGGTGGAACGGAGCGAAGCGGACGTGTTGCTGGAGGGATAGCGCCCGCCGCCAGCGCCTCCCCTCCCTGACAAGGGAGGGGTTGGGGGTGGGTTGCTCTCAGCAAGGCGAAGCGCCAGCCTCATATGATGCCGCGAATCGCGCCCGCCAAAACCCAACGCGCCCGGGCACTTCGGCGAGAATCGACCCCCGAAGAACGCTTGGTCTGGCTACGACTGCGCGAGCATCGCCCGCGCTTCACGCGGCAGTTGCCGGTCGGACCGTACATCCTCGATTTCGCGTGCCGAAGCACGAAGCTGGCGGTCGAGATCGATGGCGGTCAGCACGCCGATTCCGAGCAGGACGAGAGACGGACGGCGTTTCTGGCGTCGCTGGGTTGGCGCGTGCTTCGGTTCTGGAATTCCGACGTTCGCGAGAATGCCGATGGCGTGGTCGAGGCGATCTTGGCGGCGACGGTCGATGATCGTGGGCCGACCCACCCCCAACCCCTCCCTTCCAGGGAGGGGAGTTAGGGTAGCGTCCGGCGCAACAGCCTCCCCTCCCTGGAAGGAAGGGGCTGGGGGCGGGTGGGTTTCCGCATGTCCCGACGCCCGCCCCTATTTCATCAGCACCAGTTCTTCCGCCATCGTCGGATGCAGCGCCACCGTCGCGTCGAAATCGTCCTTCGTCAGCCCCGCCTTCACCGCGATCGCGGCGGCCTGCAGGATCTCGGGCGAATCAGGACCGATCATGTGCAGCCCGACGATCCGCCCGGTGTCGCCGTCGCAGATCATCTTGTAGAGCGCGCGTTCGTTGCGGCCCGCCAGCACGTTCTTCATCGCGCGGAAGTCCGACAGATATACCTTCACCGAGCCGAGCTTGGTCTTGGCCTCGCTCTCGGTCATGCCGACCGCGGCCATCGGCGGGTGGCTGAACACCGCGCTCGGGATACAGCCATAATCGACCTTGGTGGGCTTGTTGCCGTAGAAGGTGTCGGCGAACGCCTGCCCCTCGCGGATCGCGACCGGGGTGAGCTGGACGCGGTTCGTCACGTCGCCGACCGCGAAGATGCTGTCGCAAGTCGAGCGGTTCTCGTCGTCAACCACCACCGCGCCGTTATGCAGCTCGACCCCGGCTTCCTCGAGCCCCAGCTCCTCGGTGTTCGGCACGCGGCCGGTGGCGAACATCACGCAATCGACCTCGATCGGCTCGTGATTGGTCATCGATACCAGCAGCGACCCGTCAGCCTGCTTCTCGATCCCACGAAACTCGGCGTTGAAGCGGAATTCGAGGCCCTTCATCAGCGAAATCTGGAGCAAGCGGTCGCGGATCGATTCGTCATAGCCGCGCAGGATCACCTCGCTGCGGTTGATCAGCGTCACCTTGGCGCCCAGCTCGTTGAAGATGCCCGCGAACTCGTTGGCGATATAGCCTGCGCCGGCAATCAGGACGCGCTTGGGCACTGCGTCGAGATGAAAAGCCTCGTTCGAGGTGATGCCGAGTTCATGGCCGGGGCAGCTCGGCACATGCGGGCGCGCGCCGACCGCGAGCAGGATGCGCTCGGCAGTCACGATCCGGCCGCTCGCCAGCTTCACCTCATGCGGCCCGGCGATCGTCGCGCGTTCGTGGATGATCTCGACGCCGTGGTTCGCGAGCGTCGCGGTATAGGCGCCGTTGATCCGATCAACCTCGGCGAAGACATTGTCGCGCAACCGCGACCAGTCGAACGCGCAATTGTCGGGGACGTCCCAGCCGAACTGCTTGGCGTCCTTCAGGTCCTCGGCGAAGTGCGCGCCATAGACGAGCAGTTTCTTGGGCACGCAGCCGCGGATGACGCAGGTGCCGCCGACCCGATATTCCTCTGCCACCGCAACGCGCGCGCCATAGGCGGCGGCGACGCGCGACGCGCGGGTGCCGCCGGAGCCAGCGCCGATGACGAAGAGGTCGTAGTCGTAATCGGGCAAAATGCGTCTCCGGGTAATGTGGTCGCGAGATAGGGGGCAGCGGTGGCGGGTACAAATGCGCCGACCACTGCCGAGCCGTCACCCCGGCCTTGTGCCGGGGTGACCGAGCGAGAAGGGCTCAACCAAGCGCGCGCTCGATCAGCGCAGTGGTCGAGGCGTCGAACACCATGTCGCCGGCATCCGCCGCCTTGGCCATTTCCTTGCCGAGCTCGACCCCGAACTGGTCGAACGGATTGATATCGAGCAGCGCGGCATTCACGAACGTGCGGTGCTCGTAGAAGGCGATCAGCGCGCCCAGCGTGCGCGGGTCGAGCGTTTCGAGCAGCAACGTCGCCGAGGGGCGATCGCCCGGATAGGCACGCGCCGCGTCCTCATTGGCCCGCCCCTGCATCAGCGCCGCGCCCTGCGCGAAGGCATTGAGCAGCAGCTGGCGGTGATGCGCTTCGGCCAGCCCGTCGCCGGGCTCGGTCACCGCGACGAACTCGACCGGCACCAGATGCGTGCCCTGATGGAGCAGCTGGAACACCGCATGCTGCGCATCGGTGCCCACGCCGCCCCAGGTGATCGGCGCGCTCGGGCGATCGAGCGGCACGCCTTGCGCGGTCACCGCCTTGCCGTTCGATTCCATTTCGAGCTGCTGGAGATAATCGGGCAGCAGCCGCAGCCGCTCGTCATAGGCGAACACCGCGCGCGTCGCGCAGCCGCGGACCTGGGTGTAATAAAGGTCGGCGAAGGCGGCCAGGACCGGCGCGTTCCTGGCCGGATCGGTGAAGCGGAAATGGCGGTCCATTTCGGCGGCACCCTCGAGCAGTTCCTCGAACGCCTCATAGCCCAGCGCCATCGCGGCGGGGAAACCGATCGACGACCACAGCGAATAGCGCCCGCCGACGCTGTCGGAGAAGGGCAGGATGCGGGTTTCGTCGACTCCCCATTCCATCGCCTTTTCGGGCGCGGCGGTGAGCGCGATCACGCGGCCATAGGGATCATCGACCCCCGCCTCTGCCATCCACGCCAGCGCGCTTTCGGCGTTGAGCAGCGTTTCGGTGGTGGTGAAGGTCTTCGAGGCGACCGCGATGATCGTCGCATGCGGATCGAACTGGTCGAGCGCGGTTTCGAGCGCGACGCCATCGACGTTCGAGACGATCGCGACGTCGTAGCGCACCCCGTCATTGCCGAGCGCATCGACGAGCAGGTCGGGGCCGAGCGCCGACCCGCCGATGCCGATGTGCAGCACGTGCTGGACCGGGCCGAACGCTTCGCCCTCGATCGCGTCGATCAGCGCGCGCATCCGGGCATGCTGCTGGCGCGCGCGATCGACGCTCGCCGCCGATCCCTCGCCGCGCTCGGCGGTATGCTCGACCGCGCGCCCCTCGGTGACGTTGACGATCTCGCCGCCGAACAGCGCATCGCGCTTGGCGGCGAGCCCCGCCTGCTCGGCAAGCGTGGCGAAGGCGGCGACCAGCTCGGGCGTGAGGTGCGTCTTGGCGAAATCGAAATGGATGCCGGCAAGGTCGACGGTGAGCGCCTCGAGCCGGTTGGCATCGGCGGCGAACAGCTCGGTCAGCGTCGCACGCGGGGCGGATTCGATCGGGGTCCAGTCGGTGGCTGCCATCTTCGGTCTCCTCGGGGGATTCGGTTGGCGGCGTCGTAGAGCATCGTGCCGTGGGGCGGAACACCTTGCGGGCACCTCGTCACCCCGGACTTGTTCCGGGGCCCACCGTGCAGCGATCGGTTCGGGCGCTTGGGGAGCGGTGGACCCCGGAACAGGTCCGGGGTGACGCCAAAGCGGGACCCCTTACCGCTTGACCTGCCTCACACACCAAAGCACATCGCGAGGCATGGCCAAGTCCCCCCGCCCCGCTGCGAAACCCACCCGCCCCGAATGGCAGGAAACGCTGATCTTCCTCGTGAAGCTCGCGCTGTTCGTGTTCGTCATCCGCAGCTTCCTGTTCGCGCCCTTCGTTATCCCTTCGGGGTCGATGCTGCCGCGCACGCTGATCGGCGACTATCTGTTCGTGACCAAATGGAACTACGGCTATTCGCGCCATTCGCTGCCGTGGAGCGTGCCGCTGATCCCGGGGCGCATCCTTGCCTCGACCCCGGCGCGCGGCGACGTCGCGGTGTTCAAGGCGCCGCCGCAGAACCAGGAGGACTGGATCAAGCGCGTCATCGGCCTCCCGGGCGACCGGGTGCAGATGCGCGACGGGCAGTTGTTCCTCAACGGCACCGCGATCCCCAAGGCGCGGGTCGCCGATTTCGTGCTGCCGGCGACGCCCAATTCGACGTGCGAGGATTATTTCCGCGACGCGCTGGCTGATGGCAGCCCGGTGTGCCGCTATCCGCAATATCGCGAAACCTTGCCCAACGGCGTCAGCTATAACGTCCTCGACCTCGGCTTCAGTCCCGCCGACGACACCGAAGTCTATACCGTGCCTGCGGGGCATGTCTTCATGATGGGCGATAATCGCGACGATTCGCGCGACAGCCGCTTCGCCGATTCGATCAGCTTCGTGCCGATGGAGAATCTGGTCGGCAAGGCCGTCGTCACCTTCTGGTCGACCGACGGCAATGCGGGCTGGCTAATGCCCTGGACCTGGCCCGGCGCGACGCGGTGGGAGCGGATCGGGGAAGCTTTTTGAGCGGCGACACGCTGGCCGACTGGGTCGCGCGGACGCTCGGCCACGCCCCCGCCGACATCGCGCCCTATGCTCGCGCGCTGACGCATGGCAGCCAGGCGGCGCAGAATTACGAGCGGCTCGAATTCCTCGGCGACCGGGTGCTCGGGCTGTGCATGGCCGAATGGCTGTTCGAGCGCTTTGGCGACGAGCCCGAGGGCAAATTGTCGCGCCGGCTCAACGCGCTGGTGACCGGCCCGATCTGCGCCGAAGTCGCGCGCGAGGCGGGCGTGGTGCCACATCTCAAGCTCGGCAAGCAGGCGCGCGACGACGGCGCGGCGAACAGCGACAATGTACTGGGCGATGTGATGGAGGCGCTGATCGGTGCGCTGTATCTCGACACCGGGATCGAGGGCGCGCGGGCCTTCGTCCGCCGTGCCTGGGGCGGGCGGATCGACGCGCAGGCCAAGGCGCCGCGCCATCCCAAATCGGCGCTGCAGGAGTGGGCCGCCGCCAATAACCGCCGTCCGCCCGAATATGCGATCGTCGAACGCTCGGGGCCGCACCACGCGCCGCGGTTCCGCGTGCGGGTAACGGTGGGGAAGCTGGCCGAAGCCGAGGCCGAGGGGAGTTCGAAGCAGGAGGCCGAGACTGCGGCGGCGGAAGGGTTGCTGGCGAAGCTTGGGGGGTAGGCGAGAGCGCCGCGTTGGAGGAAGGTTCGGGCCGCCCTTCGACAAGCTCAGGGCGAACGGCTCGTGGAGGGAGCTTTACCCTATCCCCGTTCGCCCTGAGCCTGTCGAAGGGCGGCCCACAGCGGGAGCGAGGCATGACGTTCTGGACGTACATTCTCCGCTGCAACGACGGCAGCTTCTACACCGGCCACACCGACGACCTCGAACGCCGCATCGGGCAGCATCGTACGGGCCAGATCGCAGGGCACACCAGACATCGCCGACCCGTCACGTTGGTTTGGAGCGAGGGGTTTCCCAGCCGGCTCGAAGCGCTCGAGGCAGAACGCCGGATCAAGGGCTGGGGCAAACCCAAGAAACTAGCGCTGATTTCGGGCGACTGGACCTTGCTGCAATTATTGTCGCGAAATTGGCAGGATGCGGGGCGCCCTTCGACAAGCTCAGGGCGAACGGCGAGTATATCGGGCGAGCCATCTTCCATTACCGGTCGCGCTGAGCTTGTCGAAGCGCGTCCAACCGCTCAAAGCGAACCACCAGCGGCAATCACACCCCTTACCGATCCAGAAGAGCAAACCCGATGACCCAATCCCCCTCCCCCCATTGCGGCCTAGTCGCCGTCGTCGGCGCGCCCAATGCCGGCAAGTCCACCCTGGTCAACGCGCTGGTCGGCCAGAAGGTCGCGATCGTCAGTCCCAAGGCGCAGACCACCCGCGTCCGACTGATGGGGATTGCGATCGAGGGCGAGACGCAGTTGCTGCTGGTCGATACCCCCGGCATCTTCGACCCCAAGCGCCGCTTCGATCGCGCGATGGTGACCGCAGCATGGGAAGGTGCCGAAGGGGCCGACGCGATCGCGTTCGTCGTCGATGCCAAATCGGGGCTGCCCGAAAAGGTGACGGTGATCGCCGAGCGGCTGGCGTCGCGCAAGGAGCCCAAGCTGCTGATCCTCAACAAGGTCGACCTCGCCGACAAGCCGCGCCTGTTGACGCATGCCGAGCGGCTGAACGCGCTGCTGCCCTTCGACGAGACCTTCTTCGTTTCGGCAACCACCGGCGACGGGATCGCCGAACTCAAAACCGCGCTGACCCGCCGAATGCCGCAGGGGCCGTGGCACTTCCCCGCCGACCAGGTGAGCGACGCCAGCGAACGGATGCTCGCCGCCGAGGTCACGCGCGAGCAGATCTTCCTCCAGCTCCACGCCGAACTGCCCTACGCCAGCGCGGTCGAGACCGAGCAATATATCGAGCGGCCCGACGGATCGGTCGAACTCCACCAGCAGATCCTGGTCGAACGCGACACCCAGCGCGCGATCGTGCTGGGCAAGGGCGGATCGCGGATCAAGGAAATCGGCGCTCGCGCACGCGCCGAGCTGTCGCGGGTGATGGGGGTGCCGGTGCATCTGTACCTGCACGTGAAGGTCAAGCCCGGCTGGGACGACGACCGGACGCTCAACAACGACATGGGGCTCGACTGGGTGGACTAGCGCCCGCCCAACACCGCATCCACCCACTCGGGCACCAGCACCCCGGCCGCGCCCATCCGGCTTTCGGCGAAGAACACGCTCCCCATTGAGGGATCGAGGTTCATCTCGAGCGTATCCGCCCCATGATAGCGCGCGGTCTGGACGAAGCCCGCTGCCGGATACACCGCGCCCGAGGTGCCGACCGACACGAACAGGTCGCAATCGGCCAGCGCCGCCTCGATCCGCTCCATCTGGTAGGGCATCTCGCCGAAAAACACGATGTCGGGGCGCAGCGCCGGCTGCCCGCACGCGGCGCAGACGCTGCCCGGCGGCAAGGGCGCGGCCCATTCGCGCCGCGCGCCGCACGCGGCGCACAAAGCCGATCGCAGCTCGCCATGCATGTGCAGCAGCCGCGTCGCCCCGGCGCGCTCGTGCAGGTCATCGACATTCTGCGTCACGATCAGCAACTCACCCGGCCATTGCGCGTCGAGCCGCGCCAGCGCGTGGTGCGCCGGATTGGGCGCGACGCCCGCCAGCGCCGCGCGGCGCAGATCATAGAATCGATGCACCAGCGCCGGATCGCGCGCCAGCGCTTCGGGGGTGCAGACATCCTCGACACGGTGGCCTTCCCACAGCCCGCCGGGGCCGCGGAAGGTGGCGATGCCGCTTTCGGCGGATACGCCCGCGCCGGTCAGCACGACGATCGAATGCAGTTCGCGCATCGCGCTTCCCTAGCGGCTTGCGGCACATTTGTAAGACCTGTTGCGCGCGCACCGATTCTGGCATGACACCGCAGGACGCTACGGCGCCGGCCCCCAAAGGCGGCGGACCGGCAAGAAGAACGAGGGTGCGCGTGACGGCAATCGGTATCTATGGAAGCCTGGGCCGGATGGGCCAGTCGATCGTCGCGGCGATGCCGGCGTATAATGCCGAGCATGCCGGCGGGATCGATGTCGGCGAAGACCCCGCGCCGCTCGCTCAGGCCAGCGACGTGCTGGTCGATTTCTCCTCGCCCGCCGCGCTCGAGGCGCATCTGGCGGCGGCGCGCGCGGCGGGGACGCCGATCGTCGTCGGCACCACCGGGCTCAACCAGCGCCACCACGATCTGATCGACGCCGCCGCCGCCGACATCGCGGTGCTCCAGACGGGCAACACCTCGCTCGGCGTCGCGTTGCTCTCGGCGCTGGTGCGCGATGCCGCGGCCAGGCTCGGGCTCGACTGGGATATCGAGGTCGCCGAGATGCACCACCGCGACAAGGTCGATGCGCCGTCGGGCACCGCGCTGATGCTGGGCGAAGCGGCGGCCGAAGGGCGGCAGATGCTGCTGTCCGAAACGAGCGTCGTCGGCCGCGCGGGGCTGGTCGGCGCGCGCGCGCGTGGGACGATCGGCTTTTCGAGCCTGCGCGGCGGCACCGTCGTCGGCGATCACATGGTCGTCTTCGCAGGCGAAGGCGAACGGATCGAGCTGGCGCATCGCGCCGAGGACCGCGCGATCTTTGCGCGCGGCGCGGTGCAGGCGGCGTTGTGGCTCGCCGCGCAGCCGCCGGGGCGCTACGCGATGGACCAGGTGCTCGGGCTGTGAAACGCAGCCCGCGAGGTCGCCGTTGAAGAAAGCCGATATCGTCGAATTCTATGCGCGATTGGCCGAGGCCAATCCGCACCCCGAGACCGAGCTCGCCTTCACCAACGCCTATACGCTGCTGGTCGCGGTCGCGCTGTCGGCGCAGGCGACCGATGTGGGCGTGAACAAGGCGACGCGCGCGCTGTTCGCCGAGGTCGACACGCCGCAACAGATGGTCGCGCTGGGGATCGACGGGCTCAAGCAGCACATCCGCACGATCGGGCTGTTCAACACCAAGGCCAAGCACGTGATCGCGCTGAGCGAGGCGCTGATCGCCGAGCATGGCGGCGAGGTCCCCGAAGATCGCGCCGCGCTCGAACGCCTGCCGGGCGTCGGACGCAAGACCGCCAACGTCGTGCTCAACACCGCGTTCGGGCACGAGACCTTCGCGGTCGACACGCATATCTTCCGCGTCGGCAACCGCACCGGGCTGGCGCCGGGCAAGACCGTGCTCGCGGTCGAACTACGGCTCGACAAGGCGACGCCGCAGCCCTTCCGGCTGCACGCGCATCACTGGCTGATCCTGCACGGCCGCTATGTCTGCAAGGCGCGGACCCCCGAATGCTGGCGCTGCCCGGTCGCCGACCTGTGCCGCTACCGCCCCAAGACCCCCGCCCCCAAAGCGAAGCGCGTGGCCGTGGCGCCGGCGTGAAACCCACTGGCGCATCGCGCGCGGCTTTGCTAACCGGGCGGTCCGGCACCCGTAGCTCAGCTGGATAGAGCGCTGCCCTCCGAAGGCAGAGGCCACTGGTTCGAATCCAGTCGGGTGCACCACTAACCGAAATCGCCGGACCCGGCTTTGCGACAACCTGGCGGTGGCGCGTCAGGCGACCTTGCGCAGGTGGTAGCCGGCGTCGCTCTGCGCGACATGGCCAAGCCGGACGAGCGCATCGAGCGTCGCGGCGATCCGCTTTTCCACCTTGCGCCCCTGATCTGCTCGGGCGCGCCCTTGCGCGTGGCGACCTGGGGGATGCCCGCCTTGGCGATCTGATAGTCGGAGCGCAGCCAGCGGACGATGCCCTGTTTCTCCTCGCATGGCGCTGCGCATTCAGCGCCACCAGCCGCGCGACGATCGCTTCGTCGGAAAGGTTTCGCGCCCAGCCATAGGCATCGGCCACCGCATCGTCGATCCGGGCGTGGAGGTCGTGGAGAATATCCACCCGGCTGCGGTGGCGCTGGTCCTGCTCGGCAAGGTCGAACGCCTCCCCCCTTCACCAGCTTTTTGCGCAGATTGTACAGGCCAGCCAGCGCCAGGCCGGGATGCTCGGTGAGCACCTCTTTCCGCATCGCGTCGAGTTCCTCGGCGAGATCGCCGATGAACGTGAGAACCATCAGCTTTTGGTCGGGCATCACATCCGCAGCCGCCGCGGCATCAACGATAAAACCCCCGCCCAACGGCTTCATGCGGTGGCAGCAAAGCCCGTCATTCGACCTGGGCGGAACGGCCAGACTGGTATTGGTGCCAACAGTCCAGTCGGCGTTTATGGCTGCGGTTCGACTGGCCAAAACCACCTCGGGCGCATCGCTCTCAGCCTCCCGCTCGGACACGACCGCCAGCAACACGCCTTCATGCGAACCCGCCTGCGCCACGGCCATCGCAAGGCGCGCGCTTGCGCAATGGACCGGCGCGCGTGCCCGCGAACGGCCGCGGCGCGAAACGCTATAGGCGATCACTCATGTCTGAGTATAAGAAGGCCAATAGTTGGTCAGGACCCCGCCAGAGGGTTCGCAAACCGCCCCGCGTGCCGGGCGACAACATGGAGAGAGCGCTTGCCGTCCTGGAATCCGATCGCGGCCCCCGCACGATGATCACGCGGCGTACCCTGCTCGGCTCGGCGAGCGCGCTGGTATTTGCGCGGCCGCTGGCGGCGCTCGGCGCCGATCGCGCCGCCGCCGCGCGGCGTTCGGTACCGCTGTCCGCGGTGCGGCTGCTGCCCTCGGCCTTTGCCACCGCGCAGGAGACCAACCGCAAGACGCTGCTCGCGCTCTCGCCCGAACGGCTGCTCCACAATTTCCACCTGAGCGCGGGCCTGCCGCCGCAGGGCGAGATCTACGGCGGCTGGGAAGCGCGCGGGATCGCCGGGCATACGCTCGGCCATTGGCTGAGCGCGGCGAGCCTGATGGTGGCGAGCACCGGCGATGCCGAGCTGCGCCGCCGGCTGGCCAAGACGGTGGGCGAACTCGCGACGATCCAGGCGGCGCATGGCGACGGCTATATCGGCGGCACCACCGTCGAGCGCGACGGCAAGGAGGTCGACGGCAAGATCGTCTTCGAGGAAATCCGCCGCGGCGAAGTGCGCACCAGCGGGTTCGACGTCAATGGCGGCTGGGTGCCGCTCTACACCTGGCACAAGGTGCATGCCGGGTTGATCGATGCCGAGCGCCACGCCGGCATCGCCGCCGCGCGCCCGGTGATGCTGGGAATGGCGGGCTATCTCGCCGACATCCTCGACACGCTCGACGATGCGACGCTGCAACGGCTGCTCGCCGCCGAATATGGCGGGCTGAACGACAGCTATGCCGAAACCCATGCGCTGACGGGGAACCCGCGCTGGCTGGCGCTGGCGATCCGCATCCGCGATACCAAGGTGCTCGATCCGCTGGCGGCGGGGCGCAACAACCTGGCCGGGCTGCACGCCAACACCCAGATCCCCAAGGTGATCGGGCTGGCGCGGATCCACG
Organism: Sphingomonas sp. S1-29; assembly: GCF_026167545.1. NCBI lineage: Bacteria > Pseudomonadati > Pseudomonadota > Alphaproteobacteria > Sphingomonadales > Sphingomonadaceae > Sphingomonas > Sphingomonas sp. S1-29. The sequence continues at coordinate 2,760,348 of NZ_CP110678.1, read as the reverse complement.
AACTCAACGGCGACCCCAAAGCCGCGGCGACCGCGCGCTTCTTTCACCAGACCGTCACGCGCGATCACAGCTATGTCATCGGCGGCAATTCGGATCGCGAGCATTTCGGGCTGCCGCGCCAGCTTTCGTCGGCGATCACCGAACGCACCTGCGAGGCGTGCAACAGCTACAACATGCTCAAGCTGACGCGGCATCTGTATAGCTGGTCGGGCGATCCGGCGCTGTTCGACTATTATGAGCGCACCCACCTCAACCACATCCTGGCGCACCAGCATCCCGATCATGGGCGCTTCGTCTATTTCATGCCGCTGAGCAGCGGCGCGCGGCGGACCTATTCGACGCCCGAGGACAGCTTCTGGTGCTGCGTCGGCTCGGGGCTCGAAAGCCATGCCAAGCACGGCGATTCGATCTGGTGGGACGATGGCAAGGCGCTGGTGGCGAACCTGTTCATTCCCAGCAAGGTCGATTGGCGCGGCTGGCGGGTGACGATGGACACCGCATTCCCCTTCTCACAGCGCGTGACGTGCACGATCGAAGCCGCGCCGCGCGGGGCCGCGACGCTGGCGCTGCGGCTCCCCGGCTGGTGCGACGCGCCCGCACTGGCGGTGAACGGCAAGGCGGAGCCCGTAAGCGGCGGCGAGGCGCGGATCGCACGGCGCTGGCGAGAGGGCGACGTGGTGACGCTCGACCTGCCGATGCGGCTCGCCGCCGAACCGATGCCCGACAATGCCGACATGGTTGCCTTCACCCATGGCCCGCTGGTGCTCGCCGCCGATCTGGGCCCCGCCGACGCGCCGTTCGACGGCCTGCCCCCCGCGATCGTCGGCGCCGGCGCGCTCGAGGGCGTCGTGCCCGCCGATCCTGCGCAGCACCGTTTCACGCTGGCGAGCGCGCAGCCGTCCAAGCTCGCGCTCGTCCCCTTCTTCGCGCAATATGACCGGCGCACCGCGGTGTATTTCCCGCGCTTCACGCCTGAGCGCTGGGCGACCGAGGAAGCCGCGTGGCGCAAGGCACGCGCGGCCGAAGCAGCGCTCGCCGCGCGCACCATCGACCAGATGTTCTTCGGCGAAATGCAGCCCGAGCGCGACCACGCCTTCACCGCCAACCATTCCGACCTGTTCTCCTTCGCCGGAAAGAGCGCGCGCCAGCTTCCCTGGGGCGCGGGCAATTGGATGGAATTCACGATGGCGGTGCGGCCGGGGCCGGTGACGCTGCAGCTGCTCTATTGGGGCGAAGAGGTCGACAAGCATTTCGCGGTGTCGGTGAACGGCCGGCAGATCGCGGTCGAGCGCCGTCCCGGGCCGGCGCAGAAGCGCTTCGTCACCGCCGATTACGCGCTGCCCGCCGAGCTGGTCGGCGACGCCGCACAGATCCGCGTGCGCGTCGAGACCATCGGCACCGACGCGATGGTCTATGAAGCGCGGACGCTCGGCCCGGGCGGCGCCGCCGTCACCAGCTGAAGCTCAGCGGGGCGCCGGCTTCAGCGCATCAGCCCCGCCGAGCGCAGCGCTTTTTCGATGACGTCGTTGACCGAATTGGCGACCGAAGCCGCGGCACGCGGTGCGGCTGCGTGAACGTGGGCCGTGGCGCGCGGCGCCGCGGCAGCACGGGGGGCGGTGCTGTCGATCCCCTCGCGGAGCAATCCCCAATACCGCGCGATGTGGACGCTCGACGAAATACCCGCTTCGAGCATGTGCGGCCCCACCGCGCCGCACGCGTCGTCGCCCGTGGTCGCGAGCGGGGTGCCGTGGCCGAAGCCCTTGATGTGATATTCCTCGATCACCGCGCGCCCGCTCCGGTCGGTCCATACGCGATGGCGGTGGCCGTCGACCACGCCGCTGCGCGCAGGCGCCGCGCCCAGTTGGTGGACGTCGCGCCATTGGTCGAGGATCGCGGCGGCGTTGGCGGGGACCACGGTGCGGTCGCTCGCGCCGTGCCACACCGATATCGTCGGCCAAGGGCCGCGATGCGGCGATGCCGCGCGCACCAGCGCGCCAAGGTCGCTGCCGGTCGCGCCGCCCTGCCCGCGCATCCGCTCGAGCGCTTGCGGCACCCCGATCGCGGTGCCGAAGGGCAGCCCGGCGATGATCGCGCCGCCGGCGAAGACGTCGGGATAGGTTGCGAGCATGACATTGGCCATCGCGCCGCCCGCCGACAGCCCGGTGACATAGACGCGGCGCGGATCGATCGCGTGGGCGTCGCACATCGCCGCGACCATCTGGCGGATCGACAGCGCTTCGCCCGCGTCGCGGCGAATGTCCTGCGGTTCGAACCAGTTGAAGCAGGTGTTGGCGTTGTTCGAACGCTGCTGTTCGGGGAACAGCACCGCAAAGCCGTGGCGGTCGGCGAGATCGGACCAGCCCGATCCATGGTCATAGGCCGCGGCATTCTGCGTGCAGCCATGCAGCACCACCACCAACGGCGCCGAGGGCGCGAGCTGCTGCGGGACATGGCAATAGCCGAGCAGCGCACCGGGGTTCGCCCCGAAGCCGGTGAGCGGCGTCAAGCGGCTCGGCGCGGCGCTGCTCGCAGGCAAACCGCTGCGCAACCGTTCAATCGTTTCCGCCATACTCGGCATGTAGTGCTCCCGCATTCCCGGCCGACGGCGGCATGCCGACGCACCATGGTGCAGTGCAACATATAGGCGTTCGAAATGCCAAATGAAGGTGCCACAGCGCGGGCGTGGTCAATCGAGCCGGTCGATCCTTGAGCGAATTTCGCTCAAGCAATGGCGATGCATGGCAATTTCGGGCGCGGCTATCGCGGCGATATCGTCGCGATAGCCCAGCCGCCGCGCGACATCGGGCAGCGCGATGCGATCGCCGCCAGCATAGCCCGAATTGCGATCCTCGATCCCGCTCGCGTCGCCGATCGGACGGTCGATGAAGCCGCCGATCCGCGCCAGCGCGCGCGCCGGATCGGCCACCAGGTCCTCGTAGCGGACGATCAGGTAATTATGCAGATAGGGCAGGTCAGCGAGCAGCAATCGATGCGCCGCATCCCAATGCTCGACCAGCCGCGCCACCGGCGCCTCGCTCCATTTGCTCGTCGCGCGCGCCACCACCACCGGGTGGCGCACGACGAAGACGAACGACGCGGTCGGAAACAGCTGCTGGTACAGCCGCGATCGCAGCAGGTTCACGGGCGATTTCTCGACCCGAAGCGTCGCCTCGGGGGGATACCATCGGTCCCAGCTTGCGCTCAGCCGCGCTTCGACCTCTGCGCTGTTATACGCGCTCGCCTCGGTCAGATGCTGGTCGGGATCGAAGGCGAAGGCGCCGGGGATGCCGTGGCGCGCGGTGTGCGGGATCGCGCCCTGCAGATAGACCCCCTCCTGCTCGGGCACCGGCGCGCCGCCGATCGCGCCGACCCCCGGTGCCTTGGCGATCAGCGCGGCGACCATGCTGGTGCCGCTGCGGTGCAGACCGCCGACGAAAACATAGCGCGGAGCAGGGGAAAGGGCCGGCATCAGCGCAGGCGACCACGAAAATACACTGGAAAAACTCTCGCACTGATGTGGATCAAGCAACCGGAAGCAAAACAATGTGTTTGCTCTTTTGCCACCGACGCGCCGTGGCAGTCTCTATGCCAAAGGAAACCGAAAGTGCGAATAGTTTCGCTGGCGCTGGGGGGGTGCCTGAAAGCGCTGCCGGTCGAATTCGGCATCACCGAAGATACCGGGGGCCATATCGCCTATGCGCTCGGCGCGGCGATGGCGCTGGCTGCGCGCGCCGACGTGACTCACGTCGAGCTGGTGACGCGGATGATCGACGATACGGTGCTCGGCGCCGCCTATGCGCGCGAGCTCGAACCGGTCGGCGACAAGCTGGCGATCCGCCGAATCGACAGCGGCAACCGCGCCTATCTGAGCAAAGAGGCAAGCACCGCCGACCGCCCCGCCTTCACCCGCGCGCTGCTGGCGTGGTTCGAGACGCTCGATCACCGCCCCGACCTGCTCCACGCGCATTTCGCCGACGCCGCCGAGGTCGCGATGGCGGTGCGTGAGCGTTTCGGCATTCCCTTCATCTACACCGCGCATTCGCTCGGCATCGACAAGGCGCGCTGTGCCGCGCTGCCGTGCGGCGACATGGACCGGCGGATCGCGATGGAAACCCGCGCGGTCATCGGCGCCGACGCGATCATCGCCTCGTCGCGCGACGAGGCCGAGCGGCAATTGATGCTGTATGACGGCGCCGACGCAGCACGGATCCATTGCGTACCCCCAGGCGCCAGCATCGACGGCGGCACCGTCGCCGATCCCGATCGCGCACGCGCGCTGCTGGCGCCGTTCCTGCGCGATCCGTCGCTGCCGATGCTGCTCGCGATCGCGCGACCGGTCGCCAAGAAGAATCTCGAAGGGCTGGTCGATCTCTACGCCGCCGACCCCGATCTTCGCGCGCGCGCCAACCTGGTGATCGTCGCCGGCTTGCGCGACGCCCCCGACAGCGGCGAGGCCGAACAGCGCGAGGTGATCGCGGGGCTGCTCGACCGGATGGACCGGCACGACCTGTACGGGCGGCTGGCGCTGCCCAAGCGTCACGATCGCGCCGATGTCGCCGCGCTCTACGCGCTGGCGCGCGACACCGGCGGGGTGTTCGTCAACCCGGCCTGGACCGAACCCTATGGCCTGACGCTCACCGAAGCCGCAAGCCATGGCCTGCCCGTAGTCGCGACCTCGCATGGCGGTCCGTCGGACATCGTCGCCACGCTGGGGCATGGCGTCGTCGCCGATCCGCACGATCCGCCGGCCTTTGCAGGCGCGATCGCGTCGCTGCTCGATGACCGCGCGCGCTGGCAGGCGGCATCGGCGGCGGGGCGGCGCAATGCGCAGGCGATGACCTGGGACGCCTATGCCGCGCGCTTCGTCGATATCGCGCGCACGCTCCATGCTCCCGCGATCACCCCGGCGAGCCCCGAGCATCTGCTGTTGTCGGACATCGACAATACGCTGACGGGTTGCCGCGCCGGCGCCGCCGAATTGTGCGCAGTGCTCGCCGATCGCGGCGATGTCGGCTTCGGCGTCGCCACGGGGCGGTCGCTGCAGGAGGCGCAGCGGCTGCTGCACGACTGGGGCTATCCCGATCCGATGCTGCTGATCACCTCGGTCGGCTGCGAAATCTATTGGCGCCGCGGCGCGCGGCTGTTCGCCGATGCCGATTTCGCGCGCTGGATCGATCATGGCTGGGACCGCGGCGCGATCGCCGCGGTGGCGGCGACCCTCCCCGAGATGCGCTGGCAACCCGCGGTCGAACAACGGCGGCACAAATTGAGCTGGTTCGCCGAAGATCCCGCGACCCCGGTGCTGCTGGCCGATCGGCTGACGACGGCGGGGATCGCCGCGCGTGTCGTCTGGAGTCACGGCGACCTGCTCGACGTGCTGCCGGCGCGCGCGGGCAAGGGCGCGGCGATGCTGTGGGCCGCGAACCGCATGGGGCTGCCGATCGACTGCGTCCATGCCGCCGGCGACAGCGGCAACGACATTGACATGCTCGAACGCTGCCCCAATGCGATCATCGTCGCAAACCATGACGACCAGCTTGCGGCCTTGGCCGCCCGGCCCGGCATGTTCGTATCGAAGAGCCGTCACGCCGGCGGTATCGTCGAGGCACTCGAGCAGCGCGGTCTGACCGGCCAGCGCGGGCGCGAGGCTGCATGAGCGGCGCGATCGGCTATTTCGTCCACCACCAGGGACGCGGCCATGCCGAACGCGCTGCGGCGATCGTCAACGCGCTGCCCGCCGACCGTCCGGTGATGCTGTTCTCGGCACGCGACGACATCTTCCCGCCGCTCGCGGCGCATGTTGCGGTGACGCGTATCCCGTCGCTGTTCGAGGCGCCCGACGATGCGCCGGCTGCTCTGGCCGAAGCCGCCACGCCCGCGACGCTGCATTGCGCGCCGCTCGGCTGGGCCAGTATCACCCGGGCGGTGGCGACGATCGCCACCTGGTTTGCCGACGCCGGACCCGCCTTGTTCGTCACCGACGTCTCGGCCGAACTGGCGCAGCTTGCGCGGATCGCGTCGGTACCGTGCGTAGCCGTGCTCCAGCATGGCGACCGCAGCGATCCCGGCCACATGGCGGCGTATGAATCAGCGCTCGGCATCCTCGCGCCCTATCATCCGCTGCTCGAACAGCCCGGCCGCCCTGATTGGATGCGCGCCAAGATGCACCACGCCCCCGGCGTCGGCGTCCACCCCGCCGTGACCGACCGCGACGCCGCGCGCGCCGCGCTGAACCTGCCGCTCGACCGCGACATCGTGCTGGTGGTCGCGGGCGGCGGCGGCGACGGCACCCCCGCCACCCCGCTGACGCTGGGCGCGCGTGCGCAGCCCGATACGCTCTGGCTGACGATCGGCGCGGTCGCGCACGAATGGCACGCGACGGTGCCGGGGAACCTGCGCCATCTCGGCTGGGTGGACGATCCGGCAAGCTATATCGCCGCGGCCGACCGGGTGGTCTCGTCGGCGGGCAACACGACGGTCCACATGATCGCCGCCGCAGGGCGACCGTGGATCGTCGTGCCCGAATGGCGCTATTTCGACGAACAGCGCTGGAAAGCGCGGATGTTGGCGCAGGCGGGGGCGGCGGTGACGCTCGACCATTGGCCCTCGCATGTCGATGCCTGGCGCGACGCCTGGACGCGCGCCGCCGCGATCGACACCGCCAAGCAGCACATGCTGGTCGATCCGCACGCCGCGCAGGGCGTTGCCGACTGGTTCGAACGCCTCGCGGCATGGCAACGCCCAGCGCCCCGCGCAGCAGCCCCTAATCTCCTAGCAGAAATGATCAGTTGATGTTGTCGCTATGCACGCTGGGTCGGGGCCGCGCCGACCATCTGGTCAATCTGGTCCACGGCCTCAATCGGCAGGCGACGCCGCCCGCCGAACTGGTGATCGGGGTGATGCAGGAAACGCCCTATACGCTTCCCGCCACCGCTTTCCCGGCGCGGCAGATCATGATGGCGAGCGATACGCTGCCGCTCGCCGCCGCCCGCAACGCCGCCGCGCGCACCGCGACCGGCGACCGGATCGCCTTTCTCGACATCGATTGCATCCCCGATCCCGATTTCGTCGGCGACCATGCCGCGCGGCTCGGCGATCAGGACGCGCTGGTGATGGGCGAGATGCTTTACCTGCCCGCCGGTGCCACCGACGACGGCATCGACTATGCCCGCTTCGATCGCATCGCCGAACTGCACAGCGAACGCGCCGGCCCGCCCGAGGGATTGCTGGGGCCGTGCCGCGATTATCGCTGCTTCTGGTCGCTCAACTTCTCGATGCGGCGCGACCGTTTCCTGGCGCTTGGCGGATTCGACGAGAGTTTCGTCGGCTATGGCGGCGAGGATACCGATTTCGGGCGCTCGGTCGCCACCGCCGGGGTGCCGATCTTCTGGGCCCGCGGTGCGCGCGCCTATCACCAATATCACCCGCACCATATGCCGCCGGTGCATCATGTCGAGAGCGTCGTCGCCAATGCGCGGCGCTTCCACGACAAATGGGGCGAATGGACGATGCAGCATTGGCTGCGCGCCTTCGTGCTGATGGGGCTGATCGCGCGCCGCGGCGATGATTATGTCATGTTGCGCGCGCCCGACGAACGCGATTTCGCGCTCACCCGCCAGCAGGCCGACCGGCCTTATGCCAGTAGCGCGCGCGTCCTTTCGATGCTCGAGGCCGGCACCCCCGCCACCGCATCGGCATAGGCGGCGACATAGCGCCTCGCCATCGCATCGGCGGAAAACCGCGCCTCGACGCGCGCGCGGCAGGCTTCGCGCGAGATGGTGAGCGCCCCGGCGATCGCGGCGGGCAGCCCCGCTTCATCGGCGGCGAGCACCCCGCAATCGCCGATCACCTCGCCCAGCGCCCCGCGATCGAGCGCGGCGACCGGCACCCCGCACGCCATCGCCTCGGCAGCGACCAATCCGAAGGGTTCGTCCCACATCGGCGTGCACAGCATCACCGACGCCGCGCGCACCCGCTCGACCAGCTCGCCGCCCGACAAATGCCCGAGATAGCGGTGCCCCTCGCCCAATAGCGGCGACACCTCGGCGAAATAGTCGCTGCATTCGATCGGCCCGACCAGATCGAGCGCGATCCCGGCAGCGCTAGCGGCGCGCAGCGCGACGACGGTCCCCTTGTTAGGGGTGATCCGCCCGAACCAGATCGCCCGGCCATTGCCCGCCGCGCCGAACCGCCATTTGGCAAGGTCGATGCCGTTATGCGCGACGCGGATGCCCTCGTCATGCACCCCCGCCCAGGCCGGCAACTGCCCCGCCGACGGCACCGTCAACTGCAACCACGGCACCGGATTGCGCGCGATCGCCTGGCGCAGCATCGCGAAGGGGGGGACGTGGAGCGAGGTCAGCATCGGCACCCCGTCGCGCCGCGCCCAATCGTGCAGCGGCGCGAACAGGCTGTTGTTATGGACGATGTCGAACCCGCCACCGCGCACCGCCGCCCAGGCGCGCGCATAGGCATCGCTCAGCCAGCGATCGAGCCGATCGGTGCCGCGCCAATGCGCCCAGGGGAGCTCGGTCTCATAGGCGGTAGGCGCGATCGCATGCACCGGCAGGTCGGCGGCACTGTCACCGCTCGCGAACAGGGTCACGTCATGCCCCTGCGCCATCAGCGTCCGCACCAGCAGGTCGCAATGCGCCTCCATCCCGCCCATAAACGGTTCGGCGACGGCATGGCGCAGATGCGCGATCACCGCGATTTTCAGCGGACGGTCGGCGGATCGTGGCTGCAGGACGGACAAATCGGCATTTTCCCCAAAAACTTGCAACGTCGTTACGCTTGCGGCGTTCCACCCTTCACGAAAGATCGCGCGCGACAAAGGCAGCCGAACGCGGCCATGCTATGGCAAGGTTTGGCAGGGTAAGCCTGGGGTTTGATTGTAGGGCTGGTGACATGGTGCAGGGCGTAAGCAGTGAAGAGACGCAGGCACCGGTCCTGCCAGACCCCGTTACCGACACGCCCGACCCGGTCGAAGCCCGCGCCAAGCGCCGCCGTCTGCTCCGCATCCTGCGCAACATCGTCATCGGCGTCCTCGTCACGATCGCCGCGATCTGGCTGGTGCTGTTCATCACCAAGGGCCGCTTCCTCAAAGGACCGTTCGAGCGCACCGTCGGCGGGATGATCGAACGCCAGGTCAAGGTGGGCGGTGACTTCCAGCTCTATTTCGCCCCCTTCGACATCAAGTTCCTCGCCGAAGGGCTGACGGTGTCGAACCCCGAATGGACGACGCAGCGCCATTTGTTCGCCGCCAAGCGGATCGACACGCGGATCGCGCCGCTGTCGCTGTTGTTCGGCAAGCGCCGGATGCGCTGGCTCGACCTGACCGACGCCTCGCTCGATCTCGAATGGAATGCCGCGCGCACCGCCAACAGCTGGACCTTCGACAGCGACGGCGGTGGCGAGCCGTTCGAAATGCCGGTGATCGACCGCGCCAAGCTGGTATCGACCGCGCTGCGCTATCGCGATCCGCAGCTCGACCTGCTCGCCGATCTCGATTTCTCGTCGATTACCTCGCAGGACGCGCAGATCGGTGACGCGGTGCGCTTCACCGGCGACGGCCGCATCCGCAAGACGCCCTTCACGCTCACCGGCGCGCTGCTCACCCCCAACGCGACCGTCGCGCGCGGTAGCAACAAGCTGGTGATGCGCGCGCGCGCCGCGAACAACCGGATCGACATCGGCGGCACGCTGCCCAGCCTCGCCGATATCGAAGGCGTGCCGCTGGCGGTCGCCGCGCGCGGGCGAAACGCCGCCGAACTGCTCGGCATTCTCGGGATCATCGTCCCGCAAAGCCGCGCCTACCAGATGAAAGCGCAGCTGGTGAAGCGCGACAACCGCTATCGCTTCGACAAGATGACCGGGCGCTTCGGCGACAGCGACATCGCCGGCGCCTTCACCGTCCGCAACGGCGGCCCGCGCGTGCATATCGATGCCGATCTGGCGACGCGCACGCTCGACATCATCGATGTCGCGCCGTTCATCGGATATAATCCCGATCTGGTCGCCAAGAGCGGGTACGAAACCGCCGCGCGCGCCTCGGGCGCCGCCCCCGCGCGGTTGCTCCCCGACGCGACGCTGCGCGCCGAGGGGCTGCGCGCCTTCGATGCCGATGTCCGCTACAAGGTCGCGCGGCTGCGGTCGGACAGCGTTCCCGTCAGCGACGTCGCCGTTACCGTCGCGCTCGACGACGGGCTGCTGAAGCTCTCGCCCTTCAACTTCACGATGGCGCGCGGCGCGGTCAATTCGGACGTTCGGATCGATTGGCGCCGCCGCCCCGCGCGCACGACCTATGATTTCCGCCTCGGCGCGACGCCGATGGCGCAGTTGCTCGGCGGTTTCGGTGTTGCCGAGGCGGGCACCAACGGCACCGTGAAGGGCCGCCTCGAGCTGGTCGGCGACGGCGACACGCTGCATGATTCGCTCGCAACCTCACGCGGGCGGATCGCGTTCATCATCCCGCAGGGCACCTTTTCGACACGCAACGTTCAGCTCGCCGAGCTCGATTTCGGGGTGTTCGTCCAGAAGATGTTCGAGGATCGGCTGAAGGAGCCGGTGCAGATCAATTGCGGGCTGGTCGCCTTCACCGTGCGCCGCGGCGTCGCCGCCGCCGATCCGATCCTGATCGACACGCGCAAGAACGTGATCGTCGGCCGCGGCGGCTTCAGCTTCGCGACCGAGCAGATGGACCTCGCCTTCCGCGCCGACGGCAAGAAGTTCAGCCTGTTTTCGGCGCAATCGCCCGTCGGCATCGGCGGCTATTTCTCCGAACCCTCGCTCGACGTGGTCAGCCCCGAATTGCTCGGCCGCGCAGGGATCGGGCTCGGGCTTGCGGTGCTGGCGGCGCCGCCCGCCGCGCTACTGGCGTTCGTCGATGTCGGTGATGCGAGCTCGGCGGCGTGCGGCCCGGTGCTGTCGGGCGCCACCGCGACCCAACAGCGCACCCGCGACGGCAAGCCGCGCGACGATGTCGGGAAAGGCACCTCGGGCAAGGCGAAGGAAGAGGGCCGCAAGAAGTTCCTGGGGATCTTCTAGCGGTCAAGGACTGTCGCTCGATCCGTTCGCCCGCCCCTCTCAGCCCTCGGATACCGCTTCGGCATCGAACTCGGCAAAGGCGGCACGCACGATGTCAGCCTTGTCGCTGTCGTCGATATCGACCGAAACCTGGATGCGGCCATGCAACGCAGCATCGTCGCGGTGTTCGGGGGTCGGATCGGCAGCCTCGGTGTCCGATCCCGCGACTTCCTCGCCCGCGGTGTTTTCATCGCCCTCGGCAGCGACGAAGATATCGGTGCGCTCGAGCCCGTGTTCCTGCACCAGGCGCTCGATCGTCATTTCGGCTTCGCGGCGGGTGTCGAAGCTTGCGGTCAGGGTGATGGCCATAGCGGTTCCTTGAGTCATGCGATTGCAGGGGCGTGTCTGCCCTGAGGAACGGGGGATGGCCGCGGAAGTTGCGCAATTCGGCGCGGCGCCGATGATCCTGGGCAAATTCTTCGCCCATAGCCCCGGCGCGCGCGTCGCGCGTCGCTTTCTGCAATCAGATAATGGGGCAAAACGGCTTCGGGCCAAGCAAACGCTGGGCGCGCGCAGCCGGGCCATTTTGCCCCATGGGTGCAGCAGTTTATTCAGCCGCCGCGGTCACCCCGCGGGCTTTGCTCCTTGCTGCGTCAGCGCATGCGCCGCATGCACCAGCTGCAGATAGGCAGCACCGGTGTTCACGACATATTCGTTCTGCCCCCAGAAATAGGGCCAGTCTTCTTTGTTTTCGGGCAAGTCGGGCTTCACGATCAACACGCCCGGCACCACGCCGCCGGCGATGAAGCTCATATCGGCGCGGTTGTTGCCATAAGCGACTTCCTTCGATCGCGTGCCCACTCCCGATACGAACGAGATGTCCGATCCGGGATGGTTGCCGTGCAGATAGGCGAGCGCGCGGAACACCGCGTCGGCCTTGACGATTTCGGGGAAGGCGCGGTGGAGCAGGAAGGTGGTGTTGCCGTAATCGAGCACCGCGCCATTGCCCGCCCAGCCGCCGGTGGTGATCGGCACGCCATAGGGGTTGGCGGCGGCGATCACCTCGCTTTGCTTCGCCCAGCCGCGCACCGCCTGCTCGACGCCCGCGCGATAGCTTGCGGGCATGAACGGCAGCGCGCGCACCGCGACATCGGCGTCGCGCGCGAAATTGGGCGCGATCGCCGGCCATTCGCGCGCCACCGCCTCGGCATAGACGGGCTTGCGCGTCGCCTGCAGCAGCTCGACCGCGGCAGCAAAACGTTCGGATTCGAGCGGCCCGCCGGTGGTGTTGCCGTGGCTGAAGGTATCGGGCGCCTGCGCCTGTTCCTTGGCGAATATCCGCTCTGCGGTTTCGAGGCTGCGTGCGGCGAGATCGTCGTCGAAGCCCTTGAGCGCGCGCGCCGTCGCCGCGAGCGCCGCGATCGACCCATAGTTCAGCGCCGATGATTTGCTGGTGAACGCCCAGCGATCATCGGGGGTGCCGCTGCGGCCGTTCTTCACCTCGCCGGGCTTCAGCCGCCAGTCATGGATCAGCCCGTCGGTCTTGGTCACCGCGTCTCCCAGATGGGTATATTGCGCGACATCGGGCTCGACGATGCCGTGGATCGCATGCCCCACCGCGTCGAACTGCGCGATCAGCTGGAGCGAGCCGTGGCGGATCTGCTGGAGCAGATCGGGCTTGCCGTCGGGCACATGGATTTCGACGTGGCGGCGTTCCTGGTCGATCGAAGTGGTGTCGCGCGTCGGGCGGAAATCCTCCCAGCTCTGCACCATCTGCCGGATGACGGCATATTGCGTCTGGGTGCGGATGTCGAAATCGCCGGCGTCGAGCCAGCCGCCGACGTTTAGCCCGGGGATATGCTCGCCGGGCTTGAACTTGGTGTCGGTGGTCGGCCCCTGGCGATACAGGTCGATATGCTCGTGATTGACGGGCGCCTGCAGCGCATCGTCGCGATGCGGGTCGCCGTGCCAGACGCGATAGGCTTCGTTGACGAACATATGGTCCATCGCGACGGGGAAATAGACGTCGAGCGTCGGATGCCAGGCGCTGGCATACAGGTCGTCGGCGATGCGGAACGGCGCGGTGCGCGTCTTGCCGGTTTCGAGGACATAGACGCCCGGCGTGCGGACGCTGCTGAAATCGAACTTGGTGTAGCGATAGCGAAGATAGTCGCCCCAGGGCTTGCCGGCGCCCTGCAGCGCGACGGTCTCGTGGCCATCCTCGCCAACGCGCAGCAAGCGCACCGCGCCGGCGCTGCGATCGTTCGCGTCGCGCTCGACCGTAGCGATCTTGGTCTCGCCGGGGGCATAGCCCAATTGCGAATGGCCGATCACCGGCGCGCGCAGCCAGCCGGGCACGCTGTTGGCGTCGAGCGTCCAGGTCATCACCGTGCCGGTCTTGCCCGCGGGCAGCAGCGAGCGCAGCACGAACCAGCCATTCTGCGCCTGGTTGCGCCCGTCATACAGCGAAACCGGCACGTCCGAGGTCACGCTGACGCGGCGACCGGGGTTTGAGGGGGCCAGCACGAAGCGCTTGCCCATCGCCATCGCCACCGGCTCGGCGCCGGGGCCGTCGGCACGCCCGCTCGCGGCGTTGCGCTCGGGGGTGAGCGTCATCTCGCTCGCCGGATAGAGCGGAAAGCCACCGGGCTTGCCGTCGACGAGGAACGCCTCGTGGTAATAGGCCGAAGGCTGGAATTCGAGGTTGAACCCCGCGCGGCCCGCCAGCGCCGCGGGCAGCGCCTGCGGCAGGCTGACCGTCACCTGCAATCCGCCGGCCTTGGGCTCGGAGCGGATCAGGTAGCGAAAATCATGGTCGGGATATTCGAGCTCGGCCTCGATCACCCCGGTCTTGGCATCGACGCGCCGTTCGACCAGCCGCCCGATCGCGTCCCATTGGCCGGGGGTCGAGGACAGCCGGACATCGCCATTGGTGGCGATCCGCTCGCCCTGCTGGATCAGCTCGACGCCGCTGATCTTGGCATCGGCGAACAGCCCGTCATACCAGTTGCTGAACACCAGCCAGTCGACGCCGGGCGCGCGATAGATTTCGCCCTCGCCCAATTGCAACGGCGCGGTGCGGTCCTGCGCCGCCAGCGGCTGCGCGATCGCAGCGGTTGCGCAGGCGGCGAGCGCGAGTGCCCGTACGGTCCAGCATGCTTTCATCATCCACTCCCTCTTATTGTTTGCGCTAACATTCACGGGCGAAGAGGCAAAGGCAACCCCCGATCGACACGGCAATGCGGCCGGACGATCCTCGGGCGCAGCGTAGGCTGCGGAGCAAAGGGCAAGCGAAACTACTGGCTATGGGTAGCGTTCATCGAACAACCGGCGGTAGGACACGCCAACCTTCTGCCCAACAAGGATGCTGCCCTATGCCGTTCCCCGCCCCCTATGCCGCTGACCCTGCTCGTTATGATGCCGGCATGCCCTATCGCCGCACCGGCCGCAGCGGGCTGAAATTACCCGCGATCAGCCTGGGGCTGTGGCAGAATTTTGGCGGCACCGACGTCTTCGAAACCGGGCGCGCGATCCTGCGCCGCGCCTTCGATCGCGGCGTCACCCATTTCGATCTCGCGAACAATTACGGCCCGCCTTACGGATCGGCCGAGGAGAATTTCGGTCGCGTGCTCGCGACCGACTTCGCCGCGCACCGCGACGAGCTGATCATCTCGACCAAGGCGGGGTGGGACATGTGGCCCGGCCCCTATGGCGATATCGGGTCGTCGAAGAAATACCTCATCGCCAGCTGCGACCAGAGCCTGAAGCGGATGGGGCTCGACTATGTCGACATCTTCTATTCGCACCGCGTCGATCCGACGACCCCGCTCGAGGAGACGATGGGCGCACTCGTCCAGCTGCACCGCCAGGGCAAGGCGCTGTATGTCGGCATTTCGTCGTACGAGCCCGGCCTCGCGCGCCAGGCCGCGGCGATCCTCGCCGAGGAGCGGGTGCCGTTGTTCATCCACCAGCCGAGCTATTCGATCCTCAACCGCTGGATCGAACGCGAACTGCTCGACACGCTCGAGGCGCTGGGCACCGGCTGCATCGCCTTCTCGCCGCTCGCGCAGGGGATGCTCACCAACAAATATCTGCAGGGCGTGCCCGAGGGCGCACGCGCCAGCCGCGGCGGATCGCTGTCGCAGGGGATGCTGACCGAGCAGAATCTGTCGGCGATCCGCAGCCTCGACGCGATCGCCAGGGCACGCGGCCAGACGCTCGCGCAGATGGCGATCGCCTGGGTGCTGCGCGATCCGCGGGTGACCTCGGCGCTGATCGGCGCGCGTACGGTCGAACAGCTCGACGACGCGCTCGACGCGGTCAAGCGGCTCGACTTCGCGGGCGAAGAGCTGAGCGCGATCGATGCCGCGGCCAAGGATGGCGGGATCAACATCTGGTCCGGTTCGTCGGACATCACCGCGATGCCCGCCGCACAGGGCGTCCCCGCCTGATCCGGGGGCGGCGAGCGGGACACCCCCGCTCGCCTTGCCCCGCAGCGATCACATGGGGTGGAGCAGCATCCAGATCGCCATCGCCACCATCATCACATTTTCGGTCAGCGACACGAAGCCCAGCGGCACCTTCGAACTGCCGCCGACGCACGCGCATTTGATGTCGCGCTTCTCGACATAGACCGCGTAGAACACCGACACCGCACCGACGCTGCCGATGAACAACGCCACCGGGATCGACACCCAGTCGAGCGCGCGGCCGAGCATCAGCACGCCTGCCAATCCCTCGGCAAAGGGATAGAGATAGGCATAGGGCAACCATCGCTTCGCCAGCAGGTCATAGCCCAGGAACATCGTCGCGAAGCGATCGACATCCTGCAGCTTCTGGATCGCCAGGATGCACATCGCCAGCGCAATGAACCATTCGCCGGTGCGAACCGTCAGCAGCATGCCAGTCGACGCCCAGCTTCCCGCGATCGCCATCAGCGCCGCCATCGCGAAGATCGCGATCACCGGGGTGTAGCTGGTAGCGTCGGGATCGGGCACCGATTTACCCAGGAACCGGCGCAGATCGTCATGGCCGCCGATCCGCCTGCCCGCGACAAACGTCTGCGGCGTGGTCTTCACGCCATGTTCCTGCTTGAACGCATCGGTCTGCTCGCGCGTCGTGAGCCATTGGTCGTCGACCGCGTACCCGGCGCGCTCGAGCAGGTATTTGCTCTTGATGCCATAGGGACAGACATGTTGGTCGGTCACCATGCGATACAGCGTGGCGGTCTTGGCGGCGGTCATCGCTTCACCCTCTCGAACAGGTCGATCAATTCGTTGAACTTCGCGTGCTGGTCGTCGACGTCGCCCGACGCGATCGCTGCGGTGACGCAGCTCGCTGCGTGATCCTTCAGAATCTGGCTCTCGACCTTCGCGAGCGCCGATTTCACTGCCTGGAGCTGGTGAAGGATGTCGATGCAATAGCGTTCGTCGGCGACCATTTGCGCGATCCCACGCACCTGGCCTTCGACCCGTCGCAGCCGGTTGATCGTCCCGATGTTGGCGTTCGTCAAAGCTCTACTCCCCAATACCCTATGGGGGTATATATGGGAGCTATGCAAAGCGCTTCAACTGCCCCGACGTTCGGCGGCCGTGATCGAGCTTTCCAGCGCCGTGCGGAAACCGGCCTGCCTGCGCGCTGGCGCCGCCACTCCAATCCGCACCTGCCCCGATGTCAGCCCCTCAATGCGCTGCCGAGGGATCCACCGGTCGCGCCGGGCGCGGTGCGAGCCAGATGATCGCTGCCGAGACGAAGAAGATCAGCGCCGCCAGCGCGAACAGATGGTTGGTCGCCAGCGCAAAGCTCTCCTGGTCGACCAGCCGCTCGATCAGCCCGCGCCCCTGCTCGGCGGTCATCCCGTGCTGCACCGCGCTCGCGATCACCTGGTCGCCATTGTTGAGGACGTTGGTTAGTTCGGCGCGGTTCTGCTGCGCGCCGTTCAGCCACAAGGTGCTGCCGATCGAGGTGCCGATCGCCGCCGCCAGCGTGCGCAGGAAGCTCATCACCCCCGCCGCCGACGCGGTCTCGTCGGGGTTCACCGCGCCCAGCGCGATGATCGTCAGCGGGATGAAGAAGAACGGCATGCCTATCCCCTGCACCAGCTGCGGCAAGGCCAGGATCCAGAAATCGGCGCTGCTGAACCAGAAGGTCCGCAGGATCGAGGTCAGCCCCAGCCAGAAGATGCCGAAACACACCAGCGCGCGCGGATCGACCTTGTTGCTCAGCTTGGCGACGATCGGCGAGAAGACGATCGCCAGCACCCCGTTGAACGCGGTGATGTGCCCCGCATCGGTGGCGGTATAGCCCATCGTTGATTGCAACCATTGCGGGATGATCACGACCGAGGCGAAGAAGGTGCCGAAGCTGAAGGCGAGCGCGGTCACCGCGACGCTGAACCCGCGATGCCGGAACACGCGCAGGTCGACGATCGGATTGCCTGCGGTCAGCTCCCAGATCAGGAAGGTGACGAAGCCGATCGCGGCGATGACCGCGCACCCGACGATGAAGCTCGACCCCAGCCAGTCATGCTCGCGCCCCAGGTCGAGCATCAGCTGCAGCGCGGCGATCCACACGATCATCAGCACCAGCCCGGTCTTGTCGATCGGCACGATCTCGGTCTTGGTCTCCGATTGGCGCAGCAGCACGAACACCCCGACGATGCAGAAGATCGCGATCGGCAGGTTGATGTAGAAGATCCACGGCCACGACCAGCTGTCGCTGATCGTCCCGCCCAGGATCGGCCCCAGGATCGGCGCGGTCACCGTCGTCATCGCCCACACGCCCATCGCCGCGGCGCGCTGCTTGGGGGGAAAGATCATGATCAGCAGCGTCTGCGTCAGCGGCATCAGCGGCCCGCCGCAGAACCCCTGACCGATGCGGAACGCGACCATGCCCGTCAGCGACGATGCAAGCCCGCACAGCGCCGAGAACACGGCAAAGCCGATCATCGCCGCCAGGAACAATTTGATCGTGCCGAAGCGCCGCACCAGCCAGCCGGTCAACGGCACGCAGATCGCCTCGGCCACCGAATAGGAGGTGACCACCCACGTCCCCTGCGTCGGCGACACGCCGAGCCCGCCCGAGATGTGCGGCACCGACACGTTGGCGATCGTCGTGTCGAGCACGACCATGAAGTTGGTCAGCGCCAGCACGAAGCCAGCGAGCAACAGGCGCGTGCCGGTGAGCGGCGGCGCCGACTGGTCTTGCGCCATCTATCGGCTCCTAGCGATCGCCGCCGATGTCGATCTCGGCCTCCATCGACAGCCCGACGCGCAACGGGTGCGCGCGCAGCTCTTTGGGGTCGAGCGCGATCCGTACCGGCAACCGCTGGACCACCTTGATCCAATTGCCCGTTGCGTTCTGCGCCGGGATCAGCGCCGACGACGATCCGGTGCCACCGGCCAGCCCAACGACGCGGCCGTGATAGACCACGTCGTCGCCATGCAGGTCCGACGTCAGCGTCGCGCGCTGGCCGACGCGGACATTCTGCAGCTGGCCCTCCTTGTAATTGGCATCGACATATAGCTTGTCGACCGGGACGATCGCCATCGCCGCGGTGCCCGGCGCGAGCCGCTGGCCGATCTGGACGTTGCGCTGCGAGACCACGCCGTCGATCGGCGCGCGGACGACGGTGCGCGAAAGGTCGAGCTTGGCCTGGCGCAGCTTGGCGCGCGCGGCGAGCACTTCGGGCGCGGTCGCCTGCGTCGTGCCGCGCGTCAGTGCGATATTGGCGGCGCGATCCTCGAGCGCCGAGGCGCGGGTCGCGGTCGCCTGCGCGATGCCGGCGCGCGCGATCGCGACATTGGCCTGCGCGGTCCGCAGTGCGTTAGTGGCCGCGGTCACTTCGTCGCCCGACACCGCACCCGCCGAGATCAGCTGCTCGCGCCGCTGATAATCGATCTGCGCGCGCTCGAGATTGCCCTGCGCCAGCGCCAGCTGCGCCCGCGCGCTGCCGATATCGGCACCGCGCGCATTGGCCTGTGCCGCCAGCGCATCGCCCGTCGCCGCGGTCTGGGCATAGCGGCGCTCGGCGCCGGCAAGCTCGGCCTCGGCCTGCGCAACCGCGATCTGCAGATCGGCATCGTCGAGCCGCATCAGCACCTGCCCGCGTTTCACGGTCTGGGTATCGCTCACCGCGACGTCGATCACCTGCCCCGCGACCAGCGGCATGACCTGCGCGGTTTCGGCGGCGACATAGGCATTGTCGGTCGACACCCGCTTCGACAGCACCAGCATGTCATAGAGGAAATAGGCAGCGGCGATCACCACCAGCACCGCGGCGAAGATCAGCAACAGCCGCTTGCGCTTGCCCGGGTTCGAACGGTCGACCGGGATTTCGCCCGTCTGCGCCTGGCTGCTCTCGGGGGATGGCATGTCCATCATCGTGTCTCGCTGGTCTGGATAGAAGGTTGAAAGCCGCCGCCGAGCGCGCGCACCAACTGCACATCGAGCGCGAACCGGCGCGCATCGATGTCGGCCAGGCTACGCCTTGCGGTCAGCACCGCCTGCTCGGCGCTCAGCACGTTGAGGAAGCTCGACAGCCCGCCGCGGAAGCGCAGCTGCGCGACGGTATAGGCGCCCTCAGCATCGGCGAGCGACGCCTGCGCATCGCGCAATTGCTCGGCCACTTGCCGCCGGCTGGTCACCGCATCGGCGACCTCGCGCAGCGCGCCGATCACCGCGCGGTCATAGGTCGCGACGGCTTCGTCATATTGGCCGCGCGCCTGGCGATACTGGCCCTGCAGCGCGCCACCGCGAAAGATCGGCAGGCTGATCGCGGGGCCGACATTGCCGATGCTCGACCCGCCCTTGAACAGGCTGTCGAGCCCGAGCGACTGCAAACCGATCAGCCCCGACAGGCTGATATTGGGGTAGAAATCGGCGCGCGCGACGTCGATCCGGCTGGCGGCGGCTTCGGCGCGGGCGCGCGCGGCGGCGATGTCGGGGCGGCGGCCGATCAGCGCGATCGCGGCGTCGGCGGGCAGCTCGGGCGCGAGCACAGGGGTTTCGGGACGGGTGATCGCCAGCGCGCGATCGGGCCCGGCGCCGACCAGCGCGGCGATCATGTTCTTAGTGAGCGCGATCTGTTCGGCGTTGGCGGCAAGATCGACGCGCGACGCCGGCACCGCCGATCGCGCCTGCTTCAATTCGGCCTGGGTATCGAGCCCGATCGCGACCCGGTCGCCCACCAGCCGCTCGGTCGAACTGCGCACCGCAAGCGCGCGTTCGAGCACGTCGCGCTCGGCATAGAGCCGCGCAAGGTCGGCATAGCGCGCGGCGATATCGGTCGCGAGCGACAGCGCCGCCTGCTCGCCCTCGAGCCGTGTGGCTTCGGCATCCGACGTCGCCGCCGCCAGCGCCGCGCGGTTGCGCCCGAACAGGTCGAGATCGAGCCCGAAGTTGAGCGCCAGCCGGCCGGTGTCGTTCCACCCCTTGGGCACGAATTCAGCCGGGATGCCGTTATTGTAGCTCTGCTTGTTGAGCCCCGCCGCGCCCTCGGCGTCGAGCCTCGGCAGCCCAGCAGCGCCCGCCTGCTGCAGCACGCCTTGCGCGCTGCGCACCCGCGCGGCGGCGATCGCGATGTCGGGCGATCCCGCCAGCGCCTCGTCGATCAGCGCGTTCAACTGCGCATCGCCATAGCCACGCCACCACCCCGCCGCCGGCCAGGCCGCGGCGCTGCGGGTCGCCGCCAGGCTGGTACGCGCGGCATAGGTGTCGGGGGTGGCAAGCTCGGGACGCGGCCCCAGATCGGGCGCGGCGCAGCCTGCCATTGCCACTGCGATCGCCCCGCAGCCGATAAGCCGAATCATCTGCATAAATTACCGTACTCCTGGGTACGGCGCGCAGATGGTTCCGCCATCGCTCCTTGTCAATCGATTACCGTACTTTATAGTACGATGAATGGTTAAGCCCAAAACCCGCCGCGATCAGAACCGCGAAGCGCGGCGCGCCGCGATCGTTTCGGCGGCGCGCGAGGCGTTTCTCGAACATGGCTATGCCGCGACATCGATGTCGACGATCGCGACCCAGCTCGGCGGATCGAAGGGCACGCTCTGGGCCTATTTCCCTTCGAAGGAAGAGCTGTTCGCGGCGGTGCTCGACGAGGTGACGTCGAACTTCCGCCAGAATCTCGACGACACGCTGCGGCCCGAGCGCGAATATCACGCGACGTTGCTCGACTTCGCCGAACGCTTCCTGCGCAAGATGCTCGATCCAGACAGCATCCGCTTGCACCGGCTCATCATCGGCGAAAGCGGCCGCTTCCCCGAAATCGGTCGCCTTTTCTACGCACGCGGCCCGCAAGTCGTGATGGAGCGCCTGTCGCGCTATATCGCCGGGCGGATGGAGGCCGGAGATTTGCGCAGCGAGGACCCGCTGCAGGCGGCGATGCACCTGATCCAGCTGATCCAGACGCAGCAGAACCTTCGCCTATGGGGGATCATCAGCATCCCCGAGCCCGACGAAATCCGCGCCCATGCCGAAAAGGCACTCGACCTGTTCGACCGCGCCTACGCAAGCTGACCCTCGCCCCGGCCGGTCGCGGCGCGGTGCTTGGCTATTTGACTGCCACCCCGAACCGCCACACCGTCACGCCCTTGAAGCTTTTACCCGGACGCAGCTCGGTGGAGGGGAAACTCGGTTGGTTCGGGCTGTCCGGAAAATGCTGCGTTTCGAGCGCAGCACCCGCGCGTTTGGTTAGCGGTCCAGCGCTCCCCGCCTCGCTGCCGTCCATGTGCTCGGCAGTATAGAATTGCACGCTCGGCTCGGTCGTTTCGATCGTCAGCGTCCTGCCGCTCGCGGGATCGGTCAACACCGCCACGCTGCGGGGTTCGTCGGCCACCCCGCCGCGCAGCACGAACCCATGGTCATAGCCCGGACGCGGCTTGATCGCCCGGTCAGTCGCGTCGATCCGCGCGCCGATCGCGTGCGGATCGCGAAAATCGAGCGGGGTTCCCGCCACCCGCGCGAGCGCGCCGGTGGGGATCCCGCCTTCGCGCGTCACCACCATTTCATCGGCGGCGATGCTGAGCAGATGGTCTTCGACCGTCCCCGATCCCACCCCGCCCAGGTTGAAATAAGCATGGTTCGTCAGGTTGACGACCGTCGGCGCGTCGGTGGTCGCGCTGATTTCGGTGGTGAGCGCATCGTCGTCGGACAAGCGATAGACGACGGTGATCGTCATCGTTCCCGGATAGCCCTGCGTCCCCGCCGGCGAAACGTGGCGCAGCACCGCGCCCACACCCTGCTGGTCGGAGAATTCGCGCACGCGCCAGATCGCGCGATCGGGTCCCTGCCCGCCGCCGCCATGCAGCGCGTTGGGGCCGTTGTTGGGCTTGAGCTGGACCATCCGCCCGTCGAGCGGAAAGCGGGCACCGGCGATCCGCCCGGCATAGCGTCCGATCATCGAGCCGAACCAATTGCCTTCGCTGCCGCGGCGATAGTCGCTCTCCCGCGGATAGCTCAGCACCACGTTCGCACGCCTGCCCGCGCGGTCGGCGACTTCGACGCCGGTCACCGTCGCGCCATAGTTCAGGAAGCGCACCCGCGTGCCGTTGGCGTTCTGCAGCACATATTCGCGGATCGCTGGATCATCGTCGACGATGCCGCCCGCGACCTGCGCCTGCGCAACGGGCGCTACCAACAGCGCGACCGCGACCAGCGACATCGTTCGACCCGCGCTCATCACTTGGCCCCCGCATATTTGCGGTCGGCCGCGAGCGCCAGGAACATGAAGTTCGTCGCACCACCGCCCATGACATATTCCCCTTGTTGCCAGAAATACGGCCAGGTCTTGAGTTCGGGCAGATCGGGCCGCACCAGGTTCGTCCCCGAAATCACCCCGCCGGGAATATACGACCAGTCGGCGCGATTCACCCCATAGGCCACCAACGCCGATTCGGCCCCCACCCCGCTGACGAAGCTCGCGCGGTTCTCGCCCGGATGCGCGCCGAGCACGAAGTTCAGCGCATTCAGCCAGCTGGCCTCGTCGGTCGCGTCGGGCCAGCCCTTTTCGAAGAACCATTGCTGCACCCCGCGCTCCTGGATATCCCAGCCCGCGCCCCAGATCTTGGGGACATAGGGGATGCCGTAAGGGCTGTCGGTCTTGGCGCTTGCCTGCACCGTTCGCTGATAGCCGACCACCGCGGCATCGACGCGGCTGCGCATCGCCGCGGGCAGGTCACCGCGGATCGACGCCAGCATCCACGCGGTTTCGCCGGGCTTGGCGACGATCACGTCGGTCATGTCGCCCAGCGCGGTGAAATAGGCGCGGTCGCCCGTCGCCTGCGCCAGTTCGGCCAGCGCGAACACCTTGTTCGGCACGCTCTTGGCGCGCGCCATGGCATTGGCAGCGATCGCGCGTGCCGCGGCGAGCGCTTCGGCCGACAATGCGGGATTGTTGCGCTTTAGCACCCGGGCGGCGGCGGCGAGCCCGGCGGCGGTGTAGAGTTCGCGATCGGGGTTATCCTCGGTGAACACCCAGCGATCGTCGAAGTCGACCGGTTTGCCATTGGCATCGACACCGAGCCCCGCGACCGGCTTGCGGAAGACGTTGTCGCTATGGTTCGCGGCGTCGCCGAGCATCGCGTAGGACCGAAGATCGGGGGTGATGACCCCGCGGTACAGCCGCCCCAGCGCGCGATAGCCGCCGAGCACGCTGGCGAGCCCGTGCTCGATCTGCTGGATCGCGTCGTTCTTGCCGTCGGGATCGCGGATCTCGACCGATTTCGCCGCGGCGTCGACCCGCGTCGCGTCGTAATCGAGGCCGAGTTCCTCGACCATCTTGGCGAGCACCCACACCGTGCCGATCTGCGATTCGACGCGCAGGTCGTAATCGCCCGCGTCGTGCCAGCCGCCGGCGTTGAGCCCCGGCACGATCTCCCCCGGCGCGAACCGGGTCATCGGCTGCGGCCCCTGCACATAGCCATCGAAATGGTTGAGGTCGGTGCGCGCCATCAGCGCATCGTCCTGATGGTCGAGCCCGTGCCACACGCGATATTTCTCGCGTACCAGCATGTGGCACATCTGCACCGGCAGGAAGGTCTCGAGCGTCGGCTGCCACACCCCGCGCGAATAGACATCGTCGCCGATCCGGAACGCGTTGGTCTCGGTCCCGCCATAGGCCAGCACATACATGCCGGGGGTGGTGACATCGGAAAAGTCGAAGGTGCGGTAGCGATAGCGCAGGAAATTGCCCCAGTTCGCCGTCGGCCCGGTCTTGACCGCTTCGCGCCCCGCGGCGGTCAGCCGATAGAGCGTCGCCTGCGCTTCGGTCGCGACGCCACGGGCATCGAGCTCGATCACCGCGCGCTTGGGCTGGGCGGCGGCGTAGCCGACCTGGCTCACCTGGACGACCGGGGCATAGCTCCAGCCGGCGATGGTGTTGGGCCGCACGACCCACGACACCGCATTGGTGGTGGCCCCCGCCTTCACCGTCTCGCGCGCGATATACCAGCCGTTGTTATGCGCCGATCGTCCATCGATCAGCGCGATCGTTCCGGTCTCGCTGGTGATCGTCATGCGCTGGCGATCGCTTTCGGGCGCTACCACCAGGCTGCGGCCGGTGCCCAGCGGCACGCCCAGGATCTGGCCGTTGGGGTTCTGCACCGGCCCGTTGGGCTGCGCGTTGCGCGGGACCGGCACCTGGGGTCCGGTCGATGCCGCGACCGGGCCGTTGGGCTGGCGCGGGAAGGTGCCGCCCTGATCGCCCATCACCCAGGAGCGTCCGAACAGATGCTCGGGGAACAGCTCGAAATTGAACCCCACGCGGCCGACCCATTCGGCGGGCACCGGCTGATCCATGTCGACGCTGACGCGGAACCCGCCGCCTGGCTCGGGCGCGACGCGGACTTTGTACGACAGCTCCAGATCGGGGTAGAAGATCGGGTTGAAGCCTTTGCCGTCCTTGTCGGGATCGGGAAAGGAAAGCGTCTGGGTAATCGTGCCGGTTGCCGGATCGATCTTGCGCTCGCCCCCTTTAGGCATCGGCGACCATTGGCCGGGCTCGGCCTCCAGCCGGATGTCGCCATTGGCCGCGACACGCAGCCCGTGCTGGATCACCGTCACCCCGGTCTGGTGGCCATCGGGATAGATATCGTCGAACACGATCACGTCGAGGCCGGGCCGGGTCAAATAGCCGCGCTCCGACAGCGAGAGCTGCCCGTCTTCGGCCGCCGCGGTCCGGGTCGGCGTCGCCGTCTCGCGCCGGGCCTGCTGCGCACCGACCGGCACCGCCAGCGCAACCGCCGCCGCCATCGTCACGAACCTGTATCCCCGCATCCCGTCCTCCTGCAGCGCCGGGCATCGATTGCGCGCCCGGTCATCGCCGCCACGATTCGCAGCCGATCGGGTCGGTTGTCAACGCACTCAGCGGGACAACCACTTCAAATCAGCGACAATCGCACGATCTGACGCTACGGCCGAGACACCGGCACCGCCGGGCATGCTGGGTGCCCGTTGCCCAGTTCCTCTCGCTTCGAGCTTCCCGATGTCCGATCGCCTTCAAATCCTGCTGCAACATCTGCTCCCCAAGCAGCGGCTGACCGTGTTCGCGGGCCGCGTCGCGGGTGCGCGCGGGAGCGCGCTGACGCCGCGGCTGATCCGCTGGTTCGTAAAGCGCTACTGCGTCGACATGGCCGAAGCCGCGAACCCAGACATCGCAAGCTATGCGAGCTTCAACGACTTCTTCACCCGGCCGCTCAAGCCCGGCGCCCGCCCGATCGCGCCCGCCGATTTCGTCTCGCCCGTCGATGGCGCGATCAGCCAGTTGGGCGCGATCGACGACCATCATATCGTCCAGGCCAAGGGGCATCGCTTCACCACTACCGAACTGGTCGGCGGCGACGCGGCGCTGGCGGCAGGGTTCGCGCATGGCAGCTTCGCCAACCTGTATCTCTCGCCGCGCGACTATCACCGGCTGCACATGCCCTGCGACGGCAAGCTGCGGCGGATGATCTATGTGCCCGGCGCGCTCTTTTCGGTGAACCCCGTCACCGCGCGCGGCGTCGCCAATCTGTTCGCGCGCAACGAGCGCGTGGTGTGCGTGTTCGATTCACCCGAGCATGGGCCATTCGTGATGGTGCTGGTCGGTGCGACGATCGTCGGCAGCATGGCGACGGTTTGGCACGGCGTCGTCAACCCCAAGCGCACCGGCGCGCCTGCCGAATGGGACTATGCCGACCAAAATATCGTGCTGAAGCAGGGCGAGGAAATGGGCCGCTTCCTGCTCGGATCGACGATCGTCATGCTGTTCAAGCCGGGCACGATCGCCTTCAACCCCGCATGGGCGCCCGAACGCCCGGTGCGGCTGGGCGAGGTGATGGGCAACCGTCCGGACTGAGCTTTGGCGCCAGATAACCTCGGGCCGATTTAAGCCCAACCGTTCGTGCTGAGCTTGTCGAAGCACCGTATGTCTTCCGCGAGCCGGTCGCGAGAAAAGACCGGTGCTTCGACAAGCTCAGCACGAACGAAATAAGAAGAAGTGATCGCGCTTTAACGTCCGAGCGCGCCAGGGGTCACAGCCCAAGCTTGTCGAGCGCCGACGCCATTTCGGCATCGAGTGCGCCGTCGTCCTTGGGCGACAGCCGGTTGAGCACGGTCTGCACCCGCCGCTGCGCCACCTGCAGCGTCTTGTGGCGAACCTGGCGCACCGCGTTGGTCCGCCCCGACCGGCTCTCACCCAACGTCGCGGCCCATTTGGTCTCCTCGGCGGCAAGCACCGCCAGCGCGAGCCGCAACCCGTCGCGTCGCCCCCGGTCGTAGTCGTCTGTCATTCGCCCTTCCTATGCCGCCGGCCGCAGCGTGATCCGCGTCAGCTCGGACGGACGCCCCAGTCGCAACGCGAAACCCGGCCACAGCGCGGTGCCGTTGTTCACATATAGCTGCATGTCGCCCACCTGATACCGCCCCGAGACGAAGCCACCATTGGCGCGCGCGACGATCCGGTCGAGGCCGCGGATCATCCCGCCATGCGTGTGACCCGACAATTGCAGCGCGATGCCCAGCGGCGCAGCCGCGCGCGCATTCTTGGGCTGGTGATCGAGCAGGATGATCGGTGCGCCAGCGGGTGCCCCGGCGATCGACGCGGCAACATTGGGCCCCGAATGGCCGGTGCCCGGCGCGGTAAGATCAGTGACGCCCGCGATCACCAGCCGCCCCTGCCCGCGTGCGATCACCGCATGGTCGTTTTCGAGCGCGCGCATCCCCATCGCCGACAAATGGCGCATCCATTCGCGATAGCCGAAGAAATATTCGTGGTTGCCCGGAATGAACAGCACGCCGTCGCTCGCGCGCAGATCGCGCAGCGGCTCGACATCGGCGCGGCGCCGTTCGACGCTGCCGTCGATGAAATCGCCGGTAACGACGATCAGATCGGGGGCGAGCGCATTGGACTTGTCGACCACCGCGCGCGTCCAGCGCTCGGGGAACAGCCGGCTGATGTGCAGGTCGGTCAACTGGAGCATCGTGTAGCCGTCGAACTGCGCGGGCAATCCGGCGATCCTGACCTCGATCTCCTTCACCGGCGGCACCCGAACCGCCTGCGACACCGCGATCGCCGCCAGCACCGCCGCGCCTGCCGCGATGGCGTAGCGAACGCCATCGGGGGGCGAAGCGCCGCGGCGGACGAGCCACACCACCAGCGTGCCGAGGTCGAGCGCCAGCAGCAACACCGCGAGCAGCGCGATCGTCCCGAACGCCCAGTTGAACAGCACGACGATCGCAAAGGGGAATTCGGGCGAGAATACCGACCCCGACGATAACCGGCTCCACAGGTGATATTGCGACGCCACCAGCACCGCGATCGCCAGCACGATCTTCATCGGCGTCGGGATGCTGAGCGGCCAGATGAAGCGCGCGATCACCAGCAGGCCGGGCAGGCTGAAAAACAGATGGAAAATCGTCGGTCTCCGGTGCGCGGGGATAGGCTGGGTCGTTCGCTACGACGCCAGCGGGCAAAGCACCAAATCCCCGCTGGCCACAAAGCTCCGCCGCACGGCGATCAGGCGGCGAGCATTTCGGCCAACCGGTGCGCGGTGACGATCCGGATCGGTTGGCCGCCGAGCCGCGCCGCCTGCGCCTTGCGCAACTGCGGATCGCTGCGCACCAGCGGCCCCTCATCGGCAAGCACCAGCATCGTCGTCGTGCTGCCCACCGCGGTGCGGACCACCCCGCCTTGCGCGGCGATGCCATGCGCCAGCGGCCCGTCGCGCGGTTCGCCGACGATCACCACGCGCTCGCCCTTGAGCGGGCCGTTGGCCGCCGCGCGCGGTGCCGCCCCCGGCTTGCGCGGCGGCGCCATCCAGTCGGCGAGCGACAATCCGGTGTGGTCGATCGCCTTGACGATCACCCAGCCCGCTGCCCTCGCGTCGCTGAGCGCATCGTGGTGGCGGTGCGGAATCCCCAGATAGCGCGCGAGCCCGCCCAGTTTATGGTTGGCGAGGTCGGGCCAGGCGCGCTTGGCGACACGGACGCTGTCGAGCCAGGTCGTCTCGATGATCGTCCGGTCATGAACGCGGCAGGCGGCGGCGAGCGCGCCTTTGTCGAAATGCGAATGCGCGACGGTGACACGCCCCGCCAGATGCCGGTCGATCTGGGCATGGACATGCGCAAAGGTCGGCTGCCCGGCGACGTGATGCGCGGCGATGCCGTGAATGTGGGTGTTCATCGCGTGAAACTCGTCGCACGGGTCGAGCAGCGTTTCCCAGGCGAACAGCTCGCGCCCGTCGCGAAAGCCGACGATCCCGACCTGGCAGATGCTGCTGACCCGCGCGCACGCGGTCTCGACATCGATGACGACGAAATCGGGGAGATCGGTGTGCGTCGTCAAAGCGCCGCGCCGATCAGCATGCGCCCACGCTCCGACAGGCTGCGAAACGTCACCGACCAGCGCTTTTCCGTCATCGCCGCGATGCTATGCTCCCAATCATACCGCGCCTCTCCCTGGAGGTGATAGATTCCGCGCGGCGGCAGCGGCACGCTCCGACGCTCGAAGCGCTCGTTCGATCGGCGGCGAAAGCGCATCGCCGCGGGGGCACCGAGCGAAATGCCGACGACATGCTCGAAATGCGGCCGGTCGCGATGCCAGCCAATCCCCGCGCCGGGATCGTAGCGGATCAGCAGCGCCTGTTCGAGCGTGCCGGGCGCGAGGCTCGCAAACGCCTCGGCCCGGTCGCGCGCGGGTTGCAGCCAGGCGGGCATCGGATCGGTCGCCGCCAATGCGCCGCGATCGAAATCATAATGCAGCCCGAAGCTGTGCGTCAGTCGCTTGCCGAGCCATCCCTGGAAGCGGAACGGGGCCAGATCGAGCGAATCGATCTGCGCGATCAGCGCGCGCTCCTCGTCCGCCGTGACGAACGCATCGGCGCTGCGCAGGCCGGGCAGCAGCGGTTCGTCGAACAGATCATGCATCGGGGGGCTCATCGAGGCGGAATGCGTCCTTCCCCCAGTGGTCGTCCGACTGTCAACCGCGCCGATCGGTCAAGCTTCGCCGCGACCCGCTCGACCCGCCTGCCGCGCCAGGTTGATCCGCGCGCGCGCCGCCGCGCTGAGCCGCCGCACCCCGAAGAACCGCGCGACGTCGGACGCGTCGAGCGCGGTCCCTGCGAACCCCAGTTCCTCGATCGCGATGTCCTCGATCTGCCGGATGTCGTTCGCCCCCGCCGGCGCACGCGCGCTGCGCCACCCGCGCCGCTGCTCGGCCGAACGCCAGACGAACGCCGATCCGCCGGCCTCGCGCGCGACGTCGAAATCGCGCTTCGCGGCGGCCATCACCCGATCGCGGATCACCCGCCCCGAACGCTGAAAGCCGTGCGCGCGCGCGATCCGCTGGACGAGCAAGGCTTCGGCGATCGGTGCTTCGCGTTCCACCACGGTTCGGATCAACGATCCAAGGGTTGAGTCATAAGCGGGTTCGTAGAAGGCGATCGGGTCGATCGCGTCACACACCCGCGCGAGATCGACCACGGCGTACGTCGCGGGGGCTTGTGGCGCAGCGCGCGCGAACAGCGGCTCGTCGATCGGCACCGGCTGGTTCACCGGGCGGACCAGGTGCGCCAGCGCTTCAGCCGGTCGCCGGTCCCCCGCGATCGGCCTGTCGAGCAGCATCAACTCGTCGTCGACGTCATGCCACGCGCCGCCATTTTTACCTCCGTCGCCATCGTCATTCTCGACATAGGTCGCCGGCGGAACGACCGGGGGCACGGGCAACTCTGCCTCGATCGCCGCAACCACCGCCGCGCGATCGGCCTCGAGCTGCTGTTCGATCTGCCGGTGCAGCTTCTTGGTCGCGCGTTCCTTGTCGATCCACCAGTCGGTCGACCACACGCGCGCCAGCTTCCACCCCAGGCTCTCCAGGATCGACGCGCGCACCTTGTCGCGATCGCGCGCGGTCGCGGCGCTGTGATAGGTGGCGCCGTCGCATTCGACCCCCAGCAGGAAATCGCCCGGGCGGTCGGGGTGGACGATGCCCAGGTCGATGCGGAACTTCGACACCCCGACTTGCGGCACCACCCGCCATCCGCGCCGCTGCAGCGCGCACGCCACCGCCTCCTCGAACGGCGAATCGGCACCGCCCATCGAACCCTTCACCGCTTCGGCCAAGGCGCGCGGGCCGCGCTCGGCGAATTCCAGGAAGTGCTTCAGGTCGGCGATCGCGCGCTGGCTGGTCCGGGTGAGATCGATCATCCCCGGATCGAACGACGTGAATAGCTGCATCTCGACCCGCGCGCGGGTCACCGCGACGTTCAGCCGCCGCCAGCCGCCATCGCGATTGAGCTTTCCGAAATCCATCGACATCGTCTTGCCCGCGGGCTCGGTCGGGCCGAAGCCGATGCCGAGCAGGATCAGGTCGCGCTCGTCGCCCTGCGCGGTCTCTAGATTGCGCACCACCACCGGCTCGAGGAGCTCGTCGCTGAAATGGGGTTCGATCTCAGGATGCGCGCGCCGCGCCTGGTCGAGCAAATCCTCGACGAGCTTCATCTGCTCGGCGTTCATCGTGATGATGCCGATCGTCAGGCGTTGGCCTTGCGGATCGACGAACCGCGGGTCGCGCAGGCGGGCGACTGCGGCGTTGACGATCGCCTGCGCCTCGATCGGATTCGTCCGCCCCGCGCCGCGCGCATACACCCCCTCGACGCGTCGCCACGACACCGCGCTCGATCGCGTGACCGGCGCCGGGAACGTCACCAGCTTGCCGTCGTAATAGCGGTGGTTCGAGAAGGTGATCAGGCTCTCATGCTTGCTGCGATAATGCCAGTCGAGACTGTGCTGCGGCACGCCCGCCCCCAGGCATTCATCGAGGATGCTGTCCATATCGGCGTCGGTATCGTCGTCCTGCGATATCGACGAAGCGCCGCGCGCAAAGTCGTTCGACGGCGGCATCTGGCGCGGATCGCCGGCGATGACGACCTGCCGCCCGCGCGCCATCGCACCGATCGCGTCCCATGGCGTGATCTGCGAGGCCTCGTCGAAGATCACCAGATCGAACAGCGCCTGATCGGCGGGAAGATATTGCGCAATCGACAGCGGGCTCATGAGCATGCACGGCGCCAGCCGGGTGAACGCCTCGCCCATATCGGCGGCGAGCTGGCGGATCGGCTTGTGCGCGCGCTGCAGCTGCAGCTGGTGCTTGAGCACGCCATATCCGTCCTTCTTGCCGACCTCGGCGCGATCGGGGATCAGCCCGCACAACTTGGCGCGGATGTACCGGACCGACAGCGCCCCCATCCGCTCGTCGACCGCCCTGAACCGCGCGATCCGATCCTCCTGTTCGCCCGCCATGAAGTGGGTGAGCAGCGGCTCCTCATCGATCCGGGTGGCGGCGAACCAGCGCGCATAGCCGATTTCGAACGCCGTCGCCGCATCGGCGGGTTCGACCACGCCGCGTTCGAGCGCCTCGACTAGCGGCAGGAGGCCGGCGCCGACCGCAGCTTCGCGGACGCGGCGCCAGTTCGTCCATGCCTGCAGCCGCCGCGCATGCTCGACGACCGCGACCGCGCGTCGCCGCAGCGTTTCGAAATCGGCAGCGGCGCCGGCACCCGAAAGACCATCGAAGCTGGTTACCGCCTCGTCATAGCTCGCAATGGCTCCATCGAGCCGCGCGACCGCGCCTGCCACCACGCCATCGGGCGCGAGCAGCGCGTTGGCATCGAGCACCAGCGCCGATACCGCGCGCCGCAGCTCGGCCAGCGTTTCGGGGCATCGTGCTTCGGCGGCGATCGCGGCGAGCAATGCCTCGCCAAGCGCAATCGCGCGATCGACTTCGGCGGCCTCGCTGTGCAGCCCCGCCCATCCCGCTATGCCCCCTACCTTCGCCTCCAGGCCGTCGATCCGCGCAAGCAGCTCGCGCATTGCGGCCAGCGTCGTAAGGTCGGCCGCAACGTCGAGCGGCTGGCTCGCCCCGCCCGCCTGCGCCAGATCGCGCGCGACGCGCCGCTTCGCCAAGGTCGCGAAGATCCAGAACCGGCGCTCGGCATCGGCCCACGCCGCGCGCATCGCCGCGAGATCGATCCGCCGCGCCGCCTCGGGAGCATAGGCAGTCGTCAGCTCGGCCTCGCGCTGGCGATATTCGTCGAGCAACCGCAAGCCCTGTCGCGCCGCGGCGACGCGCTCGGCGACATCGGGCGCGAAGGCGAAGCCGAAGTCGCGGCCGTGCATCGCCAGCAGCGATCGCGCGAAGGCCGCGCACCGGCCGATCGCCGCACGGTCATCCGCCTCGATCGGCAGCCCGGTCGCCTTCCGAACCGCGGCATGCGCCGCGAGCAGCGCCTCGATCGCCGGCGGCACAGCCCCCGCGGCAGCGACGATCGCCTCCTGCCAGCCGTTCGACCATTGGGTGCGCGCGACCCCCTCCAGGTCCGAGGTCACCTCGGCCACTTCGCCGCGCGCGATACCCAGCCCGCGCGCGACGTCGCGCAACCGCACCATGTCGGCGGCATCGTGGCGTTGCTGCCCATCGAAGCCGAATTTGGGCGTGGCAGGCCCCGCATCGCGGACCGTCCGGCCGATCGCCGCATGGATCGTCCAGCCATTGGGCTCGATCCGGTGCAGCAAGCGGACGACGTCGTTCAGCCCGTCGCGCAGCCGCCGTGCCTCGGCGGCCTCGGTCGCCCACTCGTCCTGCGTCAGCGCGTCGCGGATCGACCATGCGCGATCGAGCTGCTGCAACACCGCGGTCTTGGTGGCCTTGGCCGAATGGAGTTCGAGGCAGAACGGCGCCAGCCCCTTGTCGCTCAGCCGCCGGTGAACGACGTCGAGCGCCGCCTTCTTCTCGGCGACGAACAGCACCCGGCGTCCCAACGCAAGGTTATGCGCGATGATGTTGGCGATCGTCTGCGACTTGCCGGTGCCGGGCGGACCATCGAGCACAAAGTCGTGCCCCTTGGCCGAGGCGACCACCGCCGCCATCTGCGAACTGTCGGCGGGCAGCGGGGTGAAGAGCGCCGAGGGGTCGATCTGCGCGTCGAGCTCGTCGGGGCGCGGAAACTGCCCCTTCGCGCCGACGACATCGCCGTCGCGCTCGATCAGATGGCGGACCAGCGGACTTTCCTTCAGCCGGTCGGCGCGGTCAACCAGATCCTTCCACATCAGATATTTGGCGAAGGAAAAGGTGCCGAGCACCACTTCGGGCACCACCTCGAACCCCGCCATGTCGCGTACCGCCGACCGCACCATCCGCCACACCCCGGCAACATCGACCCCGCTCGCATCGGCGGGCAGCTCGCCGTCGAGCCCGGGGATCGCCAGCTCGAAATCCTGGCGGAGCAGCTCGAGCAAGGTCAGGTTGAAGCGGGGCTCGTCCTCGTGCCGGGTCATCACCACCCCCGACAGCGCGCTTTTGCGTTCGAGCCGTACCGGCAGCAGGATCAGCGGCGCGCGATAGGCCTTCTCCTCCGACGCGCTCTTCTTCCACTTCAGGAAGCCGAGCGCGAGATAGAGCGTGTTGGCGCCGCCTTCGTCGAGGTCGGACTTCGCCTTGCGGAAGAGCTCGATCAGCAACGCGTCGAGCTTGTCCTTGCCCAGCAGCGACAACGCCTCGCCCCGCGCCAGCGCGGCCTTCGCGACTTCCTCACGCAGGTTGGTCTGCGTCTGCTGCTCGTACAGCTTCTCGTCGCGCCCGCCGGCATCGAGCTCGGGCATCGGCACGACGCGAACCTTCTTGCCCGAAGACAGGATATCCTCAAGCGCGCCGGGGTCGGGACATGCCAGCTTCAGCACTTTGGCGCCTTCGGGCACATGCAGCAGCCGGTTGCCCGTGGTGAGGTTGAGGAGCTTGCGCTGCCACTGGCGGATCCGGTCGCCGGGCGTGTCCGACGCCTCGCCGACTTCCACATCGAATGCGGGCAGCGCGGGGGCGGCTTCGAGTCCCTCCGACGCGGCAAGCGGGGCGTCGTCGAGCGGCACGCGCGCGTTCACCGCAACGCCGAGCGGTCGCACCCGCTGCATCCGCGCGCGGCGGATGTCGATCGCCATTTCGAAACCGGCCTCGGCGGCTTCGGCGATCTGGCGGCGGGCGGCCGCCATCGCCTGGCTGAAGCTTGCCGGCGGCGTATGCGTCGCCAGCGTGGTTTCGAACAACAGCAGGTCGTCGAGGTCGAAGCGGCGCCGCAACGCGCCCGCCTCGTCGGTCAGCAGGTTCGCGAACTCGACCGGCTGCAACCAGACCCCGGCAAAGGCATGCCCCTTGGTCACCACCACCAGCGGGTTGAGCCCCGCCTGTTCGAGTGCCGCTGCGAACAGCAATGCGGTATCGAGGCAGGTCGCGACACCGCCGTCGAGGATCGCGCCCGGCGTGCGCACTTTCTGCCCCGAGCGTTCGAAGCTGGCGGGGGGCAGCGCATAGGCGATGCGCAGCCCCGCCACCGCCGACCAGATCGCCGATGCCAGTTCCCACACCCGCTCGCGCTTGCCGCCGGCATAGCCGTCGAGCGCATCGGGCTTGCCCGCGCGGCGCAGGACGTCGGACGCGGCCTTGAGCACGCGATCGACCGCGGGATCGTTGGGCATCACGAACGCCGGCAGCAGCTCGGCCATCGTGCCGAGCCCACCCCATTCATTGTGCGCGAGCAGCTCGACCCGGTGGCGTGCCTCGGCCAGCGTCTCGCCCTCGGGAGACACGAGCGTGAGCGTGAGCGTACCGGCCACCGATTCGCTCAGGTCGCCGAGCAGCGCAGCGTTCAGATCGACATCGCGATCGGCGATCCGCAACGCGTCCCCAGGCGCCATCCGGTCGATCCGCCAGGTCTTCTGGCTCAAGAAAGGCGGATCGGACGAAAGCGTGAGGCGAAGATCCTCGACGATCTTTTCGGCGCCATGCCGCAGCTCCAGCTCGCGCAGCACCGGCACCGCATTCTGGTGCGAGGCGAAGCCGATCTTGGCCGAAACCGTCGCCTCGATCGTCCAGGTCATAGGTCACCCTTTTGCTGATCCGTGACGAGCATCGACCATGGCCACGAAAAGATGGCACCTCGGCACTAGCCTGGCCGACGCCGCCAAAAGCCGGCGCAGGCGGGATGGCTAGCTTGAGGATTTCACAACGACAGCGGGCAATGCAGGACCTGGCCCAGCATCGGCCGAAGTTCGCGCAGCGCCTGTTCGACGGCATCGCGCCCCGCCGGGGTGAGCCGGACATCGCTGCGCCGCCGATCGGTCTGTACCTGCCCCCGGCACACCAGCCCCTTGTCCTCGAGCACCCGCACCATCCGCAGCCCGGTCGTCGTCGGCGCGCCCGATGCCACCGAGGCGCTGGTGACCGAGATCGCACGCCCCTCACCTGCGGAGGCGTACAGGTCGAGCAGGATATACCATGCCGGTTCGCCGAACAGGTCGGCGGGGAAGAACTTCGATCGCCGCTGGCCGAAGTCATACAGTTGGCGCGCAAGAACCGTCAGGTCCACCGATGCGGTGGCCTTGCTGCGATCGTTGATGTTGCGCGCCGGCTCCTTGGGCACCGAGCGCGTTGCTCTGGCGTCATCACGGCGATCGAGAGGGTCGCGATAGGGTATGCGTATGATCGGCAGATGTTGCATCATCGAACCTTGTGCTGCGCCATCGGGTGCAAGGCACCGTTCGATGGTCGGGAAATGTGCCGCCCATGCGGCGGAGCGTCGATTGCGCGGAGAACTCGGGAGGCTTGCCAGCGACAGGTCAGCCCTGGGCGAAGGACCAGGGGCGATCGATGCCGTTGTGGATCAGCCTTCGCCGATGGCGGTACGTGCCCGCGGCGAGGATGAGCAGCGCCGGGTAGCCCGAAAAGGCGTGGAACACCGCGTACACCTGCGGCACGATCGACGGCGCCGCCCAGACCGCGGTGTGGCCCAGCAACCCGACGCCGACGCAAGCGGTCATCGCCATCGGCCAATAGCGGTTCGCGCGCAGCGCCAACCCCATCAGCGCCACCGCCATGACCGCGTCGATCACGATGATTCCGATTTCCGCCGATTGGAAGGTGACGAACTGGATCGAGCCAATCACCACCGTCGCCGCTACCGCCGCCGCGATGATCGCGGCGGCGATGCGCTCGGGCGCGCCGCCATATGCCGCCGAATACCCGCAGCATACGAGCAGCAGCGCGAGGAAGAGCACGACGTTCATCGAGCGTTGTTCCAAACATGACCCGATCACCCGGTCAAGTATGTCACGCCACCAGCCGCAGCGGCGCCTCGACGCCGGGATCCGCGGCAGCATTTTTGGGGCAGGGGAAGACGTCGCCGAACGCGGTCACGTCGAGCCCGGCCTCCTCGCCGGCTTCGCGCAGCCGTTCATGCGCGCGCGCCATATGATGCCGAGCGCGCACCATCAGCACGAGCGCTTCGGCCGCGTCGCTGAGCGCGCCCTGCCCGACACCGAACGGCAATTGTGCCGCGATCCGCGCCGCGGCGATCGATCCGGGCAGGCGCGAAAGATCGGTCAGCGCGGTATCGATCGCGCGTTCGCCGGCGAACAGTGCCGCGGCGACCAGCCGTGCGGATTCATCATGTTGAGCAAGCATGTCTATCCCCTTCCCGCCGGCGACGCCGACGGACCCATCATCCAGAAATCGGAAAAAAGCTTAGGGCTGAATCGCGTCCAGGATGCGAGCCAAGCCTTCGGCGGCGGTAACCAACAAGCTGAGCGCCAGGACAACGCCGATCATCAAACCGACCGTCCAGGCCAGGCGAACCATCGGTGCTAGGTCATTGTGCCTTCCCCCCACCTGCGATGACCGCGACCGAATTGCCGTTCCGAGCGCAGCGGATAGCGGATCGAAACGCGACCGTTTCTCCTCGGCAACCCCCACGATTTTTAGGCTGTCCGACCCGTTCACGTCGTCGAACAACTCATGGGGTAAGGCATGTCGGTCAGCTGCGGCAACGTCCGCCGTTTGATATGCGGCACGCTGCAGAGGAGCATGTATCAGGCTTTGATATGCGTTCTGCTCGACCTGCCGGACGAGACGGGCGGCCTCGAAGCGGTTATCAACGCCCAGTGTCTGCATTGCGATTCGCAACCGCTGATCGACGGTATGCGGCGATATGCCTGTCGTCTTGGCAATCTCCTTCGACGTGCGACCTTCCATGACCAAGCGCAGGCAAGCCAGTTGCCCCTTGTTCAGACGGCTAACCAAGTCGAGGCGATTCTGTTCGCTGGAGGCAGACATGGGGATTTCGACCATGTCCAGCCTATCCCACCCGGAGGGCACATCTGAAGCGCGCCATCGCTCGGCGTTTTGCAGCTCTGCTTCGCTGCCCTAGCGCGATAGGCACTGCGCTCCGCGCCCATTCCGACCGAACGACCCAGCCAAGTTCGACGCAAGGCAACGCACCTTGCGCGGACGCCAAGCGCGCCCGCAAAAACACAAAATTATCGGCTAGTTGATGCATCCGCTCTACTCAAGGTCCCGGCGTTTGATTGTCCCGCCAAGCCCCGTACGCGGCGGGTGCACAATACTCAGAATAGGCCTTTTTCGAGTGCCACTCCTTCATAGTGGATCGGCGTAGATCGGGCAACTGCTCAAGGCCGGCCTGCTTGATCACCAGCACCGGAGCGAACGATCGACGGCTAGCCCGGGGAAGCCACTACAAGACTGCCTGGCAAGGCATTATATGAGCTTGCCGCGTGGTGGCGCAGCGGATCTCGAGACCTTCGGGCCGGCGGATGACGTGCTCCCCAGAATTCATGCCGTTGGTAAGTTAGCTCGTCAGGTGGAGACGAGTGATGCGGCGAGGCGGTTTTACCGAGGATCAGACCATTGGGGTGTTGCGCGAGCATGAGGCTGGCGTGAAGATCGCCGACCTGTGCCGCAAGCACGGGAACAGCGATGCGACATTCTACAACTGGAAGTCGAAGTATGGCGCGATGACGGTGTCGGAGGCGGCACGGTTGCGCACGCTGGATGATGAGAACCGACGGCTGAAGAATCTATTGGCGGGGTCCATGCTTGACGCGTCGGAGCTCAAGGATTTGCTGGGAAAAAACTGACCCGGTCTGCGGAGCGCTACCCTGCGGTGGAGAAGCTGATGGCCGATCACGGCTTCTCCGAACGTCGCGCCTGCAGGCTGATCGAGCTCAATCGGTCGGCATGGCAACATGAGCCGCTTCGCGGGAAGGACGATGCTGTCCGCGAGCGGATGCGCGAGATCGCGAACGAGCGACGCCGGTTCGGCTATCGACGGCCGGCGATCCTGCTCAAGCGTGAGGGGAAAGGCATGGACCTGCAGAAGGTCTATCGGCGGTATCGCGAGGAGCGACTGACGGTGCGAAAGCGCGGCGGTCGCAGGCGCGTGTTTGGAACACGGGCGCCGATGGCGATCCCGCAGGAGCCCAACCAGCGCTGGTCGCTCGACGTCGTGTCGGATGCATTGGCCTACGGCCGGCGGTTCCGCATGCTCAACGTCATGGACGGCTATAGCCGGGAATACCCGGCATGCATCGTTGATACCTCGCTGTCAGGTCGGCGCGTCATCCGCAAGCTGAGCGTCATCGCCGAACGTCGCGGGCTGCCGTGCATGGTTGGTCAGCGACAATGGCACCGAGCTCGCCAGTCACGCCGTTGTTGCTTGGTGCCAGGACACCGGGGTCGAGTGGCATTACATCGCGCCGGGCAAGCCGCAGCAGAACGGCTTTGTCGAAAGCCTTAATCGTCGCTTGCGCGACGAGTGCCTGAACGAACACCTGTTTCCATCGCTGGCTGCGGCGAGACGGATCATCGGGGCATGGGCGGACGGACTACAACACCGTGCGTCCGCACAGCAGTCTTGGCGGGTTAGCACCCGCCGTGTTTACGAACCGCCCCCGCCGGGGGCATATGAACACCGAAGCTAAGTTATCAGCGGTCTGAAAATGGGGAGCACGTCACGGACTATGTCCCGCAGAGTGTAGCTCCGCACCGATACCCGAGCGCTAAGCAACGCGGGTGCGCCTCCCGGGCGAGAAGCGAAACAATAACGTGTCCCGCAAGGCTGCGCCAAAAAAGCGCAAAAAGTCCGCCGCAGGATGTGCTGGGCGGATGGTGGGCGTTTGGTTGCGGGGACAGGATTTGAACCTGTGACCTTCAGGTTATGAGCCTGACGAGCTACCGGGCTGCTCCACCCCGCGCCAAAGACGTTTAGCCGCCCGGCGGTCCTTTGTGGGGACCGGCGGGCGGCATGACATATGAATGGGTTTTTCTCAAAGACAACACCGGCTGCAATGCCTGGCGACGACCTACTCTTCCAT
This sequence comes from Sphingomonas sp. S1-29, assembly GCF_026167545.1. NCBI lineage: Bacteria > Pseudomonadati > Pseudomonadota > Alphaproteobacteria > Sphingomonadales > Sphingomonadaceae > Sphingomonas > Sphingomonas sp. S1-29. The sequence goes on along the minus strand of NZ_CP110678.1, from coordinate 2,720,634 downwards.
CGCTTAGACGATAGTACCATCGGCGCAGTCTGGTTTCACGTTCGAGTTCGAGATGGGATCGAGTGGGTCACAGACGCTATAGCCACCAAGCAATGAAGCCGGTGTAGTCTTTGGGTTTTCAAATCGATGCCCGTGCAAGGCCTTTGATATCATCCACGATCGAGACAGCAGCGCTGTCATTGATGGTGGGACTCTTCAAGCGCGAATAGGACAATTAGGACTGGTTAGCTCCATGGATTACTCCACTTCCACATCCAGCCTATCAAGGTCGTGGTCTTCGACCGTCCTGTGAAATCTTATCTCGAGGGAGGCTTCCCGCTTAGATGCTTTCAGCGGTTATCCCGTCCATACATAGCTACCCTGCTGCGCTCCTGGCGGAACGACAGGTACACCAGAGGTATGTTCAACCCGGTCCTCTCGTACTAGGGTCAACTCCTCTCAAATTTCGACGCCCACGGCAGATAGGGACCAAACTGTCTCGCGACGTTCTGAACCCAGCTCACGTACCACTTTAATTGGCGAACAGCCAAACCCTTGGGACCTGCTCCAGCCCCAGGATGTGATGAGCCGACATCGAGGTGCCAAACGATTCCGTCGATATGAGCTCTTGGGAATCATCAGCCTGTTATCCCCGGCGTACCTTTTATCCGTTGAGCGATGGCCCTTCCACGAGGGACCACCGGATCACTATGACCGACTTTCGTCTCTGCTCGACTTGTCAGTCTCGCAGTCAGGCTGGCTTATGCCATTGCACTCTAACAGACGGTTTCCAACCGTCTTGAGCCAACCTTCGCACGCCTCCGTTACTCTTTAGGAGGCGACCGCCCCAGTCAAACTACCCACCACAGAGGGTCCCTGAACCGGATAACGGTTCTAGGTTAGACATCAGAAAACAACAGGGTGGTATTTCACCTATGGCTCCACGTCAGCTGGCGCCGACGCTTCAAAGCCTCCCACCTATGCTACACAGTTCTTTCCTAATGCCACTCTGAAGTTGCAGTAAAGGTGCACGGGGTCTTTCCGTCTAACCGCGGGTACTCCGCATCTTCACGGAGAATTCAATTTCGCTGAGCATGTCCTGGAGACAGTGGGGAAGTCGTTACGCCATTCGTGCAGGTCGGAACTTACCCGACAAGGAATTTCGCTACCTTAGGACCGTTATAGTTACGGCCGCCGTTTACCTGGGCTTCATTTCAGAGCTTGCACTCCTCCACTTAACCTTCAGGCACCGGGCAGGCGTCAGGCCCTATACGTCGTCTTGAAGCCGACTTAGCAGAGCCCTGTGTTTTTGCTAAACAGTCGCTACCCCCTGGCCTGTGCCCCCCATAAGAGCTTGCGCTTATATAGGGCCTCCTTCTTCCGAAGGTACGGAGGCAATTTGCCGAGTTCCTTCAGGACACTTCTCTCAAGCGCCTTGGTATACTCTACCTGACCACCTGTGTCGGTTTCGGGTACGGTCTATACGGTGGGGCTATTTCCTGGGACCTCTTCGAAGCACGTCCAATCCAATAAGGACGTACAACACACGAGATCCGTCACACACCACCAGGTCACGGAATATTAACCGTGTTCCCATCGACTACCCCCTTCGGGCTCGTCTTAGGGGCCGACTCACCCTGCGCGGATTAGCCTTGCGCAGGAACCCTTGGTCTTTCGGCGAAAGGGCATCTCACCCTTTTTATCGCTACTCATGTCTGCATTCGCACTTCCGATACCTCCATGGTCGGTTACCCTTCCACTTCGCAGGCGTACGGAACGCTCCGCTACCGCGTGATCCAAAGGATCACACCCTAAGCTTCGGTGCACGTCTTGAGCCCCGTTACATTTTCGCCGCAGGATCTCTTGTTTAGACCAGTGAGCTGTTACGCTTTCTTTAAAGGATGGCTGCTTCTAAGCCAACCTCCTGGTTGTTTTGGAAATCCCACATGCTTTCCCACTTAGACGTGACTTGGGGACCTTAGCTGTAGGTCAGGGCTGTTTCCCTTTCGACGACGGACCTTAGCACCCGCCGTCTGTCTCCCGAATAGTACTCCTGGGTATTCGGAGTTTGGTTAGGTTTGGTACAACTCGCGTCGCCCTAGCCCATCCAGTGCTCTACCCCCCAGGGTATTCATTCGAGGCTCTACCTCAATAGATTTCGCGGAGAACCAGCTATTTCCCGGCTTGATTGGCCTTTCACCCCTAAGCACAACTCATCCGACAATTTTTCAACATTGATCGGTTCGGCCCTCCAGTGCGTGTTACCGCACCTTCAGCCTGGTCATGCATAGATCGCCGGGTTTCGGGTCTAATGCATCGAACTCAGTCGCCCTATTCAGACTCGCTTTCGCTTCGCCTACACCTAACGGCTTAAGCTTGCTCGATACACTAAGTCACAGACCCATTATGCAAGAGGTACGCTGTCACCCCATAAAGAGGCTCCAACTGCTTGTAGGCAACCGGTTTCAGGTACTGTTTCACTCCCCTCATCGGGGTGCTTTTCACCTTTCCCTCACGGTACTAGTTCGCTATCGGTCATGTACGAGTATTTAGGCTTGGAGGGTGGTCCCCCCATATTCAGACAGGGTTTCACGTGCCCCGCCCTACTCAAGTCCTTATCTATCACTTTCGCATACGGGACTGTCACCCGCTATGGTCCAACTTTCCAGATGGTTCTGCTAGTTGAAGATAAGGCACTGGCCTGGTCCGCGTTCGCTCGCCACTACTAACGGAATCTCGGTTGATGTCTTTTCCTCCGGGTACTGAGATGTTTCAGTTCTCCGGGTTCGCTTCACCAAAGCTATGTATTCACTTCGGTGATACCCTCCCCAATTAACGCGGCCCCCGTGTCACCACGAAGGCTGAATTAATTGGTGAAGGTGGGTTCCCCCATTCGGAAATCGTCGGGTCAAAGGTTGCTCACACCTCACCGACGCTTATCGCAGCGTGCCACGTCCTTCATCGCCTGTACATGCCAAGGCATCCACCAATTGCCCTTACCTCACGCTTGAGAGTCCACACCACCAACGACAACGCTGGGTAAGTCTTGCGACCTACCAAAACTCGGCAGAGCAGCGAAGTCTGGTATCCGGTGTGGATGATAATCTCAGCCTTGTTTGTGAATGGTCGCACGATCGCATCGCGAACCAGGCCGA